>JAEWEW010000291.1 GCA_023389175.1 Pseudomonadota bacterium | reverse complement strand
ATCGAGGGACTGAAGGTGATGTTGTCGCGGAAGATCGCCTTGATGTCGTCGTAGCGGGTCACCACCCAGTAGCCGAGCTTCGGGCTGAAGAAGACCGGCTCCTGGTCCCGCGACCAGCGGACATAGTCCGGCGGATCCTGCTGGTAGGCGTCCTCGAAGGGATCGAACGCCTCGGCGCGGGGGCTGAACGGGCAGCCGCCGGCCGGCTGCTGCTGGGATGATGAGGCTACCGCCATGCTTGCGTGGTCCTGCTGCCTAGTCCGGTTCACCCTCGCCCATCATCGACTGCTGGTAGTTCTGCAGGCCGATCTTGTCGATCAGCGCCAGCTGGGTCTCCAGCCAGTCGATGTGCTGCTCGGTGTCGTCCAGGATGTCGACGAACAGCTCGCGCGAGACGAAATCGCCGGCGGCCTCCATCTGCGGGATGGATTGCTTCACATGCTGGTAGGCGGCCCGCTCCAGCCCCAGGTCCGCCTGCAGGATCTCCGGCACGTTCTCGCCGATGTGCAGCTTGTTGAGGGCCTGCAGGTTGGGCAGCCCGTCCAGCAGCAGGATGCGCTTGACCAGCCGGTCGGCATGCTTCATCTCGCCGATCGATTCGTCGTAGATCTTCTCGCCGAGGCGCTCGAATCCCCAGTGCGTCGCGGTGCGCGCATGCAGGAAGTACTGGTTGATCGCGGTCAGCTCGTTGGTGAGCTGCTTGTTCAGCAGGTCGATGATCTTCTTGTCTCCGCGCATGACTGCAACTCTCCTCGGCGGATTCGCGGGCCGACGCCGGCGCGCGGCCGGTCAACGGAGCCAGTGGTGATTCTAACCGGGGGGTGCAGGCAGGATCGGAGACCATCGGAGGCGCCGAAGGTGTCGGCGCGCCCGGCCCTGGCGCGGCGGCGCCGGCGGCGTGCGCGGGTGGAATCCCGCGACGCGTGCGGCGGCGTGGAGCTCAGGCGGCGATCGGCGTAACCATCGGCACGAGGGAGAGATCCATTTGTGCAACCCGCGGATCCATCTGTGCAACCCGCTGCGCCATGGGCTTGGCGGCGAGGATCTCGCGCGCCTCGGGAATACACTTGCCGCAGTTGGTGCCAAGGCCGGTGGCCTCGCGAACGGACCTGAGGCAATCGCGGCCTTCGCTGGCCAGCTCGGCCAGGTCCCGCTCACGGATGTTGAAGCAGTTGCACACGATCATGTCGGTACCGGGACTCCGGGTGCTGCCAAAGCAAATGCGAACGATTGGCATTTGAGCAGAAAGAGCCGGGCTTCGCAAGTGCAGACATCACGACCGTCGGACATTCGGGATGGGCGCCCCGGCCTGGCGGCGGGAGCCGGACACCTCCGGGCGGTCATGTTCCTCGCGTCCGTCTTCCTGGTGGGCGTCACGATGCCGGCTGCGGCAGCCGGCCCGGCGGCGAGCCGGCCCGGCCCGGTCGTGGTAACGGACGACGCCGGCCGCGACGTCTCCTTGCCCCGGCCGGCGCAGCGGGTGGTCGCCCTCTCGCCGGCGCTCGTCGAGCTCGCTTTCGCCGCCGGTGGCGGCGACCGGCTGGTCGCCGTGGTGAGCGGCAGCGATCAGCCGGAGGCGGCGCGCGCGCTGCCGCGGATCGGCGATTCCAGCGGGCTGTCGGTGGAAGCCATCCTCGCGTCCAGTCCGGACCTCGTCCTGGCCTGGGAGGGTGGCAACGATGCGCGGTCGCTGGCGTCGTTGCGGCGCCTTGGCATCCCGGTCTATCACAGCCGGATCGGGACGCTCGACGGCATCGCGACGACCCTGGAGCGCCTGGGCATGCTGTTCGGATCCGATGGGAAGGCCGCCGCCGAGGACTTCCGCCGGCGGCTGCGGCAGTTGGGGCCGGCGGCGCAGGGCGGCGGCGAACGCGGCGGCGAAGGCGGCCGCCAAGGCGGCGCGGCGGTACGCGTTTTCTACCAGGTTTGGGACGCGCCGCTGATGACGGTCAATGACCGCCACTGGATCAGCGACCTGATCGGCCGCTGCGGGGGCGTCAACGTCTTCGGCGATCGGCCCGAGCTGGTGCCCCGGATCGGCATCGAGGCGGTCGTGGTCGCCGCGCCGGAGGCGATCCTGGCCGCCGGGCCCCAACCCGGCGGACGCGATCCGCTGCAACAGTGGCGGCGGTTTCCCGGGCTGCCGGCGGTGGCCGGAGACTTCTTGTTCCTGGTGGACGGCGACGCCGTTTCCCGGACGACGCCACGCACGCTCGAGGCCGGCGAAGCGATCTGCCGGTACCTCGGACGAGTTCGCGCAGGGCGGTCGGAGCCGGCCGGGAAGGCTGCCCGGTAGCCCGCGGCAAGCTGCGCCGTTAGCGACAAGCCGGCAGCGACAAGCCGGCAGCGACAAGCCGGCACGGGCCGCGCACCGTGCCAGGCCGCACGCCGGTCAGGGCTTCAGGCTCCGATCCCGCAGTGTGGTGTCCTGGCCGTTGACCGGCTCGGCGATGGCCTGTGCCAGGCTGTGGGCGCCCTTCCACTCCGTGGCCGGCCGGACGGTGCCGTTGCTGCCGACCTGGTCCAGTCCCCAGTAGATCTCGAGCCGGTGGCCGTCGGGATCGCGGAACTCCACCGCGATCTGGACGCCGGCCCGGCGCCGTCCTTCGAAGTCGATCGGCACCCCGTTGGCGCGCAGATGGTCCCGCGCACGGATCACCTCGTCGAGCGAGGCGACCTCGAATGCCATGTGGTTCAGGTCCTGGTTGACGCGGCCGGGTTCGAGTCCGCCGACGAGCGCGACGCCGTGGTGGTCCGCATTGCAGCGCATGAACACCATGCCGCCCGGCATGATGTCCTCGGTGTAGACGTCGGAAACGCGAAAGCCGAGCAACCCGGTGTAGAAGTCCACCGAGCGCTGCAGATCACTCACGTTGAGCACCACGTGGCCGATCTTCCTCAGCTCGAACGGCATGCCGACCGGTGGCACGCGGTGCCGGATCGATTCGAAATCCACGCTCATGGACTGTCCTTGTCGGTTCGCGGTATGGCGTATCGTAGCGCCTGTCAGCGCCGGCGGCCGAATCGCGGTCGCCATTGCTTCGGGCCGCCGCCATTTCATCGGAGCCTTTCATGATCATCGACATCCACGGCCACTACACCACCGCGCCGAAGGCGCTGGAGGCGTGGCGCAAGCGGCAGGTGGCCGCCCTGGACAATCCTTCGGAGGCACCGCGCGCGGCAGACCTGAGGATCGGCGACGACGAGCTGCGCGAGTCGATCGAAGGCAACCAGTTGCGGCTGATGCGCGAGCGCGGCTGCGACCTGACGATCTTCTCGCCGCGCGCGAGCTTCATGGCGCATCACATCGGCGACTTCCAGACGAGCGCCGCGTGGGCGGGAATCTGCAACGAGCTCTGCCATCGCGTCGCCCGGCTTTACCCGAGGCATTTCGTCGGGGCAGCGATGCTGCCGCAGTCCCCCGGCGTGGATCCCCGGAGCTGCCTGCCGGAGATCGAGCGCTGCGTGCAGGAATACGGCTTCGTCGCGGTCAATCTCAATCCGGACCCGTCCGGCGGCCACTGGCGGGAGCCGCCGCTGACCGACCGCCACTGGTATCCGATCTACGAGAAGCTGGTGGAGCTGGACATCCCGGCGATGATCCATGTCTCCACCAGCTGCAACGCCTGTTTCCACACCACCGGGGCGCACTACCTGAACGCGGACACCACCGCCTTCATGCAGTGCCTCACAGCGGATCTCTTCGCGGACTTTCCCACCCTGCGGTTCGTGATTCCCCACGGCGGCGGCGCGGTGCCCTACCACTGGGGACGGTTTCGCGGCCTGGCGCAGGAAATCGGCCGGCCGCCGCTCGTGAAGCACCTGCTGGGCAACGTGTTCTTCGACACCTGCGTGTACCACCAGCCCGGCATCGACCTGCTCACCGGCGTGATCCCGGTGGACAACATCCTGTTCGCCTCCGAGATGATCGGCGCGGTCCGCGGCATCGATCCGGAAACCGGCCACCACTACGACGACACCCGCCGCTACATCGAGGCGGCGGACCTCACCGCGGAGGAGCGCCAGCGCATCTACGAAGGCAACGCGCGACGCGTCTATCCGCGGCTCGACGCGCTCCTGCGGTCGCAAGGGAGGTGAGTGCGATGAATGCCTGGCAGATCGGCCTCGTCGGCTACGGCGAGGTGGGCCGCATCCTGGGTGAAGACCTGCGGGCCCAGGGGCGGGCGGTGACCGCCTTCGACATCAAGCTGGACGACGCGGCGGCCGCCGTGCCGCTGCGCGAGCATGCGCGCCAGCACGGCATCCAGCTCGCTGCTTCCCATGCCGGCCTCGCGGCAGCGGCCGACCTGGTGATCAGCGCGGTGACGGCGAGCCAGGCGGTGCCGGTCGCCGAGGCCTGCGCCCCGGGCCTGCGGCCGGGCGCGTTCTTCCTCGATTTCAACTCCGCCTCGCCGGGGGCCAAGCAGCGTGCCGCTGCGATCGTCGATGCCGCTGGCGGGCGCTACGTCGAAGGCGCGGTGATGACGTCGGTGCCGCCGCATCGGCTGCGGGTGCCGCTGCTCCTGGGCGGGCCAAGCGCCGGCGCCCTCCAGCCAGGCCTCGCGGCGCTCGGCTTCGCGGCCCGGGTCGCTTCCGACCGGCTGGGCATTGCCTCGGCCACCAAGATGTGCCGCAGCGTCATGATCAAGGGGCTGGAGGCGATGGTGATCGAGGCGCTGACGACGGCGCGCGCCCATGGCGTGGAGGAGGAGGTGATCGCGTCGCTCTACGAGACCTTCCCGGGCATCGACTGGGAGCGGCAGGCGACGTACTTCTTCCAGCGGGTGATCGAGCACGGCCGGCGCCGTGCCGAGGAAGTGCGCGAGGTGGCGCGCACCGTCGAGGAGGCGGGGCTCGAGCCATGGTCGGCCGCGGGTACCGCCGAGCGGCAGGCCTGGATCGCGGACCTCGCGGACGCGGGCGTGTTCGGCCGCCGCGGTGAGCCGGGCTTCGCGCGCAGCGCCGACTGGCGCATCGAGGCGGACCGGATCCTCGCCCGCAGCCGCTGACCCATCGCCGGGAATCACGGCGGGACGCGGCGGGAGGGGCGCGGCGGGAGGGAGGCGGCGAGAACGGGGCAGGGGCACGACCTGTCAGTGCGTCCCCTGGTAGCGAGCGCCCACCATCACGAGGCGCCCCTGCTGCGCATAGTCCGCCGCGGTGGCGTAGGCGCGGTCGCCGACGTTCCCGACCGTGGCAAAGGCCTGCCAGCCGCGTGCCAGCCGCCAGGCCGCGCTCAGGTCGACCAGCGCATAGCCGCCAAGCGGACGCGCATTGGCCGCGTCGTCGTAACGTCGGCTCGCGACCAGCAGGTCGGCGGCGAGCATGACGTCGCCGATGCCCCAGGCGATGCCGGCGGTCAACTGGCGCTTGGCACGACGCGCGAGCAGCCCGTTGGTCGCGAGGTTGCGCGGATCCAGGAAGTCGACGCCGAGATGCCAGGCGAGCCCGGTGCCGGTTCCCGATCCGTCGCCGCGCGCGACCATCCGGTCGTTGCCGAGCGCGAGCCCGAGGCCGCGGATGCGGGCACGATCCACGTTGTCGGCGCAGCCGAAGCTGAAGCGCGGGTCCGGATCCGGGCAGACTGCCGTGAACGTGATCAGGTCGCGCACTCGTGACTCGAACACGACTGCCTTTGCGTGCCATCCGGTCGCTGCTTGCGCGCTGCCGCCGGGCGGCCGGCCGTCGGCCGCAGCCACCGGCGCGCGGCCGGGCGCGTTCCAGTAGAGACCGACCTCGCTGGCGCGCGAGCGTTCCGGCCGGATCGTGGGGCGGCCGTAGTTGGGGAAGTGGAGATCGTTGAAGCCCGGCGCATGGAAGCCGGTTGCATGGCTTGCGCCGGCGCGCAGCCCCGGGGTGAGGTGGTAGCCGTAGGCGACGGTATAGCTGGTCTGGCCGCCGTACTGGTCGCTGTCGTCATGCCGCAGGCTTGCCTGGACGCGATGGCGACCGGCTTCGCCGAGATACACCAGCCCGACCGAGTCGGTGGTCCGGCGCGGCGACCGGTCGCCTTCGTAGGCGCCGCTGGTCACCTTTTCCTCCAGGCGCTCGAGCAGCAGCTTCAGCCGGTGGCCGGGCAGGATGCGGCGGGTCGCGTCCACGCCGTACTGCAGTTGGCGGCTGCGGAAATCACCGGGAAACCGGGCCCGGGTGTCGGAGCGGTCGACGGTCTGGCCGAGCCGCAGGCCGATGTCGGTCGCGTCGTCCAGCGCATGGCTGCCGACGAGGCCGACCAACTCGGTACGGTGGTCGGTCCGCGCGCCGAAGAAATCGCCGTCGTCGAAGTCGGCGCGCAGTCGGCCGTGCAGCGCGATGGCACGCAGGCGGGTGCCGCTGCCGAGCCGCGCGTCGACATGCGCCGACAGCGCCTCGCGCCGGTAGCCGTCGCGATCCGGGTTGAACGCGAAGTTGCGCGGCGTGGTGGCGTTGAAGCCGTCGCTGCGCTCGCGGCTCACGCGCACCCCGGCCGTGACTGCCTCGCTGCCGCCGGCCAGGCCGGCGACGATGCGGCGGCCGGCCTGCTCGCCGACCGACACCTCGGCCTCGCTGTGCAGGCCGGGCCGGGCGGTGGGAACGAAGAGCTGCACCACGCCGGCGAGCGCGTCGGCGCCGTAGAGCGCGGATGCGGGGCCGCGCAGGATCTCGACCCGGTCGACATGCGCGATCGGCAGGCCCTCGAAGGTGGTGTGGCCGAGGGAGGCCGACGAGACGCGGAAGCCCTCGATCAGCGTGAGGGTGTGGCCGATGCTGCCGCCGCGGATCAGCAGCCCGCTGGTACCGGCCGGGCTCCCGTGCACCGTCGTCTGCACGCCGCCGGCAAAGCGCAGCAATTGCGGCAGCGCCGGTGCGCGACGGCCGAGGTCAGTCTCGATCACCGTGACGTCGGCGACCAGGTCGGCCGCGGGTTCCGGCGATCGGGTCGCGGTCACGACGATGCCCGGCATCGTGGCGGCCGCATGGCGCTGGTGGTCTTCCTCCGCGCGCGCGTCGGCGGATGCGGCGAGCAGCGGGCCGGCCAGCAGGATGCCGGGGACGAGCACGGGCAGGGGGCGAGCCCGCCAGACGAGGGCCTGTCGCGGCGGATGCGGCGATCGGACGAGGGGGTGAGGCATGCGATGCTCCGGTGGGCCCCGCATCCCCGCGGGACGGCCAGTGGATCCGGACACGCCTGCGCGCCGACATGAGCGGCGATGCACGGACGCGCCGGGCAACCCACGGCCGGTATCCGGGCTGGCAGGCATCGGATCCTCGCCTTCCCGGCGCGCGTCCGTTGCCGATGGACGCGACCGCCAGTGGCCGATGAGAAATCCGTCGCCGCCGATGAAGGCGGCCGACCTGCTTACCGTTGCGGGGGCAGCGCAGTTTGGGCGGTGAGCGTCGCAACAGACGCGCCTCGCCTCACTGCTTCCCGTTTAACCGCCGTCCGTTGCCGGAGCGGCGAGCACCGTGAGCGCGCCGAGTATACGTGGCCGGCCGGGCTCAGGCGGCCGGCCGGTACGGATCCTCCAGCATGCGTCGCGCCTCGGCGGTGACCTGCTCCAGCGTCGGCCATGGCTGCTGCTGCACCACGTTGACATGGGCGCCCCATGGCCGGTGGCGCACCGGGTCCGTCGGCCCGAGCACCGAGAGCAGCGGCGCCCCGACCGCGGCGGCGATGTGCGCGGGCCCGGTATCGTTCGCGACTACCAGCCGGGCCCGCCGCAGCACCCCGGCATAGGTTCCGAGGTCGATGCCCTCGAGGGCGATCGCCTCCGGAAACTGCGAATGCGCAAGCGCCGATTCGCCGCCGGGCCCCGGCACCACCACCACCGGCAGGAGCTGGCGCAGCCATCGCGCGAAATCCGGGAACGCGGGCCATGCCTTCGGCCGGCCCTGCAGCGTCCCGGTCGCGAACGGCACGATGCAGGCGAAGTGGCCGCCGAGCGCATGCTGCGCGAGCAGCATGTCGGCCGCCTGCTGCGCAAGCGGCGCGACCTGCAGCCGCAGCTGCGCCGGCTGCGGCATGTCGCTGCCGCTCAGCAGGGTGGCGAGCCGCCAGAAGCGGGTGGACTCGTGCACCGGATCGCGTGGCGGCTGCAGGGCGGCCGAGAGCATCCAGCCGCGCCCGTCCTGGCGATACCCCACCGGGCGCAGTCGCGCGAGCCAGGCCTCGAAGGCGCTCGAGAAGGAGTTGGTGAGCAGCAGGGTATTGAGGCGCGCACCGAAGCGGGCGTCCTGCCGGGCCGCCCGGCGATGCAGCTCGTGCAGCTGCGCGACACGTTCGCGCAGTCCCTCCGCCCGGGCATGGGTTTCCCAGCCGTGGCCAGCGAGCAGCGACCGGGACCATCCCTTTCCGACCAGCATCGGCGAGAAGCCGACCTGCGTCAGGTGCGTCAGCGCCGGCAGCGACATGACGACATCCCCCACCCAGTTGGGCAGCCGGACGATCACCGGGCGCATTGGCGATAATCGGGTCTCATCTGGCCATCATTATGGAGCCAAGCGACGATGGACAAGACACCGCCGGGCAGCGACGCCCGGCTGCCGGCCGGCGCGGCGATCGTCGCTTTCCATGAAGCCTGCCTCGCCCGCGCGGGATGGCCGGCGGACGAGGCGGTCGTGAAGGCGGTGGTGCAGGCGGCTGCGGAATCCGCGGCCGGTCCAGCGGCGGAGCCGCGCACGCCCGCGGACGCTTCGGCGATGCTCTGGCAGTGGATCGCCACCAACCACCGCTACAACTGCCTGCTGTGGGCCGAGGAGGATCTCGCGCGTCGCACGCGCGTCTCCGACAGCGATATCGCCGGCAACAAGCGCAACATCGACGGCTTCAACCAGGCGCGCAACGACGCGACCGAGCGCGTCGACGAGCTGCTGCTGGTCGCGCTCGGACTGGTGGACCGGTCGTCGGCCGCCAACGATGCGCCGGTCAGCACGCCCGGACCCTCGGCGCGGCTCAACAGCGAGACCGCGGGCAGCATGATCGACCGGCTCTCGATCCTCGCGCTCAAGGTCCACGCGATGGCCTTGCAGACGCGCCGCGGCGACGTCGACGATGCGCACCGGGAGGCGAGCCGGACGCGACTCGCGCGCCTGGTTGCCCAGCGCGACGACCTTGCCGGCTGCTATGACCGGCTGATCGAGGACTGCCGCGCCGGCCGCGCCTACTTCAAGGTCTATCGCCAGTTCAAGATGTACAACGATCCGCGCTTCAATCCGGCGCTGGTCGCCGAGGCCAACCGGGGGAAAGACGCATGACGGCAGGGAACCAGGGCCCATCGGGGAGCACCGACGCGATGGTGGAACAGGCGAGGCGCTGGCTCGCCGACCTCTTCGCCCCGTGGGTGCAGTCGCTCGGCCTGCGCCCGGAGCAGGTCGGCGGCGGCGAGGCGGTGCTCGTGCTCCCGTTCGATCGCAGGCTCTGCCGTGAAGGCGGCACCATCTGCGGGCAGGCGCTCATGGCCGCGGCCGACACCGCGATGGTGATCGCGATCGCGGGCCAGCTTGGCGAGTTCCGCCCGATGACCACCGTGGGGCAGACCATCAGCTTCATGCGACCGGTGTCGGCCGGCGACGTGCGGGTGCTCGCGCGCGTGCTCAAGCCGGGCCGCACGCTTGCCTTCGGAGAGATCGAGATCGCCGGCGCGGACCGAAAGCTGGCTGCGCATGCCACCACGACCTACGCACTGCTCTAGAATTCCGCTGGTGATGGCAGCGATCCCGGCGAGCCTGCGAGGGCGATTCAATGTTTGACAAGGTGGTGTTCGCCGGCGGAGGGCATCGCTGCTGGTGGCAGGCCGGGTTCTGGGACACCGTCGCCGGGGAAATCGAGCTGCATCCACGGGTCATCGGCGCGGTCTCGGCCGGTGCGGTCACTGCCTGCCTGCTCCATGCCAACGATTCGAAGCGCGCGCTCGCCTGGTATGAGCGCGAGCTCGCGCATGTGCGCAGCAACGTCAACTGGCTCAACCTCCTGCGGCGCGGCGAGCGCCTGATGCCGCATGCCGCCATCTATCGCAAGGCGTTGCGGGCGCTGCTGGGCGGCGAGCACTTCCGCCAGCTGATGTGGCGCGCGCCCGAGATCCGCGTGCTGGTGGCGCGGCTGCCGCCCGGGATGAGTCCGGGCAGGGCGGTGCTGAAGGGACTGGTCGCCTACAACGTCGAGAAGTACTGGCATGGCTCGCTGCATGCCGGGCTCGGCGAGCGGCTGGGCTTCAGGCACGAGATCCGCCGCGTGCAGGACTGCCGCGGCGAACGCGAGCTGATCGACCTGCTGATGGCGTCGAGCTGCACGCCGCCGTTCACGCCGGTCGAGCTGCTCGACGGCGAGCCGTGCCTCGACGGCGGGCTGATGGACAACGTGCCGATCGACACGGTCGCGGACGTGCCGGGCCAGACGCTGGTGCTCGCCACCCGGCGCTACCGGGGCATGGCGCCGGTCTTCGCGCGTGACGGCCGGGTCTACGTGCAGCCCTCGGAACGCGTGCCCGCGTCCAGCTGGGACTACACCTCGCCGGCGCGCTACCTGAAGACCTACGATCTCGGCCGTCGTGACGGCGAGGCCTTCCTCAGGACGTTCGCGCTCGGCCGCTTCGAGGGTACCGGCCTGCGGGACGGCGCGCCGGAGGCATCCCGCATCGCATTGGCGAGCGGGTCGGCATCCCAGGACGGCAGCCCGGATGACTCCGTGCCGGCGGCCGTGGCAACGGATGACGACATCGCGGCGCAGGAAGGGACCGCCGCTTCGGCGGCCGCGCCGGCGGCGGCGGGAGTAGCGGGGGTAGCGCCGGCAGCGCCATCATCGCCGGCCGGCCCCGGGCCGGCTGCAGCGGCCGAGGACGAGCCGAACCGCGCGCTCGACGTGGCAGCGAAGCTTGCCGCCTACCGCGGCCCGATGGCCGCCGGTACTGCCGAGGACTTGAACTCCAGCCAGCCGGCGGCATCCGCCGGCCAGATGCGCTCCGGCCGCTCGTTGAGGGCCAGCAATATCTGACGCAGGTGCCACTCCGGCGGCGCGCCGAGTGCGGCCGGGCAGTTGCGCCACAGCGTTCGCACCAGGTTGTCGGAGACCCGGAAGTACCGGGCGAGCGATTCGATCACCCAGCGGTCCTGGCCGGAATCGATCGCCCGCAGCAGGGCGCGCAGGCTGGCTTCGTCGTGGCGCGCGTCGGCCGCCGCCGCGGACGCCTGCGCCGGCCCGTGGTTGCCCGCGGCGATCTGCCGGGCGAATACCGAACGCCGGTCCGGCGCCGCACCGCAGAGCCCCTGGTCGGCCAGGAACTGGGCGAGCACCGGCATCTTGTACAGCACCGAGGCGCGGTGCGCGGCGAGGCGCGGCTCCAGCCGCAGCCAGTTGTAGCAGCCGAGGTGCGGCCCGATGCGCGTGCGGCCGAGCTTGGCGAGCGTGACCGGATCCAGCGCGCCTTCGAGGATGGCAAGCACCCGCGACTCGACGCTGTCCTCGCGCAGGTCGATCGAGCGCAGCACGCGCCCGTAGAACTCCACGTCGATCAGCTGCAGCCGCAACGCCTGGCGCAGTTGCGCGAGGAAGTCCGGGAAGCGGGTGCGCCGGTCGAACAGGCTGCGGCCGCCGGGCGCCTGGTCGCTGCCGATGCGGTCGATCGCCAGCCGGTCCTCGCGCGCGAGATGCCGGCGCCAGTCGTCCCGGCGCGCCTCGAGGATGGTGAGCATGTCGTCGGCCAGCACCGAGAACAGCGTGTCGAGGGCGGGATGGTCCGCGCCGCCGGCCGGGCCGGTGATCGGCGACTGCTCGACGAAGCAGGCAAGCGCCTTGACCAGCTTGGCGAGCGCGCGCTGGTGCAGCAGGTCCCGGAAATCGTAGACCGACTGCTCGGCATCCACGCCGATGAAGCGGATGCCCATGCCCCAGTCCCGCACCAGTCGTCCGAAGATCGGATTGGTCATCAGCGAGAGGCGGGTGGCGAGCGGCAGCAGGACCACCAACAGCTGCCAGTCCGACGACGGGTTGCGCCAGACGAGCGCGCGGGGGGTCGAGCGATAGGCATGCGCGGCCTGGGCGAGTTCCGGCCCGACGGTCGCGTCGTCGGTCAGCTCCTGGTCCAGCGCCAGGTCGTCGATTCGGATGGCGGTGAAGGTCATGTCGATCTTGTCCTGCCGGTTGCCCCGGCAGGGCGGGTTCTATCGGGACAGGGCGGGATGGTCCGCCGGTTCCGGCGGCGCACCGGCCGTCCGGCGTCGCGCCGCGCGCGAGGACCGCTCAGGCCTCGCGGCGTGCCGCGATCAGCAGGGCGCCACCGAAGACCAGCAGCACGCCGGCGATGACGGTGGCCACCACCGATCCGCGCAGCAGCGCCGATCCCCACGCGAGCACGCCGGCGCCCAGGATCACCTTGGCAGTGGTGGCGGTGCGCTGGGCGGGGGTGATTTCCGGCATGTTCGTCTCGAATCAGGTCTGTCGCACGGCCGGTCCGGGGCGCCCGCCGCTCATGGCGGAGTTCCCGCCATCGATTCAATACTACGCCGTCCGACACCGCCGCGCACGATCTCCTGCCGCCGAACGGTGGATTGGCGCGGGCCGGCGTGAGGTCCGGCGACAGCCGGCTACGTCCGCATGCTGAGATCGACGAGCGGCGCGGCCAGCGTGCTGCTCGCGATCGCGGGCGGGGCGGACGAGCTCACGCCGGTCGCCCAATGCTGGCCCTTCAACAGCGGCTGTGCATCGGTCAGCGTGCCGGTGGTGACGATCGATCCGGGACCGAGGCGGAAGGCGTCGTCCGGCGGGTTCTCCTGCAGCATACGCACCAGGTGGCCGAGCGCCTGGATCGGTCCATCGAGCACGGCCGTGCCGTCGCCGTCGGCAATGACGTCACCGTTGCAGGTCAGGTTGACCCGCACCGCGGCGAGGAACGCGGGCAACTGGCCATGGACCAGCACCTGCCGACGCGGGCCGATCAGCAGGGCGCCGTGCATGCCTTGCGCCGCGAAGGCCTCGGCCGCCGAGAATTTCCAGTCGGGCCAGGCGCTCTGCACGATCTCGTAGCCGTGCGCCACCCAATCCACCGCTTCGGCGACATCCTGGAGCGAGTCGCTCGCCGGCGCCTTGCGCAGGCCCAGCACCACCTCCGGCTCCATCCGGGGCAGGCTGAACGAGGCGAGCGGCTTGCCGATCTGGTCCAGCGCCACCTGCGGGATCTGCACCGACGGGCCGGCATCCGACTGGAAGACGGTCTTGTCCCACAGCGGCGCCCAGATCGGGGCCGATACGCCGTAGACCGGCCAGAGGTTGCGGTTGGTGAAGCCGATCTTGTAGCCGAGCGGCTTGTCGCCGCGTTCCAGCCGCAGCCGGTTGATGTCGGCCTGGATGCGCCGGGCGGCGGCCAGGTCATCGAACCGCTCGCGGCCCGCGGGGGCGGCGAAACGGCACTGGTCCATGGCGGAGAGGAGTTCGGTGGCGGTCAGCATGCCCGGATGGTACCGGTCGACGTGATCGCGTGCACGGCAGGCGCGCCGTCTCGCGGCCGGGCGCAGGCTGTCCGGCGCCAGTCGAAGCGTCGGATGCCGGTGTCCTCAGCCCACCAGCGCCTCTTCGCGGGCCTCCTCGTGCCGTACCGCGGTGGCTTCGTCGGCGGTCTCGTCGAGCGTGGGCGCGCCCTGGATCAGGTCCTGCCAGTGATCCAGCGTGCAGGCAAGCCGCCAGCAGGTGCGGACCTCGAGCTCGATGCCGAGGTTCCAGGCACCGGCATAGCCCAGATGCGTGCGGCAATATTCCAGCATCGATTCCTCGTCCAGGTCGCCGGCTTCGCGTTCGACGAAGGCGAGGAAGTTGGCCGGCGTGAGCGGCAGGCGGAAGTCCTCCCGCGAGAACTTCGCCATGGCACGGGCCAGCTCCGAGAAACGAGGCGCCCTGTCGAAGAAGCGGCGCACTGCAGCCATCGTGCTCATGTAAGCCTCCTGATCGTTACGTCGCGAAGCTGGGACAACCATAAGTCGCGCCGACGATGAGGCCGGTTCAAAATCGAATGGCGGTTTCCCGTGCCGGACGGACGGCACCGCCGCGGCGGCCAGGAAATGCGCCGCGAATGCTCCGTCCGACGACCATAGAATCCGTCTGCGATTCGATGGGGGCAAGTCGGCAGTGCATAGTAGCCACACTTCGTGTCCTCCTCCGACACCGAATGACGACAAGAACCCAGTTCAGGTTACGGATCTACCGTGATGACGGTATCGCCGTGGGCCCGGGCAAGGTGGCGCTGGTGGAGGCGATCGCCGAAACCGGCTCCATCTCGGCCGCCGCCCGCAGCCTCGGCATGTCATACCGTCGGGCCTGGCTGCTGGTGGACGAGCTGAACCGCGCGCTGAAGGAGCCGGCGGTGATCGGCTCCGCGGGCGGCCGGCACGGCGGCGGCGCGGCGGTCACGCCGAACGGCCGCGAGCTCGTCAGCCGCTACCGCGCGATCGAGCGAACGGCCCGCGAGTCCGCGGCCAGGGACATCGCAGCGCTGACCGGAATGCTTGCCAACTGAGCCGGGGGTGAGCCGCGGGGTGAGCCGCTTTCATGGCATCGGCCGCGCCACTGCGTTATATTCGGATGAATATAAGGCTCTCCCATGGATTCGACGCTGGCAGCCATCGCGGCCACCGACTGGTTTCCGCTGGCCCTCTCGCTCAAGGTCGCGACGGTGGCCACCCTGGTCGCGCTGGTGGCCGGGGTGGCCCTCGGCTGGCTGTTCGCCCGCACCCGCCTGCCCGGGCGGTGGCTGCTCGAGCCGATCTTCATGCTGCCGCTGGTGCTGCCGCCCACCGTGCTGGGTTACGCGATCCTGGTCGCGGCGGGCCGACGCAGCCCGCTCGGCGCCTGGCTGCGCGAGCACTTCGACTACACCATCATCTTCAACTGGCATGGCGCGGTGGTCGCCTCCGCGCTGGTGGCGCTGCCACTGGTGATGAAGTCGGCCAGCGCGGCCTTCGCCGGAGTCGATCGCGACCTCGAGGCAGCGGCCAGCACGTTGCGCCAGTCGCCCTGGTCCGTCTTCCTGCGGGTGACCCTGCCCCTCGCCTGGCCCGGCATCCTGGCCGGCAGCCTGCTTGCCTTCGCCCGGGCGATGGGCGAGTTCGGCGCCTCGCTCATGGTGGCCGGCTCGATCCCGAACCAGACCCAGACCCTTTCCATGTCGATCTACGACGCGGTCCAGGCGGGGGAGGACGACCAGGCGCTGCTGCTCGTGATCGTGACCTCGATCGTCTCGGTCCTGATCCTCGTGCTGTCCAACCGGCTGTTCTCGGCTCGCCGGCAAGGAGCGCTCTCATGAGTGCTTCCACCCGGCTCCGCCGTGGGAGTTGCACGGTCCTTGACGCCGCCGCCCGGCGCGCGCTGGCGGGAGTCGCCCTGGCGAAGTTCTCGCTGGCCGGACTCGCCCTGGGCCTGCTGGCATCGGGCCATGCTTCGGCCCAGGCGATCACGGTGTCGGCCGCTGCCAGCCTCACCAACGCGTTCAAGGAGATCGGCGCCCGGTTCGAATTGGAGGTTCCCGGCGCGACGCTGCGCTTCAACTTCGGCGCATCCGGCGTGCTGCTCCAGCAGATCGCACACGGGGCCCCGGTGGACGTGTACGCCAGCGCAGACCAGGCCACCATGGACCGGGGGCTCGCGCAGTCGCTCTTCGATGCCGCTTCGCGAGTCGACTTCGCCACCAACAAGCTGGTGCTGATCGTGCCGGCAGAAGGCGTCACCGGCGTCACCGGGGTGAAGGACCTGGAAAGCCCCGAGGTGAGGCGCATCGCCGTCGGCAAGCCGGCCACGGTGCCGGCGGGCCGCTACGCCAAGGAGGCGCTATCGTCGGCCGGCGCCTGGGACAGGCTCGAGCGCAAGCTCGTATACGCCGACAACGTGCGCCAGGTGCTCGACTACGTGAGCCGCGGCGAAGTGGCGGCGGGGTTCGTCTATGCCACCGATGCCGCCATCATGAAGGACAAGGTCAAGGCGGTCGAGACCGTGACCGGCGATGCGCCGGTCTCCTATCCGGTGGCGATCGTCTCCGACAGCAGGCAGAAGGCGCTCGCGGCCCGGTTCATCGGGTTCCTGGCGACGCCGCCCGCGCGCGAGATCCTCGCCCGTTTCGGGTTCGATGCGCCGTGATCGACCTCGATATCGCGCTTCA
>JAEWEW010000237.1 GCA_023389175.1 Pseudomonadota bacterium | reverse complement strand
GAGCACCGCCCCGCCCTTCTGCGCGAACCCCATGAAGTCCAGCACGCTCGCCGACTTGCCCTCCAGGTGCGCGGCCATCGCCACCAGCGCCCCGACCGTCACCACCCCGGTGCCGCCGACGCCGGTGACCAGCAGGTCGTAGGGCGCGTCCCAGCGGTGCGCCGGCGGCAGCGGCAGGCCGGCCACGGCCTCCTGGAAGCGGGCGAGCACCGCGCCGCCCGCCGGATCGCCGGCCTCGCCGAGCAGCGCACCGGCGCGCTTGCGCACGGTGCCGCCGGTCACCGTCACGAAGCTCGGGCAGAAGCCCTTGGTGCAACTGTAGTCCTTGTTGCACGCGCTCTGATCGATCCGGCGCTTGCGCCCGAGCGGCGTTTCGTCCGGCAGCACGGCGACGCAGTTGCTCTGCACGGTGCAGTCGCCGCAGCCTTCGCACACCGCCTCGTTGATGAAGACACGGGTCGCCGGATCGGGAAGCTGGCCCTTCTTGCGCCGCCTGCGCTTCTCCGCGGCGCAGGTCTGCTCGTAGATCAGCACCGTCACCCCGGGGAGCTCGCGCAGCCGCCGCTGGACCGCGTCCAGCTCCTCCCGCGGATGGAATTCCACGTCATCCGGGAAACGGTGGCGGATGGCGCGGTACTTGCCGATGTCGTCGGACAGCACCACCACGCGCCTCACGCCTTCGCTTTCCACCTGGCGGGCGATCGCGTCCACGCTGGTTACGCCGTCGATCGGCTGCCCCCCGGTCATCGCCACCGCGTCGTTGTAGAGGATCTTGTAGGTGATGTTGGCCTTCGCCGCCACTGCCTGGCGAATGGCGAGATAGCCGGAGTGGAAGTAAGTGCCGTCGCCGAGATTCTGGAAAACATGCGGCACCCGGGTGAAGCGGGCATGCGAGACCCAGTCGACGCCTTCGCCGCCCATCTGGATGAGCCCGGCGGTGTCGCGATCCATCCAGCTGGCCATGAAGTGGCAGCCGATCCCGGCGCGGGCCGACGAGCCTTCGGGCACGCGAGTGCTGGTGTTGTGCGGGCAGCCCGCGCAGAAGTAAGGCAGCCGCTTCACCGCGTCGGCGGCATTGGAGTGCAGCTCCGGCACGGTGAAGTCGCGCACATGGCGCTGCGCATCGCGAAAGCCGGCGTGGTCGGGGAAGTGCCGGGTGAGCCAGCGAGCCACCAGCTCGATCAGGCGCGACGGCCGCAGCTCGCCGATCGCCGCCACCATCGGACGCTCCTCGGCGTCGCGCTTGCCGACGATCGCCGGGCGCGCGTGCGCCGGCGCGTTGTAGAAGAGATCGCGCAGCTGCGCCTCTACCACCGGCCCCTTCTCCTCCACCACCAGGATCTCCCGCAGTCCCCGTGCGAACGCGCGGATCCGGTGCTGCTCGATCGGGAAGGCGAGCCCGACCTTGTATAGCCGGATGCCGGCGGCCGCGAGCATGGCCGGCGAAAGCTCGAGGCGCCGGAGGACCTCCATCAGGTCGTAGTGCGCCTTGCCGCAGGTGACGATGCCGACGGCGGCGCCGGGCGAGCCGATCACCTCGCGGTCGATCGAGTTGATGCGGGCGAATGCGGCCGCCGCGGCGAGCTTGTCGACCAGCCGCGACTCGATGCGCAGCGACGGCAGGTCGGGCCAGCGATAGTGCAGTCCGTCCGCGGGCGGCTGGTGACCGGTCGCGCGGCGCACCGTCTCTGCATCCTGCCAGGCCGCAACGCGGGCGGCGACCAGGTCCAGGTCCACGGTGGAGCTGCTCTCCACCACCTCCGAGAGCGCGGTCATGCCGACCCAGTTGCCGCTGTAGCGCGACAGCGCCCAGCCGTAGAGCCCGAACTCCAGGTACTCGGCAACGCTCGCCGGCGCCACCACCGGCATGCTCCACGCCTGCATCGCCTGGTCGCTCTGGTGCGGCATCGACGACGACACGCAGCCGTGGTCGTCGCCCGCGACCACCAGCACGCCGCCGTGCGGCGACGACCCGTAGGCGTTGCCGTGCTTGATCGCATCCCCCGCGCGATCGAGCCCCGGCCCCTTGCCGTACCACATCGCGAAGACGCCGTCGGCGGTGCGCTGCGGATCCGACTCCACCCGCTGCGTGCCCAGCACCTGGGTGGCAGCCAGCTCCTCGTTCACCGCCGGAACGAAGTGAATGCCGCTGTCGGTGAAGCGTTGCCCCGCCTTCCAGATCGCCTGGTCCAGCATGCCGAGCGGCGAGCCGCGGTAGCCGCTCACGAAGCCGCGCGTATCCAGCCCGCGGGCCTTGTCCGACGCGCGCTGCATCAGCAGCAGCCGGACCAGCGCCTGGTTCCCGCTCAGGAAGACCTGGCCACGGTCGGCCCAGAGTGCATCCGAGAGGGCATAGTCCGGCCGGGCGAGCTTGCCGGCAGCCTCGTGGTCGGAAGCGAGGATGGTCATCGGCGTCACCTGAGCGATTGGGTGGACAGCCCTCAAGCTTAGGCGGAGCAGCCGGGAATAGAATTCTTCATTTGCGCCGGAAATCGCTTATGGCGCTCTTTCTATTCTCTGGAACCCCCATGAACGAGGAAATCGTACTCGACCACTACAGCGTCCGCATCCTCGAGGCGCTGCAGGTGGATGCCCATCTCACGGTGCAGCAGCTCTCCGAGCGAGTGGGCCTGTCGACCACGCCCTGCTGGAAGCGGATCAAGGCGATGGAGGCCGCCGGCGTGATCCGCGGCTATGCGGCCCTGGTGGATCCGGACAAGGTCGGCCTGGGCCTGCGGGTGATGGTGGAGGCGAACCTCGGCCAGCATTCCGAGGACCTGGTGCGGCGCTTCGAGCAGGCGGTGGCCGCCTGCCCCAACATCGTCCAGTGCTTCGCCACCACCGGGCAGGCAGACTACCTCATGACGGTGATCATCGAGGACATCAGGCGCTACGAGCAGTTCCAGCACGAGACCCTGTTCAAGCTGCCGGGCATCACCCATGTGCGCTCGAGCATCGTGCTGAAGGAGATCAAGTCGCAGATGCAGTTGCCGTTGGGTTACCGGTAGGCGGCCGCGCCCACCGTCGGATCCACCGCTCGGCGAAGGCGCCGGAACCGCAAGCGAGACGCGCCAGGCGGGAGCGGCTCGACCTCCCGCTCGACGCGAATCAGTCCCGACCCCGCGCCGCGTGCAACCTCGGCGAAGCCGCAGCGGCACATGAACGCCCGCATGCGGTAATTGTCGGGCAGCACGTCGCCGAACAAGCGGCGCACCCCACCGGCGCGCGCCGCGTCGACCAGGGCGTCCAGCAAGCGATCCGCCAGTCCCCTGCCCTGGAAGTCGTCGGCGAGCGCGATGCCGAACTCCGCTGCTTCCGGATCAGCTGTGAGGACATAGCGTGCTTCGCCCACGATCCGCTCTGCGCCGTGTTCCGTAACGGTCAGCACGAAGGCGACATGCCGGCACTGGTCGACTCGAGTGAACTCGTCCAGCGTGGCTGCGGACAGCTCGTTGAGCGCCCCGTGGAACCGGAAGCGGCGCGACCGGGGGGACAGCAGCCTCACCAAGCCCTGCAACGCGGCCGCATCATCCGCCCGGATGCGCCGCAGGGTGACCGGTTCGAGGCCGGCCGGGCGTCGTGACGGGAACAGCCAGCTCGCGAGAACCAGGGCCGCGCTCATCATTGCACCTGCACCGCTTGCGGCACCGATCGCGGCGCGGCGGGCACCAGCCCATATCGCGTCATGACCGCCGCGAGCCTGCTGCGGTCGGGCGGACCTCCCGCGGCGGCAAGCGCAGCGACATCGACGAAGAACTGCGCCCCGATGTCCGGCGTCATCATGACAAGCGCCCGCGCGCTAGCAGTGCCAGGGTTGCTGAACTGGTGCACGCATCCGCGCGGAGTCGACATCCAGTCGCCCGGACCGAGATCCCGGGTCTCGTCATCGACCGTATAGCGGAGGACGCCTTCCAGCACGTAGACGCACTCCTCGTTGTCGGTATGGCTGTGTGGCGGCGGCACATGGGCACCGGCCGGGACATTCATCTCGAACAGTCCCAGTCCGCCGGTTTGCGAGCCGTCGACCAGATAACGGATCCGAAGCTGCCCGACGCTGATGACCTGCTGTTCCATGGCGATCTCCTCGCTTGAGTGGAGATCGCAATGTATTGGGTTGCACAGTCTTGATAAATCAGGTCAGATGCAACCTTTCGTTGCAGGAACTTCACTAATGAAGGATCGACTCGGTGGCATGCGAGTGTTCGCCCACGTGGTGGAGGAGAAGAGTTTCTCGGCCGCCGCGGACAAGCTCGGCATGTCGAAATCCGTGGTCAGCCGACACGTCAGCGCGCTCGAGCAGTCGCTTTCGGTGAAGCTGCTGAACCGTTCTACCCGCAAGCTCGGCTTGACCGAGGCGGGAACCGTGTTCTACGAGCACTGCGCCCGGATCATGCAGGAGGCGCAGCTGGCCGAACAGCGTCTGACCCAGACCCAGACCGAACCAGCCGGCGTGGTGAGGGTCACGGCGGTCCCGGCGTTCGCGATCCGCCACCTGCTCCCCGCCCTGAAGGACTTCCAGCACGCGTATCCGAAGATCCAGGTCAACCTTTTCTGCAGCAACCGCCCGGTCGATCTGCGCGACGAGGGCTTCGATCTCGCCGTCCGCGTGTCCTTCACGCCCGCGGCTCACATGGTCGCGCGCAAGCTCGCAGTCAACCGTTCCGTGCTGTGCGCTTCGCCCGGCTATATCGAGCAGTACGGGGCACCGCGGCGCATCGAAGATCTCCGCAACCACCGCTGCGTGCTGTTTCCGCCGATTGCCCCGAAGCGGACCTGGACGTTCCGCCGGGATGGGCGGAAGTACGCGGTGCAGGTCGACGGCGCCCTGGAGACCGACGACATGGACGCCGTGCGCGCTGCCGTCATGGGCGGTTTCGGCATCAGTCCCCTGCCGCTCTACATGGCGGCGGATGCCTTGCGCGAGGGGCAACTGGTGCCGATGCTGCGCAAGTTCCAGCTCCTGCCCGAAAGCGCCATCTACCTCGCCTACCTGCCCAACCGGACGCTCCCGTCGCGCGTGCGCGCCCTGATCGATTTCCTGGTGGAGCGGTTCGGCCCGGTCCCTTCGTGGGAAGTGGCTTGGTGACGGCGCGGTCCCAGCCAAGCGACAATGGACCGCTGCAGCCGGATCACCCCAAGAGCACGACCCGATGATTACCCTATCCGTCCTGGACCTCTCCCCCATCCTCGAAGGCAGCGACGCCGCCCGGTCGCTGCGCAACACGCTGGACCTCGCGCGCCATGCGGAGCGGCTCGGCTACGGTCGCTACTGGCTGGCGGAGCACCACAGCATGCCCGGCATCGCGAGCGCGGCCACCTCCGTGGTGATCTGCCATGTCGCCGGTGGCACGTCCCGGATCCGGGTGGGGGCGGGCGGCATCATGCTGCCCAACCATTCGCCGCTCGTGATCGCGGAGCAGTTCGGCACGCTGGCCTCGCTCTTTCCCCAACGCATCGATCTCGGTCTCGGCCGCGCCCCCGGCTCCGACATGGCGACAGCACGGGCGCTACGGCGCAACCTCGCCTCCGACGTGGACCAGTTCCCGCAGGACGTGCTGGAGCTGATGCACTACTTCGAGGAGCCCGAGCCGGGCCAGGCCGTGGTCGCCGTACCCGGCGCCGGGCTCGACGTGCCGATCTGGATCCTGGGCTCCAGCCTCTTCGGCGCCCAGCTCGCAGCCGCGCTCGGCCTGCCGTTCGCCTTCGCCTCGCATTTCGCCCCGGCGATGATGATGCAGGCGATCGACATCTACCGCGCGCGCTTCAAGCCGTCCCCGCGCCAGGCCAGGCCCTACGTCATGCTCGGCTTCAACGTCTTCGCCGCGGACACCGACGAGGAGGGACAGCTGATCGCCACCTCGATGCAGCAGGCCTTCGTCAACCTGCGCACCGGCCGGCCGTCAAAGCTGCAGCCGCCGGTGAAAGGCTATGTCGCGCACCTTCCCCCGCCGCAGAAGGCGATGCTGGACGAGGTGCTGTCCTGTTCCGCCATCGGCAGCCCCGAGACGGTGCGCCGGCAGATGCAGGCGTTCGTCGACCGTACCGGCGCCGACGAGCTGATGATCACCGGCCAGATCTTCGAGCATGCGGCGAGGCTGCGCTCGTTCGAGATCGCGGCGGAAGTCGGGTTGAGCACGTCGGCCTGACGCGCGCCGCCGGGCGAACCGGCTGACGTTACTCACGGGTTGCCTGCCCGATACCCAAGGCCTTCGTCCAGGCATGTGGCCGATACCGTCGTCGCCCAGACTTCGTCGTCCCACAACCGAATGGAGCCTCACGATGGCTACTGCCACGACGACGAAGGTCGATTCCACTGCTGCCAACGGCTCGGAGACAGGCCCCGCCGCGCTCGACATGGACAAGCTGCAGGCGCTGCTCGGCAAGCTGATCGTGGAAAGCGGCGCGACCATGCACAGCGGCCTGGTGGTCCTGGGCGACCGGCTTGGCCTCTACCGCGAGCTTGCACACGGCGGGCCGATGCAGCCGGCCGAGCTGGCCCGCCGCACCGGCACCGCTGAGCGCTACGTGACCGAATGGCTCAATGCCAACGCGGCCGGCGGGTACGTAGAGTACCTGCCGCGAAGCGGCCGGTACCGGATGACGCCGGAGCAGGTGGCGCTGCTCGCCGACGAGGCCAGTCCGGCGTTCATGGTAGGCGGATTCCAGACCGCCATCGCGGCGCTGCGCATCGTCGATCGGCTGGAGGAAGCCTTTCGCACCGGCGAGGGTGTCGCCTGGAGCGAGCACCACCACCAGGTGTTCCACGGCATCGAGCGGTTCTATCGCAGCGGCTATGTCGCCCACCTGGTCCAGGAGTGGATTCCCGCGCTCGACGGCATGCACGAGCGTCTCACGCAGGGCGCCGAGGTCGCCGACATCGGCTGCGGCCATGGCGCCTCCACCATCCTGCTCGCGCGCGCCTATCCGCGCAGCCGCTTCGTCGGCTACGACGCGCACGCCGCTTCGGTGGCGGTGGCCCGTCGGCGGGCGCAGGAAGCCGGCGTCGACGAGCGGGTCCGGTTCGAGGTGGCTTCGGCTCACGACTATCCGGGGCGCGGCTTCGACCTGGTGGCGATATTCGACGCGCTGCACGACCTCGGCGATCCGGTCGGCGCGGCCGCCCACGTGCTGACGACGCTGAAGCCGGACGGCATCTGGATGATCGTCGAGCCAAACGCCGGCGATCGGGTGGAGGAGAACCTCAACCCGGTCGGACGCGCCTTCTACAGCGGCTCCACCCTCATGTGCACGCCCTGCGCGCTGCACCAGGGCAAGCTCGCGCTCGGCGCACAGGCCGGTGAGGAACGGCTGCGTGCCGTCGTCGCCGCCGGCGGTTTCACCCGGATGCGACAGGCGGCGCGCACCCCGTTCAACCTGGTGCTGGAGGCCAGGCCGTAGCCGAGGCCGGCGACCTATACTCGCCGGCATGACGAAGACCGCCAGCCCCTACAGCGCCCTCCTGTCACGTCAGGAGGCGCGTGAGTTCGTTCCGTTCATGCACGAGCTGATCGGGAGCGCCTTCCGGATCATCCGACCGCGCTTCCTTGCCGGTACGCGCGTGGTGACGAAGACGGACGATACGCCGGTGACCGCGGCGGACCGCGGAGCCGAACGCGCGATGCGCGGCCTGATCGAGGAACGCTATCCGGATCATGGCGTTCTCGGCGAGGAGTATGGCGTGCGCGAAGGCGACGGACGCTACCGCTGGATCCTGGACCCGGTGGACGGCACTCGCGCATTCGTCGCCAACTGCTTCCTCTTCGGCACGCTGATCGCGCTGGAGCGCGACGACGGCGACGGCTTCCGGCCGGTGCTCGGCACCATCGCCCATGCCGCAGCCGGTGTCGCGCTCATCGGCCATCGCGGTGAGACCCGCCTGTACTCCGCGGACGGCAGCGCGCGGCGAGCGCGGGTACGGAGCTGCACCCGCATCGAGGACGCCACGCTGCTTGCGACCAGCCACTGGTCCACCGGCGAGCAGGCGGGCGATGCGGCGCTGGAGCCGCTCATCCGCCGCGCGCGGCTCTACCGGACCTGGGGCGACTGCTTCGGCTATTTCGCGCTCGCCACCGGCGGCGCGGATGTCATGCTCGACCCCACCCTCGCCTACTGGGACATCGCCGCGATCGTGCCGGTGATCGAAGGCGCAGGCGGGCGGGTGACGGCCTGGGACGGCGGCGATCCGCTCGCGGCGCCCTCGGCGATCGCGACCGCGGGTCCGCTGCACGCCGAGGTGCTGGCGGCCCTGCGAAAGCCCGCTCCGGGATGAGTCCGACGGGCCCGGGCGGCCGTCAGCCGCCGCGGTCCGCTTCCAGCAGGCGCTCCAGTCGCTGCTCCCGTATGCCGTAGAACGCCTTGACCTCGCGAACCTGCGCGAGCAGCGGCGCTGCATCCCGGGGCATGCTCCGCTTCACCGCGAGGATCATCTTGTTCTTGCTGGTGTGCTCCAGCGAGATGAACTCGAACACCTGCGTGTCGTAGCCGCTTGCCTCCAGCAGCAGCGCGCGCAGCCCGTCGGTGACCATCTCGGCTTCCTGGCCGAGGTGGATGCCGTGGCGCAGGATCGGCCGCAGCGGATGCGGGCTCAGCAGTTGCGGGCGCACCTGCTTGTGGCAGCACGGCGCGCACATGATGATCGACGCGCCGGCGCGCACGCCAAGGTACATCGCGTCGTCGGTCGCGGTATCGCAGGCATGCAGCGCGATGATCACGTCGATCGGCACCGGCCTGCCGCTGCCTGCGGCAGCGTCGTCCCTGCCGTGACTGCCGATGTCGCCCTGCCGGAACTCGAGCCCTTCGATGCCCAGGTCCGCAACCACCCGGTTGCCGGCAGCGACCAGATCCGGCCGGATCTCGACGCCGGTCATGCGGGCATCCACCTGCATCGCGTTCCGCAGCCAGTCGTGCAGCGCGAAGGTGAGATAGCCCTTCCCGGCGCCGAAGTCCGCGACATGCAGCGGGCCGACCCGCGCGGACAGCCCTGACGCGCGCCAGGCGCCGTCGAAGACCTCGATGAAGCGGTTGATCTGCCTCCACTTGCGCGCCATCGCCGGCACCAGCCGGCCCGCATGGTCGGTGACGCCGAGCGCCCGCAGGTAGGGACGATCCAGCGCGATCGGACGCGGCTTGGTCCGGTTGTGCGCGCGGGCGGCGGCGTCGGTCGGCGCCGGCCCGTCGCCTGCGTGATCCTCGGCATCATCACCGATCCTTCCTTCCGCGTCGCAGTCGCGGCGCGTTCGGACCGCGCGCAGCAGCGCCTTGCCGCGCTTGCTGATCGAGAGCTGCGTCTCGCCATCGTCCCGGATCAGGTGCGCCTTGCGGAAGTCTGCTGCCAGCAGCTCCTGGAGGCGCGAACACGCCTCGTCCAGGCGCAGGTTCGACGTCACGTCGCGGGAGCGATAGCGGCTCACCAGCGCGAGCATCGTCTCGCCGCGGAGATCCACCGGCCGTCCCTCCATCCGCAGCAACTCGCGGTCCGGCCCGCGATGATCGGCCAGCACCAGGCGGAAAGCCTGCCGGCGGCGCAGAGCGTCCGCGACCATGGCCACGAAGCGGTCCCGGTCATCCCGCATCGGTTCCATGGCGGCCGCGGGATCCGCCGGAACGCTTGCCTGCGTCGACACTATTCGCCCAGCAGGTGCAGAGCGATCTCGCGGCTGTGGCCGCGAAGCCGGTGCTCGTAGAGATAGATGCCCTGCCAGGTGCCGAGCGCGAGCCGGCCATCGCGCACCGGCACCGACAGCTGCACCGCGGTCAGCGCAGCGCGGACATGCGCCGGCATGTCGTCCGGCCCTTCGGCGACATGCTCGAACAACGGGTCGCCGTCGGGCACGAGGCGAGCGAGGAAGCGTTCCAGGTCGCGCTGTACTTCCGGGTCCGCGTTCTCCTGGATCAGGAGACTCGCGGAGGTGTGCCGCACGAAGAGCGTGAGCAGCCCGTTCGCGATGCCGGCGTCGCCGACCCAGCGCCGCACGCGTTCGGTGATCTCCACCAGGCCACGCCCGTCGGTGCGCGCCTGGAGCGTGATGAAGGCTTGCCTCATGGCCGGGATTGTATCGGCGCCCTGTCCAGGTCGACCGGGCTGCAGCCTCGGCGACCGGTGCCTTCGCGGCTCTCGGATCGGCCGGTCTAGGTCTCTCGGCGACTTGTGCGGCAGTCCAGCCAGGCGCACGATGCCCCTGTCGTCAGCGCTGCTGCAGGAGGCTCGCATGGATCGCTCGGACAGGGTCGCAAGCGCTCCGCCGGCCGCGCTGGCCACAAGGCAGGTCACCGGGCGGTTCGCCGTCATCGCTCATGCGGCCAGCGCGGGGGTCGCGTTGCTGGTCCTCGCGGTCACGCTCGCGCTTCTGGTGGACGCCCGGCACCCGGCTGGGGAGTTGCCAGACCGACGCGGATCCTCGAATGCAGCCGTGCCGCGCGCGTCCTTATCCGTCGCCACGGTATCGCCCCCCGCCTCCGTGTCACCCGCCGCGGCGATATTGCCTGCCGCAGGAATGCTCGGCCGCGGAGACACCATCGACGGCCATCCGGTCCTCGATGCCACCTTCATTGAACGGATGGAGCAGCTCGCCGCCCGGATTCCGCCGGCCGTGCTGGAGGGACAGGCTCGGGATCCGCGGGTCCGCTATCTGGCTCAGGCGTTCACGTCCGGCGATGATCCCGGACTCACTGAAGGATGGTTCGAGGACCCGGCGGCGGCGCTCGCCTTCGGCTGCGCGATGGATGACGCTGCGTCCCCGGGATGCGGTCTCGGGAGCACCGATTCAGCACTCGCGCCGCTGTCATCGGGCCCTGCCGCAATGGATGCGCCGCCCTTCGGACGCGCTCCGTCTGGCGACGTCGCGCCGGGTTGGCGCTGCCGCCCACTGGGCGTAGCCATCGGCTCGCCGGTATTCGAGCCGGACCGCTGCGAATGGCCGGATTGACGGTGCCGCCTGGTCCAGGCACTCCGCCCGCCACCGTGGCCCCGGTCACTTCAGCTTGAAGAACGACGCCTCGGTCATGAGCTGGTTGTTCTGCGAGAGCAGGTAGCCGGCTTCGCCGCTGAGCTTCTGGTAGGCGATCCACTTCGGGTCCGCCTGCATCGCGGCCCGCTTCTGCGCGCGATCCTGCGCGTCCTTGTAGGCCCAGACATGCAGGTAGCTGTTCACGTTGCCGGTTTCCGTCACCAGGTAGAGCACCGGCTCGCCCAGGTGACTCTTCTGGACCCCCAGGCCGTGCTCCTCGTAGATGGCAAGGTGGGCCTTGATGGTGCCGGGGCGGCAGACATAGGTGCGCACGTCGTAGAGCATTCGGGATTCCCCTTCGATGGCATGGCGGCCTCCGCGGGCATCTGGCCGCGGGCGAGCCCGTAGAGTATCAGCCCGCCGTCGCTGGTCTCGACCGGCCAGCCGTCCGGCGCAGGCGCGATCAAGGTGCGGATGGAGCTGCGGCGCCCGCGCCGAAGGCGCGTCGTCCGCGGCCGTCCCCGCGACTGTCAAGCGGAGCAACAGGCCCCGGCGCTATCATCCCCGCACAGCGGCCGGTTTCCGCGCTGCCGTGTTCACCTCGCGAGGAGGACGATGCAGCACGGAGGGAAGCGGTCCCTGTCGATCGACGGCCTGAAAGCGCTGGCGGCGGTCCTCATCGTCCTGCACCACCTCGCCTTCTACGGTCCGATGGCCGATCGCGCGGGCGTCCTGATGCCGCGGTTCAGGGACTGGCTTGCCGACGACGCCCGCATGGCGGTCCAGGTGTTCCTGGTGATCGGCGGCTTCCTCGCGGCGCGCAGCCTCGCTGCCCTCGGGCCACCGGCAGCGACGCCGCTGCTGCCGGTCATCCGCGACCGCTTCCTGCGCCTCGCGCTGCCCTACCATGTGGTGCTGCTGCTCGCCGTCGCCTGCAACGAGGTGGCGCGCGGCTGGATGTCGCACGACTCGATCTCGGCGCCAGCCGGCGCGGTCCAGTTGCTCGCGCATGCGCTGCTGCTTCAGGATGTGATCGGCTTCGAGTCCCTGTCGGCCGGCCTCTGGTACGTCGCCATCGACCTCCAGCTCTTCGTCTTGCTGGCCGTGCTGTGGTGGGCCGGCGGCCACGCTGGCGTTGCCCTGGGGCATCGGCGTCCGGACTGGGCGCTTCATCTTCCGGTGATCCTCGTGTCGCTGATGGCGCTGGCTTCGCTGCTTCACTTCAATCGCGACCCGGTGTTCGAGCCGTGGAGCGTCTATTTCTTCGGCAGCTACGCGCTCGGCGTGCTTGCCTGGTGGGCCTCGGGCCGCGCGCGGCCGGCGTGGTGGCTCGCCGCCATCGCGGCCTGTGCGGCCGTCACGCTCATGGTGGCCTTCCGCGAACGGCTGGTCCTGGCATTGCTCGTCGCCATGGGCCTCGGGCTGCTCGCGCGGCCGACATGGGTCACGAGCGTGGCTGCGCCTGGCCGGCACGCCGGCGCCCTGACCCGGCGCGGGATCCGACTGAAGGCAGCGGTCCACTGGCTGGCCGGCATCTCCTACGCGATGTTCCTCGTGCACTTCCCCGTGTCCCTGGTCGTCAATGCCGCCTTCACCCGCTTCGCGCCGCCCGACCCGGTTTGGCAGCTCACGGGGATCGGGATGGCGCTCGGAGCGAGCATGCTCGGCGGGGCGCTCTTCCATGCCTGGATCGAGAAGCCGGTTCTGCGCTGGCTCAAGGCGCGGCCCGTCGCCATGGCGGCGCAGTCGCCAATCGCCGGCCGGGAAGCATGACGCGGGCGAACTGACCGCGTCATGTCGGATGGCGAGCTGCTCGCCATCTACCGGTACATCAAGGCAGCGGGACCGGCGGGCGAGCCGGCGCCCGCGCACGTGCCGCCGCGCCGGTCGCCAGACCGGCGCAACCGGCCAGGCGTTGCAGGCCCGGAGCACCCGCGCGTCAGGACGAAGTTGCCGGGGACAGTGGATCCGAGGCAGGCGACTGACGCAGCCCCACGAACTGCACGACGGCGAAGGCCGCGACGGCAATCGCCTGCATGACGATGTAGACGACCCCCCAGGCGTTCGCCGCGACAAGGCCGGAGGTTGGAAGCAGCAGCGAGGCGATCGCCCAGGCCGCGTTGCCGGCGACCACTGCGATGACCACCGTCGCCCAGACACGGCCACTGCGCGCGAGCAGCAGCAGCAACGCCACGTAAGCCAACAGGAACATTCCGGTCTCGACCAGCAGCGATCGTGGAAGGGCGAGCAGCCGCACCAGCAGGTCCGGCGCGGCCAGGTGCAGCACGGCCATGGAGGCGCTTGCCGCGGCGTCGACCACCAGCGACCACTTCAGCAAAGGGGAGGGGATGACGGTTCGCATCTTCGTGCTCCTTGCAGTATTGAAGGCACACGAAGTGTCGGCCGGACGACGACGCGGGTCGATTACCTCGCAGGTAATGGCAGCGCGCAAACGGGCTGCAGGGAACTCATCGGCCCGTCGCAGCGGTCGATGTGCCCCGCAGCTGCCCTCGCAGGGTTTCCGGCACGTCGATCTCGAACCCGAGGATCGCGGCGGACAGGGCCTTGCCGTAGTTGTCGAGGCAGAGGCTGCGCGATACGCCCCCGCCGAGCGCGCCATGGCACACGAAGTTGAGGGCATCCAGGTTGTCCACCTCGTAGCGGATGACCTCGCCCCTGATCGCCGCGCCGTAGTGCGCCTTGAATCGGTCCGCCGTCAACTGGGCCTTGAGCAGCGAGTAGAGCGCCGGCGTGTAGGCGAACACCGCGATGTTGGAGGTATCGCCCTTGTCGCCCGACCGCGCGTGCGCGACATGTTGCAGCATCACCTTCATCGATCAGCTCTCGAAGTAGTTGACGGAGGCAGGCACGCTGTCCCGCGGCACCAGCGCGGACCAGACGCCGATCACCTCGCGGGTGCGGTCCTGGTGCGGCACCCGCTTGCCGGTGTGGGCCACCCCGGAGACCGCCATCGCATCGACCTCGCGGCCGACTTTCATCGCTTCCTCGCGGCTGCGAGTGCGCGCTGCAACCCGAACCGCCACCTCGTAGGGCTCCGGCGCCCAGGGCGGTGTCGCCGCGCCATGGATGGCATCCAGTCCCAACAGGTCGATGCGGATCTCGTCGGCCACCAGGCCGACGATGCGGAAGCGCTCCTCGAGTATCCGCCGCGACAGTCGCGCGCGGCGCAGGACGCCGGGGCCCGCGTGGAAGAACATGTCCTCGCCGATGAATCCCTCCATGCAGCCGATCGATGCCTTGAGCGTCGGCGTGCGCGGCTTGCCTCCGATGCCGCTCACCCGGATCCGATCCGGGCCGGCTTCCTCGAGGCGCGCGGAGGTGAAATCGACGACGACATCCGGCGTGAGATAGTTCGCCGGATCGTGCACCTCGTAGAGCATCTGCTCGCGCACCGTCTGCAGCGACACCGTGCCCCCGGTGCCGGCGAGCTTCGTGATCACCGCGCTGCCGTCGGCCGCCACCTCGGCGATCGGGAACGCGAGATTCCACGGCTCGGGCACGTCCTTGAAACCGGGATCCGGGAAGTAGCCGCCGGTGACCTGCGCGCCGCATTCGAGGAGGTGGCCGATGCCGCTGCCGGCACCCAGCCTTGCGTGATCGAGCGCGCTCCAGCCGAATGCATGCATCATCGGCGCAAGGAAGAGCGACGGATCCGCCACCCGGCCGGTCAAGACGATCCGTGCCCCGCCCTGCAGTGCCTCCACGATCGGCTCCGCGCCGAGGTAGGCCTCCGCGGAGACCAGCGTCGAGGCGAGCGTCACGATCGGCTCGCCGCTCTCCAGGATGCGGTCGGCCAGGTGCAGGATGCGATCGGTGACCAGGCTGCCGTTCACCGCCGCCACCTTCACGCCCGGAAAGCCGAGCGTCCGCAGCCAGTGCACTACCCGCTGCGCCGCGGCGTCCGGGTTGATCCAGCCCTGGTTGGAGACGATGCGCGTGCCCTGCCGCATGCAGGCCGGCAATACGGCGCGCATGCGATCGTCCAGGTAGGTGTCGTAGCCCGGAAAGGACGGGTCGCGCCTCGCCCTCACCTGCGCGGCGGAGACGGTGGCTTCCGCCATCGTCTCGAAGCAGAGGTAGTCCAGCTCGCCCTCCTCGGCATTCCATCGAGCGGGCTCGATCCGGTCGCCCCACCATGCGGCGCCGGAACCGATGCGAATCGTGTCGTTCATCCGAGGAACTCCGCTGGCGACTTCTTCTGCAGCAAGCCGGATGCCGGCCGCAGGCTCTCGATCCAGTCGGCCTTCAGCGATTCGCGGTCCGCCGGATCGGCGCGCAGGATCGCCGCCGGGTGCAGCGCGACCAGCACGCCGCGCCCATCCGGACGCCGCAGCCAGCGGCCGAGATGGGCGGTCACCTTCACCGGTGCACCCAGCAGGCTGCGCGCCGCGGTGGCGCCGAGCGCGACGAACGCCTGCGGCCGCACCGCCCGCACCTCGGCCTCCAGCCACTGCAGGCAGGCATCCGCCTCCTGCTGCGCCGGCGTCTTGTGCATGCGCCGCTTGCCGCGCGGCTCGTACTTGAAGTGCTTCACCGCGTTGGTGAGGTAGAGCGAAGATGCGTCCCAGCCCAGCGTGGCGAAGGCCTCGCGCAGCAGGACGCCTGCCGGACCGACGAAGGGCTCGCCGCGCAGGTCCTCCATGTCGCCGGGCTGCTCGCCGACCAGCATGAGCGCTGCATGCGGATCGCCCCGGCCCCAGACCACCTGGGTGGCATGATCGCCGATCCGGCAATCGCGGCAGGCGGCCGCGCGCCGGGCCAGCGCAGCGAGGACTTCCGCCGGCGCGGCTTCGCGGCCGTCGCCGCCGCAAGCGTGGCCCGCCGGCGGCAGCCCACAGCGTCCTCCGCCGGCGATCGAAGGCGTGGCATCGATCACGCCACGACGGCGCCGGCGAGCCACGGCCGGCGTCGCCACCATGCCGCCGGCACGCGCGGTGGCAGTGGCGACCAGGCTGGCGATGGCGCCCGCCTCCGGCAGGTTGGCCCAGTAGCGCACCGGCATCTCGCGCACCATCGTCGCCACCTTGAGCCGCGCCGGATTGAAGATGCTGCGGTAGTAGGCGAGCCAGAGCGATTCGCCCGCGTCGGCCGGCGGCGCATCGCGCCGGCTCGCGCCCGGTCCGTATACCAGCGCCGTGCCGTCCCAGGCGACGCTCACCCGCGGACTCAGGATGGCCCAGCGCATCGCCGCGAACCGTCGCACGAAGAACGGCGCCACGGCCGGCAGCACGTGATGCACCGGCTCGAACCAGGCGATGTGGCGCACCGTCCCGTCGCCCTCGGTGATCGGCCTGAAGCGCACGAACGCCTTCGCCTTGTGCATCTCCCGCCGCACGTCGCCCGCCAGGCGCTCGATCCGGATCCGGTCCGCATCGAGCGGATCCTGCCATGCGTGCCGGTCGCCGGCCGCGCGCGTCACCATCCGATGGAGCAGTGCGAATCGTGTGGGATCAGCATGGCAGATGACGAGCCGCGCCGCCTCGACCAGGCCGGCCGGCAGCTTGAGCAGGGGGCCATCCTCCAGGCTCCTGGCATCACGGGCCGCCGCGCCCGCGAAGAGCGAGGCTGCGCTGCCGTCACCCGCGATCCAGTCGACCTCCTCCGGCGCCACGCCGCGTGCCACCAGGAAGCGGCAGGCGCGGGTGAATCCTTCCCAGTCGGTCTCGCCCGCGAGCCGGATCGTTGTCATTCTGCGCCGCCCCGGATCACGCGGCGAAGCCGAACAGGTCCGGCTGCACCGGAAGATCGCGCGGGACCAGCGATCCCTCCAGGGCGCGCACATCCCCGTCCCGGGGGCGGTGATCCGGCAGCAGCACGAATGGCAACGTGCGCCGCAGCGACACGGAGAGGCGGTCCAGGTCCGCGCGCCGCAGCGCCCGCGCCCGTCGCGACGCGAGGATCTTGCGCACCGATCGCACGCCGAGACCCGGCACCCGCAGCAGCGTCTCCCGCGGCGCCCGGTTGAGGTCCACCGGAAAGGCGGACGGATTGGCCAGCGCCCAGGCGAGCTTCGGATCGATCTCCAGCGACAGCATGCCGTTCGCGGTGACGATCTCGTCCTGGCCGAACCCGTAGAAGCGCATCAGCCAGTCCGCCTGGTAGAGCCGGTGCTCGCGCATGAGCGGCGCCGCTCTGGCGGGCAGCGACGGCGACGCATGCGGGATCGGGCTGAATGCGGAGTAGTACACCCGCTTCAGGCGATAGGAGCCGTAGAGCGTCGCGCTGGCCGCGAGGATCGCCCGGTCGTCGGAAGCATCCGCGCCGACGATCATCTGCGTGCTCTGGCCAGCCGGCGCGAACGACGGCGCGCGAGCCGGCTGCGCCGCCGCGCCCGGCAGCGACCGGGCCGATCGGCCGGCGTCGCGACGGGACTCGTCCTTCGCCTCGTCCAGATGCAGTCGGATGCGGGCCATCGAGCGCTTGATCGCGCCGCTCTCCTTCTGCGGTGCGAGCCGCTGCAATGCGCCCGGCGTCGGCAGCTCGATGTTGACGCTCAGGCGATCCGCGTAGCGACCGGCGCGCGCGATCAGATCCTCGCTCGCATCCGGAATGGTCTTCAAATGGATGTACCCGCGGAACCCGTGCTCTTCCCGAAGGCGGCGCGCCACTTCGATCACCTGCTCCATGGTGTAGTCCGGGCTGCGCACGATGCCGGAGCTCAGGAACAGGCCTTCGATGACGTTGCGGCGATAGAAGTCCAGCGTGAGCGCCACCACCTCGTCCACGCGGAACCGCGCGCGCTCCACGTTGCTCGACTCGCGGTTGACGCAGTACTGGCAGTCGTAGACGCACCAGTTGGTGAGCAGCAGCTTGAGCAGCGAGATGCAGCGGCCGTCCGGCGCGTAGCTGTGGCAGATGCCGGAGCCGTCGGTGGAGCCGAGCCCGCTGCCATCCGCGGAGTGGCGCTTGCTCGTACCGCTGGATGCGCAGGAGGCGTCGTACTTGGCGGCATCCGCGAGGATGGCGAGCTTTCGGGCGAGTTCCATGGCGCCCGCCCATCATACTGTATGGAATTACAGCCCCAACGGTGAAGTGGATTCCGGTGCCGGTCAGCCGCGCCATTCCCATCCGAGCTCCAGTCGCCAGTAGGGTGCCGAGCCAGCGTCGCGGTCGATACGGGCGCCGGTGTCGTCCTCGAAGCGGTAGTGGCGCCGGAACGCCGTTCCCGCCTGCGCGCGCGCCCGAAACCCGCGCCACGGCCGCCAGTCCGCCGTCAACGCGGCCCGCCAGGCACGAGCGCGGTAGTCGAATTCGGCACCTCCCCGCTCGTCGCTGACCACGTGCCAGCTGCCCCCGGCCGGGAAGACCGCGGCACCGAGTGCGAGATCATGGCGCACCTGCCAATGCGCGCGGGCGGACGGCAGCCCGATCTCCGCCTGCGCGGTCGCGCTGCGCCAGAGGATGGCCGCCTCCGGATAGAAGCGCGGCTTCCCGAAGGCGGCATCGCGCAGCAGCGCGAGCCGCCAGCCCGTGCTCGTACTCCGCCACCGCTGGACCTGCAGCCGCACGTGCAGGTCGATGTCATCGCTTCCGCCACGGTTGAGGAAGTCCTTGAAGACGTTGGACGACGTGGCGACGACCGGGGCGGCCACCACCAGCCAGCCGTCCGCGCGGTCGCGCCAGGCGAACGGCAGATGGAGGTGATGCAGGTCGCGCGCGCGCGTCGGAAGTCCCTCGAAGGCAAACCGGGTGTAGGCGTAGTCGAGGCCCACGCGAAAAAGCGATCCGGGAAGGATCGTCCCCTGCAGGGCTCGCTCGGCGGACCAGGCATGGAGGCCGGCCTGGCGCTCGCGGATGCGGACGCCGGCGCCGAGCGGCGCATCGCCCGCACGCAGGAAGCTTGTCGCCACGCTCGCGCCTCGTGTCTCCCGCGGCTCGGCCGATGTCGCCGCGGATGCCAGGGCCAGCCCCGCGGCCAGGCCGACGGAAGCCACACGTCGTGGCGAGGTGCCGTGCCGAGGCGGCGAGGGCGATGCGTCTACAGATCGGCACCGGTCCATGCGCACCTCCTCCACCATGGTCCCCAATACTCCGGATTGGCGGCCGGTTCCCAGGGTTTCCTTCGGCGTCCGGCGCTATGATGACCAGGACGCCGCTTCACGGAGGACCATCATGGGCTCCGGTCTTCGCCTCGTGATCTTCGCCCTCGCTTGCGCGATGGCCATTCCAGCCGACGCGGCCTCGGACGATGCCGGCTTCGAGCGCGAGCGGCGGCAGATGGTGGCGGAGATCGCGGCAATGGCGCAGGCCACCGGCACGGCAACCGGGAGGGCCGAGTTCTCGACCGGCGTCCTGCGCGCCATGGCCAGCGTCCCCCGCCACCGCTTCGTCCCCGACCAGTTCGCTGCCTCGGCCTACCGCAACCGGCCGCTTCCGATCGGCGAGGGGCAGACCATCTCCCAGCCGTACATCGTCGCGCTGTCGACGGAGCTGCTGGATCCGAAGCCCGACCATGTCGTGCTGGAAGTCGGCACCGGCTCCGGCTACCAGGCCGCCGTGCTGGCGGAGCTGGTCGCGCGGGTACATTCCATCGAGATCGTCGAGCCGCTGGGCCATGCGGCCGCGCGGCTGCTTGCCGAGCTGGGTTATCGCAACGTCGAGGTGCGCATCGGCGACGGCTACCAGGGCTGGCCGGAGCGCGCTCCTTTCGACGGGATCGTCGTGACCGCGGCAGCCCCGCATGTGCCGGAGCCGCTGGTGCATCAGCTGAAGCCGGGCGGGAAGATGGTCATCCCGGTCGGCGCAGCCGGCGGCGACCAGGAGCTGCTGCTGATCGAGAAGTCTGCCGACGGGACCGTGAGCCGGCGGGTCGTCATCCCGGTACGGTTCGTTCCGCTGACCGGAAGCGGCCCGCGGGAGGCGCCGGCGCCAAGGTAGCGCTACGCCGCCGTCGCTCCCAGTCGTCGCATCAGCCGATCCAGCACGGGACAACGGGTCGCGCGGCGCCGGATGTCGGCCTCGATCGCCAGGTCCGCCAGGACCTCGCGGATCGGCGGGTGGACCGCGGCCAGCCGCTCGGCATGCCGGCGGGCGCCCGGCTGGGCCACCGCCACCCGCAGCTCGTCGAGCATCTTGCGGTAGACGAAGAAGTGCATCCGGTGCTGGAACGGCTTCGCTTCCAGCAGCTGCACCGCCTCGGCGAGGAACTGCAGGGTACGGAAGTCCAGGACGGCGGGGGCGGAGCGGCTGGGCAGGGCGGGCGTGCTCATGGCGGTGTCCTCGGCAGGTTGTGCTCGGGATACCGGCGGGTGCTGCCGGCCGGGTGTCCCGGCGCCGCGGCGGGATTTCGCAGGCGCTGCTTCTTAGTCGCAGTCGCGCGGGGACCGGTTCTAACCGCATGGCTGCGGCTCAGCGGGGTCCGAGCGTTCGCGCGCCGACCCACCCCGGCCCGTCAGTGGCTTCGCCAGATCTCGCGGTCGATCTTGCCGGCAAGCTCCGGATACTGCGCCGGATCGAACCGCGCCTGGCCCTTGCGCTGCTGGTCGAGATAGTCACGAGTGAGCTTGACCACCAGGCCCGACAACGCCACGATCGCGACCAGGTTGACGCTCGCCATCAGGCCCATGGTCGCGTCGGCGGCATTGAAGACGGTGGTGACACTCTCGTACGCGCCCCAGACGACCATCGCCAGGACGGCCACGCGCAGCACGGACATTCCGGTCTTGCTGCCGAGCTTCAGGAAGGTCATTGCGCTTTCGGCGTAGGCATAGTTGCCGATGATCGAGGTGAATGCGAAGAACAGGATGGCGATCGCGATGAAGCCATTGCCGGCCGCACCGATGTGGACCGTCAGCGCCTGTTGCGTCAGGACGGTGCCGGTGTTGCCTGAGCCGGGTTCGAGCACGCCCGAGAGCAGGATCATGATGCCTGTCGCGCTGCAGATCAGGATCGTATCGATGAACACGCCGAGCGCCTGTACGAAACCCTGCGAGGAGGGATGGTGCGGCATCGGCACCGCCACGGCCGCGATGTTCGGCGCGGATCCCATGCCCGCCTCATTGGAGAAGAGCCCGCGCTTGACCCCGTTGAGCATCGCGGCGGCCATGCCGCCTGCCACGCCGCCGCCGGCCGCCCCGAAGCCGAACGCGCTCTCGACGATCAGCACCAGCATCGCGGGCACCTCGGCGATGTTCACCACCAGCACGTAGAGCGCGACCAGCAGGTAGGCGAAGGCCATGAAAGGCACGACATACTCCGCCACCTGCGCGATCTTCCTGATGCCACCGAAGATGACGATTGCGGTGACCAGCGCGACGGCGATCCCGACCGCCAGCTTCGGAAAACCGAAGGCGCCCTCCATCGCCTCCGCGATCGAATTGGCCTGCACCGCGTTGAAGACCAGGCCGAACACGACCAGCAGGCACACGGAGAACAGGGTGCCTGCCCAGGGCGCACGCAAGCCCTTCGCCATATAGAACGCCGGGCCGCCGCGGAACTGGCCGTTCTCGTCGCGGATCTTGAACACCTGCGCGAGCGAGCTTTCGGCATAGGCCGTCGCCATCCCGACCAGCGCCACCACCCACATCCAGAAGAGGGCACCCGGCCCGCCCAGGTAGAGCGCCACGGCCACCCCGGCGAGGTTGCCGGTACCCACGCGGGATGCGAGGCTGGTGCACAGGGCCTGGAAGGGCGTAATCCCGCGGACATCCTTCTCCGGCGCCCGCAGGACCGAGCGGACGAACTCCCCGAAGTGGCGGAACTGCAGGAATCGCAGGCGTATCGTGAAGTAGACGCCGACTCCGATCAGGCCGTAGATCAGGACGTAACCCCAGAAGATCTCGTTCAGGAAATCGATGATCGCGTCCATGAGCACCTCTTCGCCAACGAATCGCCTTGCGCCGGGCGGCCCAGCGCGCCAGGCATCGTATCCGGCCCCGGGCAGCGGCCCCCGGAAACGCTGTCAGCCGAACAGGGCTTCCAGATCCACCGTAGATCGACGACCCACGCCCTCGAACGAGCGCTCGAGCCACGCCTGGCCATGAGCCCGCCCGGCGTCGCGCAGCATCTCCAGGAACGGCCCGTGGGCCAGCAGCTTGGTGTCGCTGCGCTGCAGGGCTGCCACCTCGCCCGCCTCGATCAGGTGAAAGCGCAGCCGGCGCAGACGCCTCTCCAGCCGGCCCGCGGCAAGGAAGGAGACGCCGGCCGCCTCGATCAGGCGAACGTAAAGCTGCAGCTCGCGCATGAGATGGGTGGTGAAGCCAAGCTCGCCGATCCGCGTCTCGATCTCGTCGCGGTTGACCGGCGTCCCCTCGCGCCGCAGCGGGCTGAGCAGCACCAGCAGGATGTCGCGCGAGCTGCAGTCGTGGACCAGTGGATGCACCGCCGGATTGGCGCTGAAGCCGCCGTCCCAGTACGGCTCGCCATCGATCTCCACGGTGTGGTGGATTCTCGGCAGGCAGGCCGAAGCCAGCAGCATCTCGGCAGTGAGCTCATGCTCGCGGAACAGGCGAAGCCGTCCGGTCGCGACGTTGGTTGCGGCGACGAAGAGCCGGAAGGGACAATCGACCCGCAAGCGTGTGAAGTCGATCCGTTGCAGTACCAGCTCCCGGAGCGGATTCAGCTGCAGCGGATTGAGTTGGACGGGCGCGAAATAGCCCGCCCACGCGGCGAACCACTGGGCGACCGGCGCCAGCCGGAAGGTGTCGTCATGGCCCTGGGTCACCAGGCTTGGCGGCAACTGCCGGCCGACGTCGGTCCAGAAGTCCGCAAGCGCCTGACGCGCCCCGTCGCGGCCGCCGGTCATCCAGCCATGCGCCAGCACCACCGCGTTCATCGCACCGGCACTCGCGCCGCTGATGCCGTCGAACAGGACCCGCGGATCAGCGAGCAGCGCGTCGAGCACGCCCCAGGAGAAGGCACCGTGAGCGCCGCCGCCCTGGAGCGCGAGGCTGATCCGGTTGTCCGGCTTGCGAAAGCCCGGCACCCAGGCGGCCATGCGCTTCAGTGGTGCTACCGCCCGCGCAGCAGGCTCGCGACCAGCTCGCCGAAGCCGTCCTCGAAGAAGTCGTAGCGGCGATTGGGCTCCGGGTCCGGCGGGCCCCCCGGGCCCCACTCCTGCGGCCGTCGCACGAAGGCGGTGCGAAAGCCCGCGTCCTGCGCGCCGTTCAGGTCGAAGTTGTGGCAGGCCACCATGAGGATCTGCGCCGGTTCCAGCGCCAGCCAGCGGGCGGCGGTCGCATAGGCCTCCGGCCGGTCCTTGTAGATGCCGATCATCTCGCAGGAGATGATCGCGTCCCACACCAGGCCGTTGCGGCGGGAAACATCGACCACCAGGGCGGTGGGCAGCATGGTGAACGACACCACCGGAAGCACACGCCGCAGGGCAACGGCCGCGGGCGGAAAGTCGGGCCAGGCGTCGACCTCATGCCAGGTGCGCCAGACCAGCTGCCGCTGCTCGACCGTCGCGTCCTGCAGGCCGAAGCAGTCGAGGGTCTCGTCCAAGGTCCGCCGGTGGACGTCGTCCATGTTGAAGTCCGGGCGCATTTGTCCGACGATGCCCTTCAGCGTCCTCCGGCGCCAGTCGTTGGCGACCGCATGCCAGTCGGCGTGCAGGCCATGCGGCTCCAGATGACGGGCGAGCGCCCGCGTGATGCCACCGTGCCAGTCGAGGACGGTGCCGCCGGTGTCGAAGGCCACGGCGCGGATATCCATGGCGCGATGATAGATCGGATGCCACGGATCCCATATGTCCAGGCAAGCATGCGCCGCTGACGGCACCCGGATGTATGATCCGAGACCACTTCAGGGGGCTGTCGGTGAAGGATTTTGTTCGCCCGCGCGGGCATGATGTCGCCGTCGTGTTCAGCCGGAGGAGCCGCGACGCCTACGCGGCGGAGGCAGCGCGTCGGGGCGACACTTACGTCTTCGACAGTGCCTGGGACGAGCGCCGCACCTGGCTGAAGGACGAGCATGCCTACCTCGCGCCCAACGCGGCCAGCCTGCTGCTGGGTCGCTGCAACCTGAAGCACGACGTCGTCGACGAAGCCGACCTCGAGGACGATCTGCTCAAGGGATACCGCGCCCTCGTCGTTCCCAATGCGGCGCACCTGGCACCCCGGACGATCGCGCGGCTGCAGGAGTGGCTGGCCGGCACAGACGGACGCCTGGTCGTGACCGGCAAGACGAACCTGCCCGCCGCCATGCTGGGCCTCGAGGACTACCACACCAGGCCGGTGGACGGCTTCACCGGCTGGCGGTGGCTCGAAGGCGCGCCCTTCGCGAATCCCGCCTGGGAGCCGGCCTATGTCACCGGCTTCCAGGGGCACCCCGTCATGCACGTGCGGCCGGCGCCAGGCAGCCGGATCCTCGCCGAGCTGGTGGAATTTTCCGGCGACCTGACCGGCGCGGAAACGGCGACGGCCGCTCCGCTCGGACCAGCGATCGTGGCCACCGACCGCACGCTCTATGTCGCCAACCAGGTGTTCGAGCTGATCGGCGGGATGATGCAGGCGCATCTCAACGTGGAGCCGATCCGCCACTGGGCCAACCCGACGCATTGGGGCGACACGATCCTTTTCTTCCTGCGCCGATTGATGCGGGACATCGGATTCGATGCGCTCTGGCAGACGCGGCTGCGTTCCTTCGGCACCTACGACGGCGTGCTGTCATTCCGGCATGACGTGCACGGCATGACCGAGTTCAGCTTTCTGGACTATCAGGTCCAGAACCTGATTGCCGCCAGCTACGACATCGAGGACCCGGCGTTCTCCACCAACATCACGGAGGCCATGTCCCGGCAGTGGCTCGACCGTACGTCGCGCAACAGCTTCATCGAACCCGCGCTTCACAACGACAGCTCCATCGGCGATCCGCCGCAGGCCATCTTTGGCAAGGGGCTGTTCAAGCACGTCGACGACGCCGCCAGGAACTTCGGCATAAGGATCTGCACCTGCGGCCGGCACGCAGGCGGCCACATGCATCCGGAGACCATCGATGCGATGGACTACCTGTATGCGAACAATCCCGACATGATCGGCGCCTGCACGTTCAGCTACTACCACATGATCGAGTACGGGGTCCGCCGGCCGGACGTGATGGTCGGCGGCACCATCGGCGGCAAGCCGCTGACCTACGTCACCGATGTCCGGCGCACCATCGCGACGCAGGGCATCTGGTTCCCGTTTCATCCGGTGGTCACGACCGAGCGCGAATGGCGACCGCTGCGCGGGTGGGACCGCACGCACGAGTACGACGCCGCCTACGAGCTGGTCGAGACCATCTACGACGGTCACAGCGCTCGAGTGCCCGGAGTCGCGGACCAGCTGGAGAACGGCGTCTACAGCTTCCAGTACCACCCCGAGCTCGCCCGGGACCCGTCCATCAACGACGGCAAGGGCACCCTCGACTACGTGCGCTACGCCATCAATCTTGCCGAACGGCGCAATTTCTGGATCCCGAACCAGCGTGAGCTGTACCAGCGCATGGCCGACTACGAGGATCTGGTCCTGCGCAAGTCGGACGGCGGCAGGACGCTGACGGTCGAGAACCCCACCGACCGCACCATCGATTCGCTCATGGTGGAGCAGCGCCTTCCCTTCACCAGCGTCTGGCACGGCGAGGTCGAGATGATCCATGTGGTGCGGGACGCCTTCGTCACCGTGCCGCGGCTCGGGCCGGGCGAGAGCGTGACCCTGCGATTCACCGACGACCGCTCCGATGCACCCATCCTCAGGAAGCCGAGCAACAAGGGCCTGGTCGTGATCGACGCGAGACACGACCATCGGGAAGCGCAGAGCGACCTGCTCGTGCGCGTGTGCCGTGCCCAGCCGCTCGCGGTGGAAGGCATTGACGCCGCCGGCATCTACAGCGTCCAGGTGGACGACGAGCCGCCCTTCGACATCCTGCCGCGAACCACGCGCACGATCGCCGCCCTCCTGAGCAAGCAGTCCGGGGTCGCGGCCGGGTCGGCTCGCCGCACGCAGGTGCCGGGGGTGACCCGATTCCTAGACCTGATGATCCAGGGCGACGCCGACAACTTCGTCGAGCGGCGCCTGCGAATCCGCGAGCTCACCGGCGCCGAGGCGCGCGCGGCGCGGGCGCGGGTCCTGGCCGCGATCCCGGCGCGTACCGGACGCGTGCTCTGACTGGCCGCGCGCCTACCCGGCCCCCTCACCCAGGTACGCCGTCCGGATCCTCGGATCGCCAAGGATCCCGCTTGCCGGACCGGTCATGAACAGCCGCCCCATCTCCATCACGATGCCGTAGTCGGAGATCTCGAGCGCGCCATGGGCATTCTGCTCGATGACCAGCACGGTGAGGCCGCCGCCGCGAAGCTCGCTGACCGTCTGGAAGACCTGGTCCTGCATCGCAGGCGAAAGGCCGAGGGAGGGCTCGTCGAGCAGCAGCAGGCGCGGACCGGTCGAAAGGACCATGGCGGTTTCGAGGATCTGCTGCTCGCCGCCGCTCAGGTTGCCCGCCAGCACGTCGAGCTTTGCCGAGAGCATCGGGAAACGGTCGAGCATCCTGCCCGCGGCGGCCGCCGCTTCGGCCGGACGCAAGGTGTAGGCACCGAGCTCGAGGTTTTCGCGGACGGTCATGAGTGGAAAGTTGCAGCGCCCCTGGGGCACGAATCCGATGCCCATCTTCAGCCGCTCGCGCGGCGGCAGGTGCTCGATGGGTCGGCCGAGGTAGCGGATGCTGCCGCCGAAGTGCTTGTTGAGCCCGTAGATGGCGCGCAAGAGCGTCGACTTCCCGGCGCCGTTGGGCCCGATCACGGTGGTGATCGAGCCGGCCGGGATCGTCACGGAGAAGTCGACGACGATGGGCTCCTCGTCGTACCCGACGGAGAGATCGAGGATCTCCAGGACCGGCGCCCCGGCCGCCTCAGGCATGGCCGGCGGCCTTCAGCCTGCCCCGCGCCTTGCCGAGGTAGGCTTCCAGCACCTCGGGGTCGGAGCGGATCACCGAGGGCGGACCCTCCGCGATCTTCCGTCCGGACTCGAGCACGACGACCCTGCTGCAGAGATTCATGACGAACTCGACGTTGTGCTCGATGATGATGAGCGCGACGCCATCGGCATTGAGCCGACGGATGGCCTGCTCGATGCCGCGGATCATCGTCGGGTTCACGCCCGCCACCGGTTCGTCCAGGACGACCAGCTTGGGGCGGGTCATCATGGCCGCGGCGATCGCGAGCAGCTTGCGCTGGCCATAGGAAAGCGCCGCCGCCGGCGCCTCGGCGCGGTCGTCCATCCCGATCAGCGCGAGCAGCTCCCGGCCCCGTGCGGCGGCTTCCGCTTCGGCCCGTCGCAGCCGTGCTCCGCCTGCAAGCGACCTCAGCCAGCCGATCCCCTCCTGCTCCTGGCTCGCGATGGCGAGGTTCTCCAGAAGGCTCATCTCGTCGTAGGCCCGCACGCTCTGGAAGGTCCTGACGAGGCCGGCGTGCGCGATGCGATGCGGCGCAAGGCCGGCGAGCGGCTGCCCCTGCAGGAACCACTCGCCGGCGTCGGCCGGCTGGAATCCGGTCAGGCAGTCGATGCTCGTGCTCTTGCCGGAGCCGTTCGGGCCGATGATGCCGATCACCTCGCCCGCCCCGACCGAATAGGAAAGCCCGTCGACCGCGGTCAAGCCGAGGTAGCGCTTGGTGAGACCTCGAACCTCGAGGAGCGGTTGCGACGGCATCATCGTCGGGCGGTCGACGCACGCCACCGCGCGAGCCGCCGGCGCTGGATCCATCCGCCGATGCCGCCGGGAAAGAGCAGCATCACGCCGATGAGCACCAGGCCGTACAGCACCATGCGCAGGTCGGTGGTGAACCGCAGGAGGTCGGGCAGCGCTGCGAGGACGGCCGTGGCCCCCAACACGCCCCAGAAGCTGCCCGGGCCGCCGATGATCACCATGATCAGCATCGTTTCGGTGTAGTAGAAGTCGAAGACCGACGGATCGACGATGGTCAGGTAGAAGACGAAGAGCCCGCCCACCATGCCGGCCAGCAGCGCCGACAGGACGATGGCGAGCAGCTTGTAGGCGAGCGGATCGATTCCCTGGGACTGCGCGAGCGGCTCGTTCAGCTTGATCGCCCGCATCGCCCGGCCGAGCCGGGACGACATGACCAGGTAGATCAGCGCCTGGGAGGCAATGGCAAAGCCGAGGATGAGGTAGTAGAAATCGGACGGCTGCACGATGCGCCAGCGGATGCCGCCCGGCAGGTGCAGCTCCGGTGTCGGCAGTCCCGGTATGCCCATCGCGCCGCGCGTGAGCGAGACCCAGTCGCGCGCGACGATCATGCACAGCAGCGCGAAGCACAGGCTCACGATGGCGAAGGCGTGCCGGGAGAGCCGCAGGGAGGCATAGCCGATGGCGAGCCCGGCGGCGGCGGCCAGCACGCCGCCGGCGGCCGCGCCGCTCCAGAACGGCCAGCTCCGCTCAGTCACGAGCAGGGCTGCCGTATAGGCGCCGATGCCGAAAAAGCCCACCTGAGCGAACGAGAGCAGCCCGGCGTATCCGTAGACCAGGTTGAGCCCGCTGCTCAGCACCGAGAACATCGCGAAGCTCACGCCGAGCGCGAGCAGGTATTCGCTGGTGGAGAGCACCGGCAGCAGCAGGAGCGCTGCGGCCAGCAGCAGGCCGGCCGCCGCCGAAAGCAGTCGCGGGCGGCGGGACGCTGCGGCCGCGATGCCCGCGGTCACACCCGTACGCCGCGGCCGAAGAGGCCGTCGGGCTTGAACAGCAGGATCGCGATCATGCCGACGAAGGCGAGCGCATCGACCATCACCAGCGGCAGGAAGCCGCCGATCAGGCTCTCGACGATGCCGAGAGCCACCGCGACGACGGCCGCACCCGACACGTTGCCCAGGCCTCCGATGATGACGATCGCGAAGGCCTTGAAGACGAAGGCGAAGCCCATGACCGGATGCACCGCGTAGACGGGCGCGAGCGCCGCGCCGGCCATGCCGGAGAGGCCGATCCCGATGACGACCGCGAGACGAGCGACCGCCCGGGGATCGATGCCCACCATCAGCGCCGCCTCGCGGTTCTGCGCCACCCCGCGCATCGCCTTGCCGACGCGGGTGCGGTGCAGGACGTAGAAGAGCCCCGCGAAGGCGGCCAGGCCGAGGCCCAGCGCATACAGGCGCGCCTCGGCGATCCTCAGCCCGCCGATGACCACGTTGCTGTAGGTCAGGCTGTTGCTGATCATGCGGGGCGTCATCGTGAAGAGGTAGACGGCCCCGTTCTGCAGCACCATCGACAGGCCGAGCGTCAGCAGGATGCTTCGCTCGAATCCTTCCCCCTGCAGCGAGCCCAGCAACGCCTCGTACAGCACGAACCCGACGCAGGCGGCGCCCAGCATCACGACCAGCACGGTCGGCCAGTAGCCCAGGCCGGTCCCGCTGGCCAGGAAGAACGCGGCCATGGCGCCCAGCATGTAGAACTCGCCGTGGGCGAAGTTCACGATCTCGAGCACGCCGAAGATCAGCGACAGCCCCATCGCCACGAGGGCGTAGATGACGCCGACGACCACGCCCCCCAGCAGGAGCTGGAGAATGAAAGCCGGATCCAATCGCGCCGGCGTCCGCGGTCAGGTCTTGCTCATGCCCTGCACGACGACCTTGCCGCCCGTGATGGTCAGGATGATGGCGTTGTTGTGCGCGAGGTTATGGTCGTCGAACTCCACCGTGCTGCCGAGCATCGACTCGAACTTCGTGGTGGCCAGCGCGTCCCGCACCTTGGCCGGCTCGGTGCTGCCGGCGCGGCGGATGGCATCGATCAGGATCTTGGTCGCCTCGTAGGACTCGAAGCCGACCATGATCGGAGCCACGCCGGCGCGCTTGCGGTAGGCCTCCACGAACGCCTTGTTGGCGGGCGTGTCGACCGACGGATCATAGGGCTGCACCGAGGTCGTGCCGTCGAGGAAGCCGCTCGCCATGATCTCCTTCGGCACCTGGTCCACCAAGACCCGGCCGGTCAGCGGCACGCCGCCGCCAAGGCCGTACCACTGCCGGATCGCGTTCTGGAAGTCGGCATCGATAGCGTAAAGCGCCAGCATGCTCGGCTTCTGCGACTTGATCTTGGTGAAGACCGCGGTGAAGTCGGCCATGCCCTTCTGGTAGAAATCCACCGAAGCAAGCTTGAGATTCCGTTCCTTCAGCGCCTCGGACAGTCCGCTTGAGCCGGCGCGCCCAAAATCGGTGTCCTCGCCGAGGAAGGCGATGCTGCCCGCCTTGCCCTCCTTCTCAAGCCAATTGACCAGGGCCTTGAGCAGGCTGGCATCAGTCGGATTGACCTTGAAGGTCCATTTGTTTCCGCCCACGCCGGACTTCTCGGCAATGGATGTCGCCGACGCGTTCGCAACGACGAACGGGATGCCGGCACGTTCCACGAGCGGCATGATCGCGAGCGCGACCGAGCTGCACAGTCCGTCGTGGATGGCGACGTACTTCTTCGCCGCGAGCATCTGGGTGACGCTCTTGACCGCCTCGGCCGGGTTGCAGCGATTGTCCTGGAACTCGATCTCGATCTTGCGTCCGAGCACGCCGCCCTTCTCGTTGGCCTCGGCGATCGCCAGCTCGGCGCCCCAACGGGAGTGCTGGCCGAAGGAAGCGACACCACCGGTCAAGGGAATGGAGGAACCGATGATGATCGGCTCCTTCGGCGCCGTCTGCGCTTGGGTCGCGGAAAACGCCCACGACAGGGCGAGCGCAGAGCCAAGCAGCGCTGAACGGAACTTGCTCATGGTGGCCTCTTCTGGTGATCGGCTAGGAGCGAGCGCGGCGGAATCTGCCGGATGCGCGCAAGCTAAGTTATCACGCTGCCTTGCCGGATGAAAGACCGGGCCACGCCGACTTGACGGGTCTAGCGCTCGTCACGCGGAACCACGGCGATGGGATCCGCACCCGGGCCACGACTGCCCCCGGCACCTCCCGTCGATCCGGCATCGACGAGTGCCCCCGGATCGCCGGGCTCCGTCGTCACCACGATCAGCGACGTCTCCTCCAGCCACTCCCGCCAGACCGCCACCAGCACCGCGAGGATCACCGGCCCGAGGAAGAGGCCGATGAGACCGAAGGCCGCCAGTCCGCCGATCACGCCGAACATCACCAGCAGGAACGGGATGCGGGTGGCGGTGCTGATCACCAGCGGTCGAATCAGGTTGTCCACCCAGCTTACCGCGAGCGCCCCCCAGGCGAGCAGCACGACGCCGTCGGTGAGGTTGCCGCTCACCAGCAGCCACACGCCGATCGCTCCCCAGACGATCGGCGCACCGAACGGGATCAGGGCCACCAGCGCGGTGATGGCGCCGAGCAGAACCGGGGCGTTCATTCCCACCCACCAGTAGCCGACGCCGGCGACCGCCCCCTGGATGAGGGCAGTGGCGACCAGCCCCCACACCACCGCCTTGGTCATGGTGCCCACCGCCTCGAGGTAGCCCTCGATGCGCTCGCCGAGGAAGCGATGCAGGACGCGGCGCGCCTGCGCAAGCAGCGAATCGCCGTCGCGGTAGAGGAAGAAGAGCGTCAGCAAGGCGAAGCCGAACTTCCCGGCGTTGCGCCCGACATCGCCGAATACATCGACGATCTCGCCGCTGCGGGTCTCCAGCCACCGCGTTGCCTGGGCGCGGATCACGTCGGGATCCCGCACCCAGCTATCCAGCAATTGCTGCAGCCAGTCGCCGAGCACCGGAATGCGCGCGATGCTCGCCGGGACCACGTAGGACCCGAGGGAGAGGTACTGCATCACCGCATCGTAGGCGCCGGACAGCTCGCCCCTCAGCAGCACCACCAGCCACAGGAGCGGCAGCACGAATGCGGTGGTAAGCAGCACCGTCGTGGCCAGCGCGCTCAACGCCGGCCCCGCCCGCAGGCGCGAGCGGACCGCGACGTGGATCGGCCAGGTGGCGTAGGCGAGGATCGCGGCCCAGGCGATCGGCGCGAGGAAGAGGCGGAGAACGGCGTAGCTCAGGAAGACGAGCCCGCCGAGCAGCACGATCAGGATGATCCGGCGCGTGACCGCCGGCGCGGGTACCCCGGGATTCATCGCTGTCGTGCCGCCCTCCCCTCCGCTCGAGCGCCGGCGTCAGTCCGTCTTGATGCCGTTCTTGCGGACGACTTCGCCCCAGCGCGCCATCTCCTTGTCGAGGAACGCGCCCAGCTCCTGCGGGGTGGATGCGGCGATGTCCATGCCGAGCTTCTGCGTCAGGGTCTCGCGCACGTCCGGCAGCTGCAGCACCTTCATCACCTCGGCATGGAACTTGTCCAAGATCGGCTGCGGCGTGCCTGCCGGCGCGAAGATGCCCCACCAGGCCAGCGCCGAGAAGCCGGGGAAGCCGCCTTCGGCAAGCGTCGCCACATCCGGCAGCACATGGGTACGCTTGTCGCCGGTGACGGCCACCGCACGCAGCTTGCCGCTCCTCACGTGCGGCGAGATCACCGCCACCGAGCCGATCGCGAGCTCGGTGTGCCCGCCGATCGCGTCCTGGACCATCGGTCCGCCGCCGCGGTAGGGCACATGCACGATGTCGATGCCGGCGGCCTGCCCGACCAGCGTCATCGTCAGGTGCCCGAGGCTGCCGCTGCCGACGGTGCCGTAGCTCACGCTCTTCGGTTTGGCCTTGGAGGCCTTGATCACGTCGTCGAAGCTCTTGTACGGCTTGTCCGGCGCGGTCGCGATCGCCATCGGCGCGGTACCCACCAGGGTGACCGGCGCGAGGTCCTTCTTAGTGTCGAACGGCAGGCTCGGGATCAGCGCGGGATTCACCGCATGGGTGTCGAAGACGAAGAGCCAGGTGTAGCCGTCCGGTGCCGCCTTGGCGACGGCGCCGGCGCCGATCGAACCCGCCGCGCCCGGCTTGTTGTCCACCACGAACTGCTGCCCGAGTGCATCGGACAGCTTCGCGCCGATCAGGCGCGCCAGCGGGTCGACCGATCCGCCCGGCGGGAAGGGGACGACAAAGGTGACCGGCTTGGTCGGCCAGCTTTGCGCGATGGCGCCACCGGCGCAAACCAGGGTGAGGGCTGCGGCCGCAGCAGGTATCAGCTTGCGTAGCACGACGATGTCTCCTTCTCGGTTGGTGTCACCGCATGTTAAGGGCAATCAAGTCGTGACGGCGGCTTGTAGGGAAACCCCCGGAGCCTGCGTCGATCCGCAGCTCGCGGACCGCCGGATGGTACGGATTCCCGGCCGCGCCGCTACCACGAATGCGGGATTCCGGTGGCCGCAGGCGACCAGTACCGTTGGAGCTGGCCGGCAGGAACGCCATACCCCGCCGATATGGAACTCGCGGGCCGAGCGTTATGGCTGTCGCCTCCGGTCGGAACTAAGCTTCGGTCAGGGCAAGAGCGCGTGCAACTCGCGTACGAGGCACCGATGAACCTGAACACCCTGTTGGCACTGCTGGGCTTCCAGTTGGCCGGCGAGCTCCTGCACCGCGTGATGCACTTGCCGCTGTCCGGCCCGCTTATCGGCATGACCCTGCTCTTCGGGTTCCTCGTCGCCCGCGGCGGCCCGTCGGCCGAACTGCAGTCGACCGCCCGCTCTCTGCTCGCTTGCCTTGCCCTGCTCTTCGTACCGGCCGGCGTCGGGGTCGTCACCCACCTGGACCTGATCTCCGCCTACTGGCTGCCCATCCTGGTCGCGACGATCGGCGGTGCCGTCGCATCGCTGGCCGCAGCCGGAGCCACCCTGCTTCTTGCCGAGCGTCTCGCCACGCGGCTTGCCAGGCACGGCCGCGCGGCGACCACGGTGGCAGCGGAGCTGCAGAGCCGGCCGGCCGACCGGCCGGCCGCGCCCGCGCTTGACGGAGAGTCCCGATGAATGGGGAGGCGGGCTCGATGGCCGCGGTCGCGAACGCCCTCGCCGGCATGCCGATGATCTGGCTGCTCGTCACCGTCGGCGCCTTCCAGATCGGCGTGCGGCTCAACCAGGCCTGCCGCGGCTGCGCCATCGTCAACCCGGTGCTGATCGCGATGACGGCGGTCATCGCGCTGCTCCTCGCGCTGGGGGTGGACTACGCCAGCTACCTCGCCAACGGAGGCAGCCTGGTGGCCGCCGTGCTGGGCCCGGCCACGGTAGCCCTTGCGGTACCGCTCTACGGCAATGCGCGTCGGATCGGCCGCGCGATGGCGCCGCTTGCGTGTGCGGTGCTCGTCGGCGGCATCGTGGCGGCGGCAACCGCGTTCGCGCTCGCCTGGCTGCTCGGCGCGCCAGAGGCGGTACTGCGATCCATCGCGGTCAAGTCGGTCACCGCGCCGATCGCGATCGGCGTTGCCGAGCAGATCGGCGGCATCGCCTCGCTGGCGGCCGCCTTCGCCGTGCTGACCGGCGTAGCCGGTTGCATCCTTTCGCCCTGGCTGCTGCACCGGATCGGCGTGACGTCGCCGGAGTCCGTCGGCCTGGCCACCGGTGTCACCTCGCACGGCCAGGGCACTGCGCGGATGCTGTCGATGGACGAAACCGCCGGCGCCTTCGCCAGCGTGGGCATGGGCGCCAACGCGCTGGCCACCGCGATCTGGCTGCCGCTGGTCATCGCCATGGCCGGGCTGGGATGAGCCGCGTCCCGGCCAGGCGCGGTCACTTCTTCCGGGTCTGCAGGCTGTGGTACCGGAACTCCGCGCGCGCGACATCCAGCCGCTTGCCGCCGCGCACCGCGTCGCGGATCGCATCCTCGGCGCGGCCGATCTCCTCCGCAGCCTCGAGGATGGCATTCTCGTGTTCGCGGGGAAGCACCACCACGCCATCCGCGTCGCCGCGCATGATGTCGCCCGGAGCGACCCGGACGCCGCCGATCGCGATCGGCCGGTTGACGGCTTCCACCTGGACGCGATCCTTGCC
>JAEWEW010000214.1 GCA_023389175.1 Pseudomonadota bacterium | reverse complement strand
GTCCTGTTCAGCTCGAACCCTCGGGGAACCAACGAGGAGGGCTGGAGCCGCGGGCGCTATGGCGTGTACCACGATCTCGAGTCGTGGCGCCGGTACCTGGCGGCGGCGGGCTTCGTCGAGCTGGAGCATTACTACCGTCCGGCAGGCCTGCCGCGCGACCAGCAGCCCTGGCTCGCGAGCACCTGGAGGAAGGCCGGTACCCGGGGCGCGGCCGACCGCCCCCAGGAGGCTTGTCGGGCCTCCTAGATCTGCCGCAGCCTGATCTGGTCCACGGTGTGATCGGCGCGCTTGCGGATGACCAGGTTGGCCCGTTCCCGGGTCGGCAGGATGTTGTCGCGCAGGTTGCGCAGGTTGATGTCGCGCCAGATCTTCCCGGCGGTGCGGGTTGCCTCGTCCAGCGACAGGTTGCGATAGTGGTGGAAGTAGGAGCCGGGGTTCTGGAAGACGGTGCGCTGCAGGTGCAGGAACCGGTTCAGGTACCAGGCCTCGATGAACGGCTCCTCGGCATCCACGAAGATGGAGAAATCGAAGAAGTCCGAGACCACCACGCTTGGCACCGGCGCGCCGCTCGCCTCGACGGTGGCGAGTTGCAGCACGTTGAGCCCCTCGAAGATCAGGATGTCCGGCTGCTCCACCCGCTCGACTGCACCGGGCACGATGTCGTACGCCTGGTGCGAATACACCGGCGCATCCACCTGCGGCTTGCCGGCCTTCACGTCCGCGAGGAACTGGATCATCCGCTTGCGGTCGTAGCTTTCCGGAAATCCCTTGCGGCTCATCAGGCCGCGCTCCTCGAGCACCTTGTTCGGATGCAGGAAGCCGTCGGTGGTGACCAGGGCGACGCGCGGATGGTCCGGCCAGCGCGCCAGCAGCGCCTTCAGCACCCGCGCGAAGGTGCTCTTGCCGACGGCGACGCTACCGGCGATCGCGACCACGTACGGCGCCCTGCCTACCAGCCGTCCGAGGAACTCGTCGCGCACGCCCGAGAGCGCCCGCGCGGAACGGAAGTGCAGGTTCAACAGGCGCGACAGGGGCAGGTAGATCTCCACGACGTCCTGCAGGGAGAGCTGCTCGTTGAACCCGCGCAGCGACTCGAGGTCCTCCTCGGACAGCGTCAGCGGCGTGTTGGAACGCAGGGCCGCCCATTCGGCACGGGTGAACGCCTCGTAGGCGGAAAACTCATCGGATCCGAGGATGCCGCTGTTGCGGCGATCGACTGCCGGCGGGGCGCCCCGGCTCGCAGGCGCGCGAACGGCCTTCGGGCCCTTGGCTCGACGCCGGGACGCGCCGGCACCCACTCCCACGCCAGGCTGCACGGCAGCCACAGCCCGCTTGGTCACAGCAATCCGCGCCCGGACAGGTTCCGCATCAGGTGGCTCGCGCCGAACGTCCATGGCGGACAGTCTGCGCTGTGCAGCACGCGGTTCACCAGCCGCCCGAGCATCGGCGTCTCGATCGACACCACGTCGCCGACCGCGTGCGTGAACCCCTGCCCCGCCTGATGGCGGTCCTGGACCGGCGCGAACATGGTGCCGAGGAAGAGCACGAAGCCGTCCGGATACTGGTGATGGGCGCCCGCGGCCGCGGCGACCAGCGACTCCGGCGCGCGGCTGATCTGGGACATCGAGCTCGCGCCTTCCAGCCGATACCCGTCCGTGCCCTGCACGGCGAGGCGGACCTCCGCGCGCTTGACGTCCTCGAGGCCGAAGCCGTTGTCGAAGAGGCGGATGAAGGGCCCGATCGCGCAGGAAGCGTTGTTGTCCTTGGCCTTGCCGAGCAGCAGCGCCGACCGGCCCTCGACATCGCGCAGGTTCACGTCGTTGCCGAGGGTGGCGCCCGCGATCCGGCCGCTGCTCGACACCACCAGCACGATCTCGGGCTCCGGATTGTTCCAGGTGGAGGTGGGCAGGATGCCGATGTCGGCGCCCGGCCCCACCGCGGACAAGGGCTGCGCCTTGGTGAAGATCTCGGGATCGGGCCCGATGCCCACCTCGAGGTACTGCGACCAGACGCCCTTGGCGACCAGTGCCTGCTTCACCTGCATCGCCTGCGGCGAGCCGGGGACGAGCTGCGACAGGTCGTCGCCGATCAGCGCGACGATGTCGGCCCGGATCGCTGCTGCCCTCTGCGGCGAACCCTTCGCCTGCTCCTCGATCACCCGCTCCAGCAGGCTCACGACGAACGTCACCCCCGCCGCCTTGACCGCCTGCAGGTCGATCGGTGCGAGCAGCCAGGGGCGATCGCGACGACCGGTGGCATCCACCGGATTCGGCGACCTGGGCGCGATGGCGGAGTCCGCGAGCAGCGTCGCGAGCGAACCGATCGCCCTGCCGGGGGCGCTCGCGACCCAGGCTGCCGGATCCGGCATCTCGCAGATGTCCCGGACAGTGGGTGCCTGCCGCGACGTGATGTCGACGACCTCTTCACCGCGGACGGTGACGACCGCGGGGCCATCGGCCTCGGGAAGCCAGGCCCGGCCGAGCAACAGCGGCGGCGGGCGCCCGGGCGCGACGGCCGGGACAGACAGGTTGGATTGCGCGTCCATGGGGAATGCTCTCTCGGAGTCCGTCGGTGCGCGGCGCGGCAGCCACGTCTGGCGATGATAACGGCCCGGTGCCCGGTCCGCCCGAACCGGTATGATCGCCGGAGCAGGTTCCGCTGGAGTCGAGATGAGGATCGAGAGCAAGCTCAAGCCGCGTGACGCGCAGTTCCAGGCCAACGCAAGCGCCATGCAGGCGCTGGTGGCGGACCTGCGCGAGCAGATGGCGCGCAGCGCCATGGGCGGCGGCGAGACGGCGCGCAAGCGCCATCTTTCGCGTGGCAAGCTGCTGCCGCGCGATCGGGTCGACCAGCTGCTCGATCCCGGAACGCCGTTCCTGGAGCTCTCGCCGCTCGCCGCCCACGGCATGTACGGCGGGGCGGCGCCAAGCGCCGGCCTGATCACCGGCATCGGACGGGTGAGCGGGGTGGAGTGCCTGATCGTCTGCAACGACGCGACCGTCAAGGGCGGCACCTACTATCCGATGACGGTGAAGAAGCACCTGCGCGCCCAGGAGATCGCCCGCGAGAACAACCTGCCCTGCATCTACCTGGTGGATTCGGGCGGCGCCAACCTGCCGAACCAGGACGACGTGTTTCCCGATCGCGAGCACTTCGGACGCATCTTCTACAACCAGGCGACGATGTCGGCCATGGGCATCGCGCAGATCGCGGTGGTCATGGGCTCCTGCACCGCCGGCGGCGCCTACATGCCGGCGATGAGCGACGAATCCATCATCGTGCGCAACCAGGGCACCATCTTCCTCGGCGGCCCGCCGCTGGTGAAGGCGGCGATCGGCGAGGTGGTGAGCGCGGAAGACCTGGGCGGCGGCGACGTGCACACGCGGCTGTCGGGCGTCGCGGACCACCTCGCGGAGAACGACCAGCACGCGCTCGCGATCGCGCGGCGCATCGTCGGCAACCTCAACCGGCGCAAGCTGGCGCAGGGACATGCGGCGAACCTCGGGCTCGAGATCGCGCCCGGGGAGGCGCCGCCGCCGCGCTACGACCCGGCCGAGCTCTACGGCGTCATCCCGGCGGACACCCGCAAGCCCTACGACGTGCGCGAGGTGATCGCCCGCATCGTCGACGACTCCTGGCTCGACGAGTGGAAGGCCCGCTTCGGCACGACGCTGGTCACCGGCTTCGCGCGCATCGAAGGCATGCCGGTGGGCATCGTCGCCAACAACGGCATCCTGTTCTCGGAGTCGGCGCAGAAGGGCACCCACTTCATCGAGCTGTGCTGCCAGCGCCGCATTCCGCTGCTGTTCCTGCAGAACATCACCGGCTTCATGGTCGGCCGCAAGTACGAGAACGAAGGGATCGCCCGCCACGGAGCGAAGATGGTGACCGCGGTCGCCTGCGCCCAGGTCCCCAAGCTCACCGTCATCATCGGCGGCTCGTTCGGGGCCGGCAACTACGGCATGTGCGGCCGGGCCTATTCGCCGCGCTTCCTCTGGATGTGGCCGAACGCGCGCATCAGCGTGATGGGCGGCGAGCAGGCGGCCTCGGTGCTCGCGACCGTGCGGCGCGACGGGATGGAGGCGCGTGGCGAAGCCTGGAGCGCCGAGGAGGAGGCGGCCTTCAAGGCGCCCATTCTCGCCCAGTACGAGGCGCAGGGCCATCCCTACTATGCGAGCGCCCGGCTGTGGGACGACGGCGTGATCGACCCCGCCGACACGCGCCAGGTGCTGGCGCTCGCCCTCTCGGCGACCCTCAACGCGCCGATACCGGAGACGCGCTTCGGCGTCTTCCGCATGTAGCGCTCGCCGGCCTGGAACGGCGGCTTCGGCCGCCGGTCCTGCCGTCCTCGCCCGCGGCCCCGCCGCCGTCCTTCCACCGCGATCGACCGCCCGCCCCGTCGCGCTGTACGCGCCTCGGATCGCGGAGGAATCATGCGCGAACGAGCGCGCTGCGCGTGGAGAATCCGATGAGCGAATCGATGGCCAAGGTGGCGGTGAAGTCGACTGCGGTGAAGGCAACCGTGCAACCGGCGGTGCGCCGCCCGATCCGCCGTGCTGCCGGGCGACTCGCGGCATTCGCCGCGCCGCTGGTGGTGGCGGCCGTGGCCGGCTGCGCGTCGTACGGCAAGCCGGTCAACCAGGAGGTGGCTCTGCGGGTGACCGAAGGCGGCGAACGGGCCGAGGCGAGCTGCGTGGTCTCCAACGATCTCGGCACCTGGACGGTCGTCGCGCCCGTGGTGCTCGGCGTGACCCGCTCGGAGAAGCCGCTCGAGGTGGAGTGCTCCACCCCCGAAGGCCTCAAGTCGGTACGCGTGTTCAACTCCGTCCGCTTCGGCGAGCTGCCTGGCGGCCAGTCCGCCTACGCCTATCCGGATGAGCTCGAGCTCGCGCTGGCCCGGCCGGAGCGGCTGCAGACGACCGGCGTGAGCGCACCCGCGTTCGCGCGGCTGGATGACGTCGGCATGCTGCCGTACGTCGACGAGGAAGGCCGCGAAGGCTATCGCCGCTTCCTCGCCGGGGGCCTGCCGCGTGCATTCGCCATCTCCGACAATGGCCGCTGGACCCGCGTCAATGCCGCCCGCGGCGCGGCGCGTCTCGCGATGAGCCGCTGCCAGACCTACGGCGGACGCTGCCGGCTCTATGCGGTGGACGACGAGGTCGTCTGGGACCAGAAGCGGCCGGGCGACCTGGCGGCAGCCTACTGACGCGCCACCCGGGCCGGGCAGCGCCGCGCCCCGCGCCATCGCCGCAGCGTCGCGGACGCGCTTCCCGCACCGGGCGCGGCCGAGCGCCGTACGCCGCCCGCTGTAGACTGCGGCGCCATGGCCCGAAACATCGAGATCAAGGCGCGCGTTGCCGATCGCAGGTCCCTGGAAGCGGCTGTCGCCGCCATCGCCAGCGCCGGACCGACGCTGATCCTTCAGGACGACACCTTCTTCTCCTGCCCGAACGGCAGGATGAAGCTGCGCGACTTCATGAACGGCGAAGGCGAGCTGATCTTCTACCGGCGCGGCGACACGGCCGGGCCGAAGGAGTCGCAGTACTTCCGCTCCCCCACCGCGGCCGTCGCATCCCTGCGGGAGGCCCTCGCGCTCGGCTATGGCGAGATCGGCCGCGTCCGCAAGCGGCGCACGCTCTATCTTGTCGGGCGCACGCGGGTGCACCTCGACGAGGTCGACGGCCTGGGTGGGTTCATGGAGCTCGAGGTGGTGCTGGCCGAGGGCGAGGCGGCAGCGGCGGGGATCGACGAGGCGCAGGACCTGATGGCCCGGCTCGGCATTTCGCCTTCGGCGCTGGTGCAGGGCGCCTACATCGATCTCGCCCGGCAGAAGACGCAGGGAGGCTAACGAGCCAGCACCGGATGCGCGCGTCACGCCCGAGCCCTCGCCCGGGCGGCGCGTCAGCCTCCCTCGATCAACGGCACGCCGACGGCGCCGGCCGCTCGGACCAGCCTCCGATCGAACGTGGCGAGCCCACACCTGCGCGACGCTGCCAGCGCGACGTAAGCGCCATCGTACAGGCCGAGCGCATGTTCTTCCGCGATCTGGCCGGCCAGACGCATCGATTCCGCGGAGATCGGATCGAGCATCAGCGGCAGCGCGGTAAAGGCGTCCAGCAGTTCCGAGCGCGTTGACGCAGCAATGCGCTTGCGTCGCTGGGCTTGAAGCAAGGCGTTGCCGACCTCGAGCAGGAGCAGCGACGGGGCGAACGCCTGGTCTGCGACGACCCGACCGATGATCTGCTCTGCACGATCGCTGTGTTCGTCCGGCAGCATCCAGGCAAGGATCACCGATGCATCGAGGACGAAGGCCATGGCTCGCGTCGCGCGCGGTTCAACCGAACGCGGCTCAGTAGCGATGACCCGCGTGGGCGAGCCCTCGCGGAGTCTCGTTGCCCTCCAGCACCGCGGCGAGCGTGACTCCCTTTCTCTCGAGGCTGCTGCGGATGGCCGCCACCTTGCCGATCGCCTGATGCACGGATGCCAAGTCGCCACCTTCGAAGGGGATCAACTGAGCGACCGGCTTGCCATGCCGCGTGATCACGAAGCGCTCTCCTCGGGCGGTTCTCTCGAGCAGCTTCGGCAAGTGCGTCTTTGCGTCATAGGCGCTCACCGGTTCGGCCGCGATCAATGTTGGTTTAGACATCAGACCAGTCTAGACTAGACGATTGCCGTGGTCAATACGGCTCTTGGCTCCCTGCACCTGGCTTGAGAAGCTTGACGCGCAGCCTGTGATGTCGGGTGTTCCCGGTACGGGTCATACGGTGCGGGCCCCGCCGTTAGAATCGGCCGGCAACCGGGAGACGAGGTGTTCGACAAGATCCTGATCGCCAACCGCGGCGAAATCGCCTGCCGCGTCGCCACCACCGCGCGCCGGCTCGGCATCCGGACGGTGGCGGTGCATTCGGATGCGGACGCCCAGGCACGCCACGTGGCCGCCTGCGACGAGGCCTGGCGCATCGGGCCGGCGCCGGCCCGTGAATCCTACCTGCGCGGCGAGGAGATCCTGCGCGTCGCCAGAGAGAGTGGCGCCCAGGCGATCCATCCCGGATACGGCTTCCTGTCCGAGAACGAAGCCTTCGCCCAGGCCTGCGCCGATGCCGGCATCGTCTTCATCGGTCCGCCCGCGTCGGCCATCCGCGCGATGGGCCTCAAGGCGGAGTCCAAGCGCCTGATGGCCGCGGCCGGCGTGCCGCTCGTGCCCGGCTACCACGAGGCGGACCAGGATCCTGCCCGCCTGCGCGCCGAGGCCGATCGCATCGGTTATCCGGTCCTGATCAAGGCGAGCGCCGGCGGCGGCGGCAAGGGCATGCGGGTGGTGAGCTCACCCGCGGAGTTCGACGCCATGCTGGCGTCCTGCCAGCGCGAGGCCATCGCGGCCTTCGGCAACGACGCGGTGCTGATCGAGCGCTACCTGCAGCGGCCGCGACATGTCGAGATCCAGGTCTTCGCGGACGCCCACGGCAACTGCCTGCATCTCTTCGAGCGGGACTGCTCCGTGCAGCGTCGGCACCAGAAGGTGGTGGAGGAGGCGCCCGCGCCGGGCATGCCGGCCGGGCGCCGCGAAGCCATGGGGGCCGCGGCGGTTGCCGCCGCGCGCGCGGTCGGCTACGTGGGGGCCGGCACGGTGGAGTTCATCGTCGACGCGGGCGGTGACTTCTACTTCATGGAGATGAACACCCGGCTGCAGGTGGAGCATCCGGTCACGGAGATGATCACCGGGCTCGACCTGGTCGAATGGCAGCTGCGCGTGGCAAGCGGCGAGGCGCTGCCGGCCACGCAGGAACAGCTTGTCTTCGAGGGGCATGCCATCGAGGCGCGGATCTACGCCGAGAACCCGGAGAAGGGTTTCCTGCCGTCCGTGGGTGCCCTGCTCCACTACGCGACGCCGCCTGCGGTGGCGTTCCGGGTGGCGGATCACGCCGGAGGCAGGCGGGCGCGCCTGCGCATCGATGCCGGCGTCGGCGAGGGCGACGCGATCACGCCGTATTACGACCCGATGATCGCGAAGGTGATCACCTGGGGCGAGGACCGCGACACGGCGCGGCGTGCAATGGGCCGGGCGCTTGCCGGCCTGCGCATCGTCGGGCCGGCGACCAATGTCGGCTTCCTGCGCCGCCTGATGGCCGACGAGGCCTTCGCGCGGGCCGATCTCGATACCGGGCTGATCGAGCGTCGCCGCGAGCAGCTGCTTCCCGCGCAGGCGCCGGCCACGGCGGCCGAGCTCGGCCTCGCGACCGCGGCGGTGCTG
>JAEWEW010000138.1 GCA_023389175.1 Pseudomonadota bacterium | reverse complement strand
GCTGCGGGACGCGCCGTCGCGCCGGCCGCCTGCGCCGCCTCGGCATCGACCGCGGCCTGCACGGCGCGATGGAAGGCCAGTCGCTCGCGGGCGGCGCCGTCGTCGTCCCTCGCCTTCGGCCAGTTGCCGTTGGAGGCGATCACCAGCCGGCGCCGCGGATCGATGAAGAGCGCCTGTCCGAAGATGCCGCGCGCCAGGTAGCTGCCATCGTCGTAGGTCCACCACTGGTAGCCATAGCCATGGCCGGCGATTCCGATGTCGGCCTGGCGCGTGGTTGCCTTCGCGATCCAGCCATCGGGCAGGACCTGCCGGCCGCCCGCCATTCCGCCACCGAGCATGAAGAGACCGAAGCGCGCGAAGTCGCGCGTCGCTGCCTGCAGGCAGCAGCCGCTGATCTCGTGGCCGGTGGGGCCGAGCACCCAGGTCGCGGGCTGCTCCATGCCGAACGGCGCCCAGATCTTCTCGGAGAGGTAGTCGCCGAGCCGCCGGCCGGTGGCAGAGCTGACCAGCACGCCGATGAGGTTGGTCTCGCCGGTGCTGTAGACCCACTTCGAGCCCGCGGGCGTCTCGCGCGGCAACCGGCGCATGTAGCTGACGGTGATGTCGACGCCGGGATCCGGCTGGTGGCGGTTGAAGCGGGCGACGTCGGAATCGCGGTCGGTGTAGTCCTCGTTCCAGCGCACGCCGGAGGTCATCGTGAGCAGCTGCGCGATGGTGACGTCCTCGTAGGCCGAGCCGGCAAGCGCCGGGATGTACGCGGCCACCTTGTCGTCGATGTCGCGGATGTGGCCATCCCTGATCGCGGCGCCGACCAGGGTCGAGGTCAGCGACTTCGCGACCGAGAAGCTGGTCCAGCGTCCGCTCGCGTCGAACTCCAGGCCGTAGCGTTCGAGTCGGACCTTGCCGTCGTGCACCACCAGCAGCGCGGCGGTGCGCTGGGATGCCATGTAGGCATCGACATCCACCGGCAAGCGGATCGGCTCGCCGGGCGGCAGCGGATGGACCGCCGGGCCGTTCGCGATCGTGCGGGTCCGGGCGAGGAACGGCAACCGGTCCAGCGCGCGAAATGCCGCGTCGCGCTGTGCCTGGCGCCAGAACAGCACGTCGGTGTTGGTCGGCAGGTTCAACGCCAGCCGGCGCAGGTCGCGATCGAGCAGGGACCAGCCGACGCCGGCAACCACCAGGAGCAGCAATGCCAGGGCAAGCAGCAACCGCGTCAGTCTTCGAAGCATGGAAGGCCTGCCCTCGATCGATCCCGGCCCCGCAGGGGGCCGGCGCCGCGGGCGATCACCGGTGCCCGCGCTTCGACAGGATGCCGCATCTTGTGTATGGTTGCCACTTCCGCATGAGAGCGACAGCCGGACGGACGGGAGCGGCCGGCGTGTCGTCGTGACGAAGCCAGGTCGGAAGGGATTGAGCGGTAACGCCATGCAGGGGTCGGACCAGGGCACGTCGCAGGAATCGCCGGCAGGCGCGGGCCGGCGCCGCAGCCTCGCCGGCATCGACCGGCGCCTCGCGGTCGGCCTGGGCAGCATCGCCGTCGGCCTCGCCGTCTTCGGGCTCAAGCTGCTTGCCTGGCGCATGACCGGCAGCGTCGCGCTTTTCGCCGATGCGCTCGAGAGCATCGTCAACGTGGTGGCGGCAGCGGCCGTCCTGGTGGCACTCCACGTGAGCGCGCAGCCGGCCGACAGCGGACACCCGTTCGGCCACACCAAGGCCGAGTACTTCTCGGCAGTGCTCGAGGGCGTGCTGATCGTGATCGCCGCGGTCAGCATCCTGCGCGAGGCGTGGCAGGCGCTGGCCCATCCGCGCGCGCTGGAGGCGCCGCTTGCGGGGCTGCTGGTCAACGGCGGGGCCACCGTGCTCAACGGCGCGTGGGCGGCGGTGCTGCTTCGCTTCGGCCGGTCCTGGCGCTCGGTGGCGCTGGTCGCCGACGGCCACCACCTGCTGGCGGACGTGTGGACCTCGACCGGCGTGCTCGCCGGGCTGCTCTTGGCCATCGCCACCGGCTGGCACTTCCTCGATCCGATCGCGGCCACCCTGGTCGCGCTCAACATCATCTGGATCGGCCTGCGGGTGATCCGCCAATCGGTGGGCGGGCTGATGGACGAATCGGCGGCGCCCGAGGTGCTCGGCCGCATCGAAGCCGCGATCCGCGCGGCGATCACCGCTTCATCGCCAGGACCCGCGTCGTTCGGGGACCTGCGCACGCGCCACGCGGGCAGCCGCCTCTTCGTCGAGCTCACGCTCACCGTGGACGGCGGAACGACGGTGGAGGCGGCGCATGCCTTGTGCGACCGGATCGAGGAGGCCGTCACCGCCGCGGTGGATGGCGCCGAGGTGATGGTTCACGTGGAGCCGCGGCGGCCGGCATCCGCGCTGCCGCAGAGCCCGCGCCCGCGCCCGCGTCGCGACCGCTATTGACCCGGCTTGTGGGGCCGGTGCCGGCTGCCGGCGACAAGCCTCTGTACGATATGCCTGGATCCGTGCCAGCCGTCAGCGCCGGCTGGTGCCTGACCATGACCCGGCCTGCGGGGCGCCACCGAACGAGACAACCATCGTGTTCGCTTCCTTGTTCGCTTCCTTCTTCCGTGCTTCGCGGCTCGTTGCCGCGCCGCGCGCCGGCGGGCGCCGGCTGCGGACCGCAACGCGCGCATTCGCGGCCGTGGTGGTGCTGCTGCTGGTGCTGCTCGCCGGTCCGATCGCGGTGCTCGCCTCCGGCGACGTCGACCTCGGACCCGGCTGGCGCGCAGCGAACCGCGGCAGCAGCGGCCAGGCGCCCGACCCGGCACTCGAACCGGCGGCCGTGGTGCAGGTCTACGGCGCGCGGACCGTCCGCTGGCGGGGGGCCTTCGGCATCCACTCCTGGATCGCGGTCAAGCGTACCGGCGAGCCGGAGTACACCACCTACCAGGTGATCGGCTGGCGCGCCTATCGGGGGCTGTCCGCCGTCGACGTCCGGCACGGGGCGGTGCCCGACGGCCGCTGGTTCGGCCAGCATCCGGAGCTGCTCGCCGACCGCCGCGGCGAAGGGGTCGATGCCTTGATCGACCGCATCGAGGCCGAGGTCAAGAGCTACCCTTGGCCTGGCCGTTACCGCGTCTGGCCCGGGCCCAACAGCAACACCTTCGTCGCGCACATCGCGCGACGCGTGCCGGAGCTGGGCCTTGACCTGCCGCCCACCGCGATCGGCAAGGACTTCCTCGGGGATACCCGGTTCCTCGCGCCCGCGCCGAGCGGCACCGGCTGGCAGGTGTCGCTCTACGGCCTGCTCGGCGCGACGATCGCGTGGGAGGAAGGTATCGAGCTGAACCTGCTCGGCCTCGCGGCCGGCATCGACTTCAACGACTTCGCGCTGCGCCTTCCCGGGCTGGGACGGGTGGGGACGCCGCCGGCCCCGCCGGGCTGACCATGCCCGCCTTGCCGCCCGGCGCTCCGCCGGGCGGGGCCCAGCCGGGTCCGCGCAGCAGGAGCGTGCTGCCGAAGGCCTGCTCCTCGGGCGCGAGCGACTGCAGCCACTGCACCTTGCCGGCCGCCAGCGCGCCCACCGCGATGCCGTCGCGGTAGAGCACGCGCGCGCCGGTCACGCGCGCGATGCGCTCGCCCGGCAGGATGGCGCCCAGCAGGTTGGCCGGATCCGCGGCCGACAGGCAGAGCCATTCCGGCGCCTGCGGCGCGGGGGTGCGCCGTCGCACTTCGCGCAGCAGTCCGATTGCTTCCGGCAACGCGAACTGCTCGCCGGAGAGGCCCGCGATGAAGCGGCCGCCGCGGATCTCGCCGCGCGCCTCGAGGCGGTGGTAGACCCGCACCAGGTCCCGCCAGGGCGGCAGCCAGGCCGCCTCGCGCTCCAGCAGCCGCCAGCAGACGACGCCGTAGCGGCGCAGCAGGACGCGCGCGACATGCTCCACCGCTTCCGGATCCGGGCGACGCTGCCCTGGCCGCCCAGCCTGCGCGGCAGCGGCTGCGGCATCGTGGCCACCCGGACGCCGCACGATCGCCCAGCGACCGGCATCGCGGATGCCGGAGAAGGAGGCCCCGCGCCGGCGCCGCCCGGACGGCGAGGAGCGTCGCGACGCCGGCACGAGCAGTGACCGCAGGCCGGCGAAGCTGTCGCAGTGGACCAGCCCGCGGGCCACCAGCTCGGCGAGCGCATCTTCCAGCTCGGTGCGCAGCAGCCGCGCGTCGTCGGCGATCTCGTCGAAGAAGGAGGCGCCGTGCTCGCGCAGGTGCTCGAGCACCCGCAGCGCCCGGGGACCGATCGCGACCTCCGCCTCCGCCGGCGGCGCAAGCCTTGCCCAGTGACCGGCATGGCGGCGCGGCAGCAGCAGGAGCGGCGTCGCGCGCAGCGAATGCCCGGCGCCGCCGCCCGATGCCGCATCGTCCTCGGACGGGCCGCGCTCGGCGCGGCGCGCGTCCGGCCGCAGCCGCAGCCACTGCGTGCGCCCGGCGGTGCAGAGGTCGTCGAGCCAGGCCATCGCATAGTCGGCGACGCGCGCCGGCAGCAGCTCGGCTTCCCAGGCGGCCGCCGGCGCCTCGAAGCCCTCCAGCTGCGCGAGGATGCCGGCAAGCGCCTCCGGTCCCTCGACACGGGTATCGGGGCCCAGGTGCTGCCAGTCGAAGAGGAAGCGCGCGAAGTCGCGGCGCTCCACCGGCTCGATCTCGCGGCGCAGGCGTCGCAGCGTGTAGCGGTGGATGCGCGCGAGCAGGTGCCGCTCGCACCATTCGTCGCCTGCGGAATCCGGACTGAAGCGGCCGCCGAGGACATAGCCCTCCTGCTGCAGCGCCAGCAGCGCCTGCGCCACATCGGATTCCGCCACGCCGAGCGGCGCGGCGATCGCGGCGGCGGTGACCGGGCCGAGCGCGGTGAGGCGCGAGCGCACCAGCTCGCGCAGCGCCTCCTCACGCGACCAGGCCTCGGCGGCGAACTCCGCCGGCACGGTGACGATCGGCTCCTCGCGGGCGCCGGGATGCACCGCGCGCAGCTGCGGCAGTCGCTCGGTGGTGATCCAGAGGAGCGGCGCCCCGGGCTGCCCGACCAGGAGGCAGGTTGCGCGGCCGTCGCCGGCGAGTGACTGCAGCAACGGCAGCCACGCCGGTTCACGCTGGACATCCGCCGCAGTCACCGCGCCGATCCCGGTCGCGAGCTCGTGCATCTCGTCGGCGGTTCCGGCTTGCGGCCAGGCCTCCTCGCGTACCGACGCGATGGCGTCGGCATCGAGCCGGCCGAGCTCGCCGGCCGCCTGCGGATCACCGTAGCGGCGGCCCTGAACCGCCTGCGTGCGCCGTTCCTCGAGCGGCGCATCGTCGAGGAAGGCGTAGGGCCGCGCGTTGATCGCCTCGGCGGCAAGGGGCGACGGCGCCGGCAGGTCGCAGGCCCGCACCGCGATGCGGCCGCTCTCGATGCCGCGCAGCAGCGCGAGCCAGCCGTCGCTGTCCATTGCCTCGTGCAGGCAGTCGTCGAGGGTCTGGGCGACTAGCGGATGGTCCGGCACCGCCCGATCGCCGACCAGGTTCTCCGCGCAGGCGACCTGGTCCGGGAAGATGCTGGCCAGCAGGTCCTCCGACTTCATCCGCTGCAGCTGCGGCGCCACCTTGCGGCCGCCGAGGAAACGCGGCAGCGCGAGCGCGGTGGTGGCATTCCAGCGCCAGCGCACGCCAAAGAGCGGCGCATCCAGCAGCGCCTGCACCAGCACATCCAGCGCCGAGGAGGAGTGCAGGTAACGGGCGACGTCCTCCAGCGCGAAGCTGTGGCTGGTGGAAAGCGACAGGACGATCGCATCCTCGGTCGCCGCGGCCTGCAGCTCGAAGTTGAACTTGCGGCAGAAGCGCTTGCGCAGGGCGAGTCCCCAGGCGCGATTGAGCCGGCTGCCGTACGGCGAATGGATCACCAGCTGCGTGCCGCCGGATTCGTCGAAGAATCGCTCGAGCACGATGCAGTCCCGGGACGGCAGCGTGCCGAATACCGCGAGCGTGGATCGCAGGTAGTCGACCAGCTGAGTCGACGCGGCGGCGTCGAGGCCGACCTCGCGTTCCAGCCACTGCGTGGCCGCGTCCGGCGGTGCGCCGGGCCGCAGGCGCCGCGCCACCTCGGACCGCAGCCGCGACACCCCCTCGGACAGCTCGTCGCTGCGCCCGGGCGCCTCGCCGAGCCAGAACGGGATGTTGGGCGGCGTGCCGTGCGCATCCTCCACCCGCACCCGGCCGGGCTCGACGCGAAGGATGCGATAGCTCGTGTTGCCGAGCTGGAAGACGTCGCCGGCGAGGCTCTCCACCGCGAAGTCCTCGTTCACCGTGCCGATGGTGTGCGCCTCGGGCTCGAGCACCACGCTGTAGTCGCCGGTGTCGGGGATGGTGCCGCCGGAGGTGAGGGCGGTGAGCCGCGCGCCCTTGCGCGGACGCAGGCGCCGATTGACCGCATCCCGGTGCAGGTAGCCGGCTCGGGCACCGCGGCGCGTGGTGAAGCCTTCGGCGAGCATCCGGATCACCGCGTCGAAGCGCTCGCGCGGGAGCGCCGCATAGGGCCAGGCGCGGCGGAAGCAGTCGAAGAGGTCGTCCTCGCCCCATTCGCGGCAGGCGGTCTCGGCGATGACCTGCTGGGCCAGCACGTCGAGCGGTGCCCGCAGTATGCGCAGCGCGTCCAGCTCGCCGCGGCGCACGCAGTCGAGCAGCGCGGCGCATTCCACCAGCTCGTCGCGGGTCTGCGGGAAGATCCGCGCCTTGGGCACGCCGCCCACCGCATGGCCGGAGCGGCCGGCGCGCTGCAGGAAGGTGGCGATCGCGCGTGGCGAACCGAGCTGGCAGACGAGATCGACATCGCCGATGTCCAGACCCAGCTCGAGCGAGGCGGTCGCGACCAGCACCTTCAGCTCGCCGCGCTTCAGGCGCTGCTCGGCATCGAGCCGCGCTTCCCGCGCAAGGCTGCCGTGATGCGCGGCGACCGACTCGCGGCCCAGGCGCTCGGCGAGGTGGCGCGCGGCGCGCTCGGCCATGCGTCGCGTGTTGACGAACACGAGCGTCGTGCGGTGTGCGCACACCAGCTCGGCGAGCTGCTGGTACACCTGCTCCCACTGGTCGGTGGACATCACCGCGGAGAGCGGCGTGGGCGGCACCACCAGCGCAAGGTCGCGCTGCTTGCGGTAGCCGATGTCGACGATCTCGCAGTCGGCGCGGCCGTCGTGGACGGACCCCGCGCCGACCAGGAAGCGCGCCACCTCGTCGATCGGCTTCTGGGTGGCGGAGAGTCCGATGCGCACGGGGGGCGGTCCGCCGCCCTGCGTGGCGAGCTCGGCCAGCCGCTCGAGCGACAGGGCCAGGTGGCTGCCGCGCTTGCTCGCCGCCACCGCATGGATCTCGTCGACGATGACGCTGCGCACCGTCGCGAGCATCGCGCGGCCGGTCTGCGAGCCGAGCAGCACGTAGAGCGACTCGGGCGTGGTCACCAGGATGTGCGGCGGCGTGCGTCGCGCCAGCGTGCGGTCGCGCTGCGTGGTGTCGCCGGTGCGGACCGCGGTGCGGATCGCCACGTCCGCGAGGCCGAGCCCGGCGAGCTCCTCGCGAATGCCGGCAAGCGGCGCCTCGAGGTTCAGCCGGATGTCGTTGGAGAGCGCCTTGAGCGGCGAGACGTAGAGGACCGCGGTCTCGTCCGGCAGGCCGTCCGGCGCGAGGCCGCGGAGCACCAGCGCGTCGATCGCCGCCATGAAGGCGGTGAGCGTCTTGCCCGACCCGGTGGGCGCGGCGACCAGCGTGTGACGGCCGGAGACGATCGCGGGCCAGGCGGCGCGCTGGGCGTCGGTAGGGCCGGCGGGAAACGCGCGGCGGAACCAGCCGGCGACCGCGGGATGGAAGGCTTCGAGCGACATGGCGAACCGGACATCATTCACCCAAATCGCCGGCGACGCAAATGGCGCCCGGGGGCGGAAAGGCGCAAGACGGGGTCAAGGTGGTAATCGAGAAGCATTCGCATTACTATCGCAGCTCGCGCCGCGACTTGCCGCGCCCGTGAAGAGGAGTAGCCCATCGATGCAAACCTGCCATGAACAACTTCGAGAACGCTGGGACCGGATCGGAATCGGCATCCGCTGCGCCTACAACCCGTGGCTGCCGCCGGTGATCCTTCTCTACCTGCAGGCGGGCCGCCGGCTGGTCTCGGCCGGCACGATGGCCGACGAAGCGGTCCAGCGCCGGATGCTGTCGTTGCTCATGCAGACCGCCGGCGACGAGGCGCTGCCGTGGACCTGGCGGGCGGCCTGCCTGGAGCATGCGCTGCGACCCCGGGTCCGGCTGGCGCGCCTGCTGCAGGACAGGGATCCGGGCGAGGTGGAACGGATGGAGCGGCAAGCCGAGGCGATGCGCGAACGCCTCGATGCGGCGCTGCTCACCGGCGGCTGCGTGCCGCATCGGCTGGGCGGCTAGGCCGCGGCCAGCGCCATCATCGCAGCGGCGATGCCGGCCAGGCTCTCGCCGGCGACCAGGCCTGCCGCGATCGCGAGCACGAAGCGGCCGGACCAGCCGGGCGCGATCCGCGCCGCGACCGCGGCGGCCACCGCGCCGAGGGCGAGCGAGAGCGAAATCCAGGCGGGGATGACGAAGGCAAGGCCCAACGCAGGGCCGCTCGGCAGCCAGCGCGCGATGCGCCCCGGCAGGAGTCGATCGCCAAGGGCGAGCAGCGCGCCGGCGACGGCGGCAACCGCCATCGCCGGTCCGCTGCCGGTCGGAATCGCACCGATGCCGATCGAGAGCACCTCGGCCACCGCCTTCCAGACCGCGACCGCCGGCGCCGGCCACTCGGCGGTCAGCAGCATCGTGGCGGGGTCGGGCACCAGCATGCGATAGGTCAGGCATCCGACGACGCTGCCGGCCAGCACGCCGAAGCACTGCGCCAGCACCTGCAGCGACGGCGTGGTGCCGAGCAGCTGGCCGGTGCGCAGGTCGTTCATCAGGTCCGCGCTCTGGCCGGCCGCGCCGCCGGTCACGTTGGCGCCCATCAGGTTGACCGTCTGGTTGGCGGGGGCGGCGATGCCGAAGGACAACTGCGCGATCTTGCCGATCGCGCCGATCGGCGGGATCCCGGTCTCGCCGACGACGCGGGTCGACACCACCGCGAGCACGAAGGCGAGCAGCACCGAGACCAGGCCGAGCCAGGGCGCGATGCCAAAGATGAAGTACTGGGTCGCCACCGCGAGCACGGCGACGGCCAGGGCTGCGGCGAGGAACACGCGACGACCGAGCACCGGTGCCTCGTCGGCGGCCGCAGCGGTTGCCGCCGCCACGTGCCGCCGTCCCCGGCGCGCGATCGCGAGCACGAAGGACACCAGCGAGGCCACCGTCATCAGCGTGACGCCCGGCCAGAGCAGCCACTCGACCACCGGGCCGAACCAGGCCTCGTCGGGCGCACCGGGTGTGGCCCAGCCGCGAGCCAGCACCGGCGGCGCGATCACCAGCCAGGCGAGCACCGCGCCGGCCAGCAGCGACAGGCCTGCACGCAGGCCGATGATGGCGCCGAAGCCGACCATGAGCAGCGACGGGTCCAGCGAGAAGCCGAGCTGCTTGAAGCCGACGGTCGCGACGCCGCCGTCGCGAAGCGCGCCGGTGGCGGGCCAGGCGAGCGGCGGCGACCACCGCGGCAGGCCGGGGCCGAGCTCGCCGACGAGCTTGAGGCCTCCGGAGACAGCCGCGGCGCCGAGCAGCATGCGCACGCGTGCCGCCGCCTCGCGGCCGCGGGCATGGATCTCGCGGACCGTCTCCGCGGTCGCAACCCCCGCCGGGAAGACCAGCCGGTCGCGTACCAGCATCGGATTGCGCAGGGCTACCGCCACCACGATCCCGACCAGGCTCACGCTGAACACCCAGAGCATCAGCTGCGCCATCGGCAGGTCGGTGCCGGTGAGCAGCGTGAGCGCCGGGATGGGCGCGACCAGGCCGCCGGAGACGATCGACGCCGCCGACGAGGCGGTGGTCTGGTTGATCACGTTCTCCTGCAGGTGCCAGGCCCGCGCGCCGGCCAGGTCCTCGGCGAGGCGCCAGAAGGCGAAGCTCAACAACGCCGAGGTGATCGACATGTTGAAGGACCAGCCGATCTTGAGCCCGCTGTAGACGTTGCAGGGCGTGAGCAGGCCGCCGATCACCATGCCGGTGATGATGGCGCGCACCGTCGCGCCACCTGCGGGAACGGACGACTCGCCGGCGGTGGCGAAAAGGGACGCCTGCATGGCCCGCACCATACACTGGTTCACGCCCGCCGTCCGGGCGGCGTTGCCATCCTGCCGCGCGGAGATCAGCGGGTTAACATCGGCGCGTGAAGCCCCGACCGTTCACCACTCACGAAGGGGTGGTCGCTCCGCTGGATGTCGGCAACGTCGACACCGACGCGATCTTCCCGAAGCAGTACGGCCGCTCCATCGCCGCGAGCGGCTTCGGTCCGGTGCTGTTCGACAACTGGCGCTATCTCGATGCCGGCGACCTCGACAGCGACCATTCGAGCCGGCGCGAGAATCCGGACTTCGTCCTCAACCGCGAGCCGTATCGCAGCGCTACCGTCCTGCTTGCGCGGGACAACTTCGGCTGTGGGTCGAGCCGCGAGCATGCCGCCTGGGCGCTGCGCGATTTCGGCATCCGGGCGCTGATCGCTCCCAGCTTCGCGAGCATCTTCGCTCGCAATGCGGTCACCAACGGGCTGCTGCCGATCGTGCTGCCGGGTGATGCGGTCGACGCGCTCTTCGGGTGGGCGCGCGCCGAGGCCGTCCCGCGCTGCCGGATAGACCTGACGAACTGCCGCCTCGACATCGCCGGGAGATCGTTCGACATCCGCCTGGACCCGCGCGACCGGCGGATGTTGCTGGAAGGCTGGGACGAGATCGAGCGGACGCTGCAGCACCGTGCCGAGATCGCCGCGTTCGAGCAGCAGCGCCTGCGGGATCAGCCGTGGCTCGCGCCTGCGACGCGCTGATCGTCGGCGGCGGCCACAACGGGCTCGTCTGCGCCGCCTATCTCGCCGCCGCGGGATTGAAAGTGACCGTGCTGGAGCGCCGCGGCGTGGTTGGCGGTGCGGCCGTCACCGAGGAGTTCCATCCCGGATTTCGCAACTCGGTGGCCGCCTACACCGTGTCGCTGCTCAACCCGAAGGTGATCCGCGACCTCGACCTGCACGGACACGGCCTGCGCATCGTCGAGCGGCCGATGTCGAACTTCCTGCCGACGGCGGACGGCCGCTGTCTCGAGGTCGGCCCCGGCCGCACGCACGCGTCGGTCGCGAAGTTCTCGTCGCGGGATGCCGCCCGTCTCGACGCCTACGACGCGCGCCTGGACGCGATCGCCGACGTGCTGCGCGAGATGGTGCTGCAGACCCCGCCCAACGTGGTCGAGGGCGGCTGGCGCAGTGCATTGCCGCAGCTGGTCCGCGCCGCGCGCACCGGCGCCGGGCTGCGACGGCTCGACATGGCTGCGCGACGGGACCTGCTCGCGCTGGTCGCCATGTCGGCGGGGGACTATCTGGACGGCTGGTTCGAGAGCGATCCGATCAAGGCGGCCTACGGCTTCGATGGCATCGTGGGCAACTACGCGAGTCCCTATGCCGCCGGCTCGGCGTATGTGCTGCTGCATCACGTCTTCGGCGAGGTCAACGGGAAGAAGGGCGCCTGGGGCCATGCGATCGGCGGCATGGGCGCGATTACCCAGGCAATGGCCCGGTGCGCCGTGGCGCGCGGTGTCGACATCCGGACCGACAGTCCGGTGCGGGAGATCCTCGTCGAGCGCGGACGCGCTGTCGGGGCGGTCACCGAATCGGGCGAGACCTTCCGTGCGCGCGCGGTGGTCTCCAGCCTCAACCCCAAGCTGCTCTACGGCCGGCTCGTCGATCCGTCCTTGCTGCCGGCCGACTTCACCGAGCGCATCGACCGCTGGCGTTGCGGCTCCGGAACCTTCCGGATGAACGTGGCGCTGTCGGAGCTGCCGGATTTCACCTGCCTGCCCGGCAGGGCGCGCGCCGACCATCATGCGGCCGGCATCATCCTCGCGCCCACGCTTGGCTACATGGAGCGGGCCTATTTCGACGCGCGGCTGCACGGCTGGTCGCGCGAGCCCATCGTCGAGATGCTGATTCCGTCCACGCTCGACGACAGCCTCGCGCCGCCGGGGGCGCATGTGGCAAGCCTCTTCTGCCAGCACGTCGCGCCCGAGCTGCCCGGCGGCGCCTCCTGGGACGAGCATCGCGACGCGGTCGCGGACCTGATGATCGACACGGTCGATCGATACGCGCCGAACTTCAAGGCCTCGGTGCTCGCGCGCCAGGTCTTCAGTCCGCTGGACCTGGAGCGGACCTTCGGCCTCGTCGGCGGCGACATCTTCCACGGTGCGCTGAGCCTCGACCAGCTCTACTCGGCCCGGCCGGTGCTCGGCCACGGCGACTACCGGGCGCCGCTGCCGGGGCTCTACATGTGCGGCGCCGGGACGCATCCGGGCGGCGGCGTGACCGGGGCGCCCGGGCACAATGCCGCGCGGGAGGTGCTGGCGGACCTGTCTCGGCGCGCCCGCGCGGCGGCTAGACGTTGAACAGGAAGTTCATCACGTCGCCGTCCTTCACCACGTACTCCTTGCCCTCGGCGCGCATCTTCCCGGCCTCCTTGGCACCCTGCTCGCCGCCGTAGGCGATGAAATCGTCGAAGGCGATGGTCTGGGCGCGGATGAAGCCCTTCTCGAAGTCCGTGTGGATGACGCCCGCGGCCTGGGGCGCGGTGTCGCCCTTGCGGATGGTCCAGGCGCGCACTTCCTTCACGCCGGCGGTGAAGTAGGTCTGCAGCCCGAGCAGGTGGTAGGCGGCACGCGCGAGGCGGTTCAGGCCGGGCTCCTCCAGGCCGAGGTCGGCAAGGAAGGCCTGCTTGTCCTCGTCGTCCAGGTCCGCGAGCTCGGCCTCGATCTTGGCGCAAAGCGCCACCACCGGCGCGTCCTCCGCTGCCGCGTGCGCGCGCAGGCGGTCGAGGTAGGGGTTGTCCTGGAAGCCGTCCTCGTCGACGTTGGCGACGTACATCGCCGGCTTGATGGTGAGCAGGAAGAGCGGCCTGACCAGCGCCTGCTCTTCGTCCGACAGCGCGAGCGTGCGCGCGGGCCTGCCTTCGTTCAGGTGCGGCTGCAGCTTTTCCAGCGTCGCGACCAGCTTCGCGGCTTCCTTGTCGCCCGCGCGCGCCTTCTTGACCTCGCGCGCGATCACCTTCTCCACCGTGGCCAGGTCCGCGAGCGCGAGCTCGGTCACGATGGTCTCGATGTCGGCGACCGGATCCACCTTGCCGTTCACATGGACCACGTTCGGGTCGTCGAAGCAGCGCACCACGTTGACCAGCGCGTCGGTCTCGCGGATGTTCGCGAGGAACTGGTTGCCGAGACCTTCGCCCTTGCTTGCGCCGGCCACGAGTCCCGCGATGTCCACGAACTCCACGATGGCATGCTGGATCTTCTGCGGCTTCACGATGGCGGCCAGCTGCTCGAGCCGCGGATCCGGCACCTCGACGATGCCCACGTTGGGCTCGATCGTGCAGAACGGATAGTTCTCCGCCGCGATGCCGGCCTTGGTGAGCGCGTTGAAGAGGGTGGACTTGCCGACGTTGGGCAAGCCGACGATGCCGCACTTGAGGGACATGAAGCAGACCTTTCGAGGGGCCCGGAGAGCCCGCGATCGACAGGACGATCGACAGCGGCGGGCCGGGCGAGGCGCCCAGGCGGCGCACTGAGCCCCTATTCTACGACCGGCCCGTGTTCAGGAGAGGCCAGCGGTGTTGCGTCCAGCCGGAACGACGCCGATCCTGTCCGTTCGGTTCGAGCCGACCGGTCGTGCCAACTCCTCTTAGCCCCAAGACCAATGCCGGGTCACGCATTTCACTGGGTAGCGATACCTGTTTCGGCAATGATGTCGGCGTACTTCTTCATCTCGCTGTCGATGAACTTCCGGAAAGCGGCGCCTTCCATGGGTGAGGGCGTTAGGCCTTTGTCTTCGAGCGCCTTGACGACGTCGGGACTACCCAACGCCGCAACTACGTCGGTCGCTATCGAATCAACTAGCTGCGGAGTCATGCCCTTGGGTCCGAAGACGCCAGACCAGTTGCTCAGCTGAAGAGTCGGCATGCCGACCTCCGTGGTCGTCGGTACGTCGGGCAGCAGCTTCTCGCGTGCCGGCCCAGCAACTGCAAGCGCCTTGATCCTGCCGGAACGGATGTGGCCCAGCAGCGCAGGCGCCGTTGCGAAGAACAGGTCGATCTGGCCGCCCACGAGATCAGCGACTGCCGGGGCGGTCCCACGGTAGGGGACGTGGGTCAACGACTTGTCCAGCTGCTTCGCCAGCAGTTCGCCTGCCATGTGCTGCTGACCTCCGACACCCGGCGAAGCGAATGAAATCTGCGCGACCGCGTCCTTGCGTGCGCGCAGTTCGTCGACGGTACTGACGCCGATCCTCGGCCCCGCCGCGAGCACCAGCGGGGCTGAAGACGCGAGGGCGATCGGTGTCAGGTCGGTGATCGGGTCGTAGCGCATCTCCTTGAAGACGAGCTTGTTGAGAGACACCTCCGGCGTATATCCGAGGAGTAGGGTGTACCCGTCGCTTTCGGCGCGTACGACCGTCTCCGCCCCGATCATGCCGCTTGCTCCGGCCTTGTTCTCCACGACCACCGACTGACCCCAGCGGGTGCTGAGTTTCTCGGCGAGAATTCGGGCGGTGACATCAGTGGCCCCGCCCGGCGAGTAGGCGACGACGAGCTTCACTGGCCGATCGGGGAACGCTGCCAGGGCCGTACTCGCGAAGGTGGCCGTCGCCAGGGCCAGGACTGCGGACTTGATGAATGACATTATCGTCCTCTCGTTTTGGGGAAGGAATCATGGCTCCCGGAAGAGGAGCACCCGAAGCGCGGAACTTTCCCGGTCAGGGCCGGTCAGGCGTGAACACAGCGCTGCAACTCCGAAGCGATCGGTGCAGTGATTTCCGTCGATCAGATCGTAAACGGAGTGCGCACGCGCAAGAGCTTCGATTCGGGCCGCAAGTCCGCCGGCCCTGCCGCACACCAGGGTATAGCGAACGTCATCGGCCTGGATTCGGAGGATCGATTCCAACGGGGCGGGGGCGCCCTCCGACAGGTGAGCGTCGAGCAACTCCAGTCGCTCGCATCTGGAGAGCAGGGAGTTGATCGTCGCAAAGGCTCGGGCTGCTGGCCGCGGATTGAATTGGCCGTCGATGAACGCATGGCGCGGGAAGTAGCCGCGGTCGACATCCATGAAGGTGTCGAAGATGTAGTGGACGGACGTCGAAACCCTGGAGAGCAACATCGCCTGCGCCACCCTGGCGACATTGCCCGGATCATCGGTGCGTGCGACGGCAAGGCTCGGCCCTGCAAGCTTCAACGACGCCACGATTCGGCAGCCATTGCGCTGGCAGAATCTGTCTAACCTGAGGGCGCTCTCTATCAGCGGTTGGTCGGGTCCGATGCGGACCGTGACCCCATCGATATCGCCGGCCGCGCATGCCGGGCCTATCAAGCGAGCAAACGCCTCGAGATCCTCTACCTCGAATCCTGCCTTGATCACGTGGCTGAATTGCTTGCCGTCGAAGTGTGAGCCGTCATAGCCCGGGATCCGCGAAAGGTAGACTGCGCAGCCGGAAGCTTCGCGCAGCGCCCTGATCTCGGTCCGCCGCTGCTCGAAACTGTCGAGCGTCATGTTCAGCTCGAACGCCGTCACTCCGGCTTTGCCCATGTCTTGCTGCAGCAGCGACGGACGGGGCAAGCCGAGCACCGTCACCAGGTAGCGGCAGCCCATTCGGGCCATGAGCTGCATCCGGGCACGCGACTCATCCCCCAGCAGATCCAGGTCGGGCACTTTCGCTAGACGCACGCCCATCTCCCACAGTGCGAGGAGAGGGTAGTCGTTGCGGGCCCACTTGCGGCCGAACTCCTGCACGCCGCCAGTCGCCGTGATCTGCATCGAAGCTGTCCAGGGGTGGCGCAACTCCACCCCGATCATGTCGAATCTCGAGCTCTTCGGATGCGCCAGGTTGCGTTCCGGTAGAGGCGCGGGCAGTTGACCGGCCGCCGCGCGCTGACCCAAGGTGCGGATCGGATAGGCGACGTGCCCGCGTTCAAACACGTCAACCACGAAATAGCCGAACTTTGCCGTGTCGCCACGTCCGAACTCCTCGGTCGGCGCGACTCGGTAGAACTCCGAGAAGTCGTGTCGAAGGAAGGCCGTGGAGGGAAGCATGTAGAACTCTGCTTCGCCTATCCTGTCGTACCAGAAGTTGTGCACGTGGCCGGCGAACACCCCCTCGACGCCTGGCAGCCGCAGCTGGGACAGCAGCCAGGATCGGGCAGGCTCGTCGATGTTGTCGTAGTTCCCCCGCTCGTCGACCGAGTGGATGTACGGGGGGTAGTGCATGAAGACGAAGGTGCGCTTGTTCTCGTGCTCCGCCAGTTGGCCCTGTAGCCACTCCCGCTGTGCCTGTTCGTCGGTCAGTCCGGAGTTGAGCAGGAGCGAGTCAAGGAACACGAAGCGCAGGCCGGCGCGGTCGAAGGCGTAGTAGTCCCGGCCGAACACGGCGCGATAAACCTCCAGAAACCTGTCGCTGACCTGTTCAGCGGGCATCCAGTCGACGCGCTTGTCGCCGACATCGTGATTGCCCGGTACGAGATGCAGCGGTACGGACAGCGGCGCAGCGATCGACTTGAACTGTTCCGCCGCTTCCCGGTAGCCCGGCAGCGAGGGTAGCGGGTGCACGATGTCGCCCAGATGGACGACGAAGTCAGGCTGTGGGTCCATCCCCGCAATGTCGAGGAAAACGTGCCGCGCCCGCTCGTTGGCCAGACGGTTCGTCAGATAGGGTGAATTCGAGTCTCCATCGCGCTCGTTGACGTGGGTGTCCGCCACCACCACGAAGGAAAGCACTCTTTCTCCGAGCCCTGAGGGCGTAGGCCGTCTCACCTGGGTCGACATTTAAATCGGGTGTTCAGAATAGTGGAACAAAGATCAGAATACCGGTACAGTCTAGGGAGCCAAGACTGCCGAAGTCAAGGGGGACCGCTTGAGGTGGGAGTCAGAGAGTCCGGAGTTCCTCGATCCGGAAGCTCTTCAGGCGAATCCGCAGTTCGCATCGACGCTAGCGTCGGGCCTTGCGGTGCTCGGCTGCTTCTCCGGAGGCGCGCCGGTGCTCCGCAACAAGGACATCGTCGATCGCCTGGGGTTGACCAAGCCCACCGTTTCTCGATTGACCTTCACGCTGTTGGGCCTCGGTTACCTGCGCAGGGATCGCTCGACCGGCTCGTATTCCCTCGGACCTGCGGTGTTGTCGCTCGGCTACCCGCTGCTGTCTCAGCTCGCGATTCGGCGGATCGCCTCTCCCGAAATGCTGGAACTCGCGCGAAAGGCCCGCGGCCCGGTCTCCGTCGGTGCGCGGGACCGGCTACAGGTGGTGTACGTAGACACTGTTCAAGGCCATGAAACCAGCACCGCAAAACCGGACATCGGATCGAGACGGCCGATGCTGCGCACTGCCATTGGTCGAGCGCTGCTCTACGCGCTTCGGCAGGACGAGCGGGCGATGGTGTACCAGCGCATCGAAGCGTCGATGCCGCAGGAATGGGCGGCGTTGTCTGGTAAGGTCAACGAGGCGCGCGCGCAAATCGAGGCAGATGGGTTCTGCGTCGCGATTGGCGACTGGCAGCCAACACTCGCTGCGGTGGCGGTGCCGATGAGGTCGACATTGAATGGGATGGCTCTCGCCTTCAACCTGACCGTGCCGGCTCACGCGACCAGTCGTCGGCAGCTGCAACGCAGCCTGGGGCCGAAGCTCGTTCGGTTGGTGCGCGACATCGAATACAAGCTCGGCATGCTGGAGCGGTAACGTCGGCTTCCCACCCGCTTACCGGAAGTCGGCCTCAATCTTGCTGCTTGCATTGATTCAGGCGCCCGGCCCCGTATGCAGCCGCTTCATCGCCTCCGGCCAGTCGTCGGCGGCGACGAGCGGCAGCACCTCGATCGCGCGCTCGATCGACTCTTCGATCAGGCGCGCATGCGCTCGCGACGGCCGGTCCAGCACAAAGTCGGCCACCGGCTTGCCCGGGCTGAGATCGCGCGGATGCCCGATGCCGATGCGAAGCCGCCAGTAGGCCGGCCCGCCCATCGCGGCAGTGATGTCGCGCAACCCGTTGTGGGTGCTCGAGCCGCCGAGCTTGAAGCGCGCGGTGCCCGGCGGCAGGTCGAGCTCGTCGTATGCGACGAGGATCTCCGCCGGCGCGATGCGATAGAAACGGGCGAGGGCGGCAACCGCCTGGCCCGAGCGGTTCATCCAGGTGAGCGGCTGCAGCAGGTGGATGTCCGCGGTCCCGATGCGCACGCGCCCGGTGTTGCCGAGGAACTTGGCCTCCCGCCGAAGCGCGGCCGACTGGTGCCGCGCCAGCGCCTCGAGAAAGTGGAAGCCGGCGTTGTGCCGGTCGTTCTCGTGCTCGGGAGTCGGATTGCCGAGTCCGACGATCAGGCGAGGGGCGGCCATGGGATGCAGGGCAGGCTCGTGGGCGCCGGCCCGTCGCATGCCGCGACAGGCCGGCCGCGTTCAACCCGCAGCCTACTTCTTCGCGGAAGGAGCCGGCGCGGCGCCAGGCGCGGCAGCGGCCGCAGCCTTCTCCTCGTCTTCCCTGTTGTCCGCGACGGTGCCCATCACCATCACGGCGGTCGCGATCACCGGGTCGCTGCCCGCGGGAACCACCGCGGTCACGCCCTTCGGCATCCTGACGGCGCTCAGGTGCAGCGAATGGTCCAGCGTGATGCCGCTCAGGTCCACTTCGAGGTATTCGGGCAGGTCCGCCGGCAGGCAGCTCACCTCGATCTCGCTCAGCACGTGGTTCACGACCGCCTTGCTTTCCTTGACCGCCGGCGAGATCTCCTGGTTCATGAAGTGGAACGGCACCTTCATGGTGATCTTCTCGTCGGCGGCGACGCGCTGGAAGTCCACATGCAGCACCTGCGGCTTGTAGGGATGCCACTGCACGTCGCGCAGCACCACCTGCTGCGTCTTGCCGTCGAGCTCCATCTCCAGGATGGACGAATGGAAGGCCTCCACCCGCAGCGAGTGGTAGAGCGGATTGTGGTCCAGGGCGACCTGGATCGGCTTGGCCTCGCCACCATAGACGATGCCCGGCACCTTGGCCGCGCGGCGGAGGCGGCGGCTCGCACCCGACCCCGTTTCGTTGCGCATTTCGGCGATCACTTTCATCGCGGTTTCCTTCGAAAGAGCCCTTCCGCCCGCGACCAGGCGGGAAGGGCGTTGGACGCCTGCCCGCATTGGCGGGCAGGTATGAAAACTGTCGGGGCCGGCCGGCAGCGCCGCCTTCAGGCGGCCTTGCGGCCGCTCACTCCATGAAGAGCAGCGAGACGGAGTCCGCCCGGTTGATGCGCAGGATGGTCTCGCCGATCAGCTGCCCGCAGCCGATCACGCGTATCTTCGAGCAGGCTTCGCCTTCTTCGCTGAGCGGGATGGAGTCCGTCACCACCAGCTCGTCCAGCTGCGACTCCTCGATGCGCCGGACCGCGCCGCCCGAGAGGACGGGATGGGTGCAATACGCCACCACCTTCACCGCGCCTTCGCGCTTGAGCGCCTCGGCAGCGCGGCAGAGCGTGCCGGCCGTGTCCACCATGTCGTCCATCAGCAGGCAGCTGCGACCCTTCACCTCGCCGATGATGTTCATCACCTCGGAGACGTTGGCCTTCGGCCGGCGCTTGTCGATGATCGCGAGGTCCACCTCGAGCCGCTTCGCCAGCGCCCGCGCCCGCACCACGCCGCCCACGTCGGGGGAGACGACGATCACGTTCTCGAGCTTCTGCCGGGCGATGTCCGAGAGCAGGATCGGCGCGGCGTAGATGTTGTCCACCGGGATGTCGAAGAACCCCTGGATCTGGTCCGCGTGCAGGTCCATGGTGAGCAGCCGGTCCACGCCCGCCACCTGCAGCATGTTCGCGACCACCTTGGCGCTGATCGCCACGCGCGACGAGCGCACCCGCCGATCCTGCCGGGCGTAGCCGAAGTAGGGCAGCGCCCCGGTGATCCGCCCGGCCGATGCGCGCCGCAGCGCATCCACCATCAGCAGGACTTCCATCAGGTTGTCGTTGGTGGGCGCGCAGGTGGATTGCAGCACGAAGACGTCCTTGCCGCGGACGTTCTCCAGGATCTCCACCATCACCTCGCCGTCCGAGAACTTGCCGACCACCGCCTTGCCGAGCGGCAATCCGAGGTGGGCCGCGACGTCGGCGGCCAGGCGCGGGTTCGAGTTGCCCGAGAAGATGGCCGGGCCCTCCGACCTCAGGCTGGCGAGCGGGTCGGAACTGGAGCGGTAGGAGGCCCTGAGCAAGTGATTCATCCGGAAACGGGGCCCGAGCCCCTGCACTGCTGGGGCGCGCACCCGGAACGATGGCTGGGGAGGAAGGATTCGAACCCTCGCATGCCGGAATCAAAATCCGGTGCCTTAACCAACTTGGCTACTCCCCAGTGGATGCCGTGACAGGCCCGGGACGACCCGGACCGTACCGACATTCTGAAGCAAAACCCGTTGCGCGGTATCCCGCGCCGCTTCCAGGCGGTCCAGCGCGGCAAAGACGCAGGAGCCGGATCCGGTCATCCGGACGGCCCCGGCCGGCCCGGCCACCCCAGCCACTGCTGCCACCGCTGCCGACAGCGCATCGAGCGCGGCAGCCACGAGCGGCTCCCGTGCAACCACGACTTCCTGCAGGTCGTTGCGGCCGCCAAGGGCGAAGGACGATCGCTTGGAAAAGCCCAAGATTGTGAGTGGTTTGGTGTTCCGTGTCAATTTCGGATCCCGGAATACCGCCGCCGTCGGGACCGAGACCGGCGGCATGACCAGCACGAACCAGCGCGGCGGCAAATCCACGGCCCGCAGCCGTTCGCCGATGCCGGTCGCGTAAGCATTGCGACCGAACACGAAGACCGGGACATCCGCCCCCAGGGACACTGCGATTTCCTGCAGGCGCTCACGCGAGAGCCCGAGCGACCACAGCCGGTCCAGACCGAGCAGCACGGTCGCCGCATCGGAGCTGCCGCCGCCCAGGCCGGCGCCGAGCGGGATCTGCTTGTCCAGGCGGATGTCGGCGCCCAGCCGGCAACCGGTGGCCGCCTGCAGGGCGCGGGCGGCCCGCACCGTCAGGTCCGCCTCAGGCGGTATGTCCGGGTGCGGGTCGATCCGCCGGATCTCCGCATCCTCGCGGCGACGCAGGTCGATGCGGTCCGACAGGTCGATGAGCTGGAAGACCGTCTCGAGCAGGTGGTAGCCGTCGGGCCGGCGCCCGGTGACATGCAGAAAGAGGTTCAGCTTGGCCGGCGCCGGCAGGTTGCGCAGCTCAGTCAGCATCGAGCAGCAGGCGCACTTCCACGCGCTGGGTGCCCTCGTGCCAGACGAGGTCCCAGCGCCCGCCGTCACGCTCGATCTGCCAGCCGGCATCGCGGGCGGTGACATGCCGGCCGTCCGGCGAGCGCCGGACGACCTCCTCGAAGCGGTCCGAGAGCCAGTCCGGAAGCCTTCCCGCCGGCACGCGGATTCCCACCGCGCGCTGGAACACTTCCTCCAGCGTGGCGCCGGTGGCTTCCTTGCCGTCCGCGGTCCGCAGCAGCGCGGGCTGGCCCCGCACCTGCTCCGCGCGGGCGATCGTCTGCCCGAATGGCGAAAGCAGGTCGACGGTGAGGCGCGAGGGATCCTTGTAGAGCTCGAAGCGGCCGCTCGCGGATTCCTGGCGCGTCTCCGGCAGGCTGGTCACGTAGGTGGTCGTGAACCGACCGGACAACTCGAGCGGCAGGGCGGTCTCGCCGACGGCCTGGCGCACCGGGCCTTCGGCGGTGGTGGCGCAGCCGGAGAGGACCGCGGCACCTGCAATGGCCGCCGCCGCGGCAAGGGCGCGGAGCGACCCGGCCGGACGCGGAATGCCCGCTCCGGGAACGCCCGTCCTAGAGCGAGACATTGAGGCGCGCGAGCGTGCCGCGCAGGACCTCGTTCTTGGGCTCGCGACCGGATGCCTCGCGCCAGACCTTCATCGCCTCGTCCCGGGCACCGGTGGTCCAGAGCACCTCGCCGAGGTGGGCGGCAACCTCCACGTCCGGCTTGGCGGCATAGGCCTCCCGCAGGTACTTGAGCGCCTTGTCCATGTCGCCCATGCGGTAGTAGACCCAGCCCAGGCTGTCGATGATCTGCGGATCGTCAGGCATCAGGGCGACTGCCTTCTTGATCAGCTCCAGCGCCTCTGGCAGCCGCTGGTTGCGGTCTGCGAGGGTGTAGCCGAGCGCGTTGTAGGCATGCGCGCTGTCCGGACGCAGCTCCATGAGCTTGCGCAGGCTCTTTTCCATCACCGCGATGTCGTCGATCCGCTCCGCGGCCATCGCATGGTCGTAGAGCAGGTCCGGCGCGTTGGGCTCCTTCGAGACCGCGGCATCCAGCAGGTCGAAGGCGTCCCGGTAGCGCTTGGCCTCGCGCAGCACCTGGGCCTCCGCCGAAACCAGCGCAAGACGCTCCCGCTGGTTGCGCGGCGTGGTGTCCTTGATGAGCTGGCGGGCCTTGTCGAAATCGCCCTCGCGCGCGGTCAGCTGCGCCCGGCGCGAAACCGCGCTGATGTAGAGATCGCCGCCCTGGATCTGCTCGAGCCAGGCGATCGCCTCCGCAACTCGGTTGTTCTCCTCCGAGATCTGCGAAAGGAAGAGGTAGGCCGGGGCGTTCTCACGCGAAACGGACTCCGGCAGCTCCACGTAGCGTTTCAGGTAGCCCTGCGCCGATGCCACGTCCTTGGCCTGGTAACTGGCCTGGGCGAGCGAGTAGAGGACCTGCGGGTTCTCCGGATCCTTCTGCAGCACGCGCTCCAGCGTGGCGCGAGCCTTGTCGAACTGGTCCTCGGACAAGTAGAGGCGGCCGAGCGCGAGCCCGACGATCTGGTTGTCCGGCGACTGGCGCAGGAAGCCCTCCAGCAGGGCCGCGGCGCGCGGTCCGCCATCCGGCAGCTCCTGGGTGTACTGGGCGGCGGCGATGGCAGCGCTGGCATCCTTCGGCGCGAGCTCCACCGCAGCCATCGCTTCTGCCGCGGCCGCTTCCTTCTGGTCCGCAGCGGCCGCGACGGAAGCGCGGGCCATGCGGGCGGCGACGACATCCAGGTCCGGCCGGCTGAGCCGCTGCAGCAGCGCCCAGCCCTCCTTGCGATCCTGGATGCGGGTGAGGGTGCGCTGCAGTTGCAGGTAGGCCTCGTCGAGCTTGCCCTGCTCGCGGGCGGTGGCGAGCCGCCGCGTCAGTGCCGGCTCCACGTCCTGCAGCTTCCCGGTGGCAAGCTGCAAGGTCTCGACCGTCTGCTGCGACTCGGTCGAGGCCGGATCCAGCTCGGACCAGAGCTTGGCCGAGGCGAGCGCCTGCTCGAATGCGCGCCCCGCCAGGGCGATCTCCGTGGCACGCCGGGCAAGCCGCGCGTCCCTGGTGCGAACGGCGAGATCCTGGTAGGTGGCGTAGGAAGTGCTGAGCTGCTGGCGCTGCAGGCCGATTTCCGCCGCCAGGATCTTCAGCAGCAGCGGGGGCGTGAGGGCGATGTTGGGCAGGCCCTCCGGGCGGTAAGTTCCCTGAATGGGGCCGCCGCGCCGGCGTACCGCCAGGTCATCCGGACCGTCCGATGCCTGGCTGGTGATGGCAGGGGCGGCATTGCCGCGGGCCGGGCTGCCGTTGCCGGCGGCCGCCGAGCCGGCGCCGGCCTGGCCGCCGGACTGCTCGCCGAGGGCGCTGCAACCGCTGAGGGAGACGCCCAGGACGGCGCCGAAGACGAGAGCGAACAGCCAGCCGGGGCGAGCCTTGCCACTGCCCGCCGCTACCGAGCTTACTTGTAATCGCATTTGAGCATGGTAGGGTGATTTACACTTCGCGGCAACCAAAGGGGTCACGGATCCCGGCCTGTTCCCAGGGCCGCGGATCGGTTCGTCGCGACAGGCTGGAAGGAAGGAAGTGCCCGAGCTCCCGGAAGTGGAGATTGTATGCAGGGGACTGGGCGAGGCATTCGTCGGCCATCGGCTGACAGGTGTCGTCCGGCGCTTCGACCGGCTGCGCTGGCCGGTGCCGGAGGCGCTGGAGCAGGCGATCCTCGCCGGGCCGCCGGAGGGTGCGGGCATCCTGCGGTCGGTCGCGCGCCGCTCCAAGTACCTGCTGCTCGGATTCGACTCCGGCACGTTGATCATCCACCTGGGCATGTCCGGCACGCTCAAGCGGCTCGCGCCCGGCACGCCGCCGAGGCCGCATGACCACCTGGACTTCGTCTTCGAGGACCGCATCCTGCGCTACAACGACCCGCGCCGGTTCGGCGCGGTGCTGTGGTCCGCGGACAGCGCCGACGCCACCGCGGCCGGCCATGTGCTCCTGCGCGACCTCGGGGTCGAGCCCTTCGGGGACGCCTTCACCGGGCGGCTCCTGCATGCGGCCACGCGCGGACGCACCGCCTCGATCAAGCAGGTCCTGCTGTCCGGCCTGGTCGTCGTGGGGGTGGGGAACATCTATGCGTGCGAGAGCCTGTTTCGCGCCGGCATACGCCCGACCACGCCGGCCGGCCGGATCGGCCTGCCGCGCTACGAGCGACTGGCCGCCGCGATCCGGGAGACGCTGACCGATGCGATCGCGGCCGGCGGCAGCACGCTGCGCGATTTCGTCGCGAGCACCGGCGAGGCGGGCTACTTCCAGTTGCGCTGCTTCGTCTACGGCCGCGCCGGCAAGCCGTGCCGCGTCTGCGGGACGCCGATCCGCCTGATCCGCCAGCAGCAGCGCGCGAGCTTCTTCTGCCCCACCTGCCAGCGCGCCTGATCACCGTCCGTCGGTTGCGGCCAACCAGGCGTTGGTTGGTTAGCCACGGCGCGCGGCGCCCGCGAGGGGCGCTTGTGTACACTCGCTCGATGAGCCTGATCAGCGATCGAATCGAGGCCTATGGCCGCTGGCGCAGCGACCTGCTCGAGGCGGTCGAGCGCTACCGGACCTGGCTGTCGCAGTCGGAGCTTTCCGATCCGCAATTGCAGTCGCGGCTCGCGCGGATCATGGACAACCTGCGCGACGATCGCATGTCGGTCGCCTTCGTCGCCGAGTTCTCGCGCGGCAAGTCCGAGCTGATCAACGCCATCTTCTTCGCCCAGTACGGCCAGCGCGTGCTGCCGTCCTCGGCCGGCCGCACCACGATGTGCCCGACCGAGCTGCTGTACGACCCGCAGCGTCCCACCGGCATCCGCCTGCTGCCGATCGAGACCCGGCTGGAAGACGCCACCATCGCCGCCCTGCGGCAGGACGAATCGAAGTGGCGCTTCGTGCCGGTCGATCCGACCGACGTGGAGAGCCTGCGCTCGGCCTTCGAGGCGGTGCGCGAGACGCGGCGCATGCCGGCCGCCCAGGCGGCCGCGATGGGCATGTACGACGAGGGCGACGAGGACAGCCCGTACCGGCCGGATGGCGACGGCATGGTGGACGTGCCGAGTTGGCGCCACGCGGTGGTGAACATCCCGCATCCGCTGCTCGAGCTCGGCCTGGTGATCATCGACACCCCGGGCTTGAACGCGATCGGTTCGGAGCCGGAGCTCACGCTCAACCTTATCCCGAGCGCGCACGCGGTGCTGTTCGTGCTGGCGGCCGACGCCGGCGTGACCCGCACCGACATCGAGATCTGGCGCGAGCACATCAACCCGGCGCACCGCTCCGGCCGGTTCGTGGTGCTCAACAAGATCGACGGCCTCTGGGACGAGCTAAAGCAGGAGAAGGAGATCAACCTGGAGATCGCGAGCCAGGTGGCCTCCGTCGGACGGCTGCTGGACCTGCCCACCGCCCGCATCTATCCGGTGTCCGCGCAGAAGGGGCTGGTCGCGAAGATCCAGCATGATCCAGCGCTCCTGCGGCGCAGCCGCCTGCCGGAGCTCGAGCACGCCCTCTCCGAGGAGATGATCCCGCAACAGCAGGCGATCGTGCGCGAGCAGGTGCGCCGCGAGTTCGACGAGACCGCGAATGTCACGCTCGGCGTGCTCTCTGCCCGCCACCGCAACCAGGTGGAGCAGGTGTTCGAGCTCAACGGGTTGCGCGGCAAGAACAAGTCGGTGATCGACCAGATGTCGCGCCGCATCCGCGCCGAGCGCACCGAGTTCGAGAAGAGCCTGCGCCAGCTTCAGGCGCTGCGCAACGTGTTCGCGCGCCACTCGCAGGAGCTCTTCTCGCACATCGGGCTGGACAACCTCAAGCGCCACGTGCGGGACTCGCGGGACCTGATGCGGGCGAGCAGCCTCTCGACCCAGCTGCGCGACGGCATGTCGAGCCTCATCGCCGCGGTGCGCACGGATTTCGAGGAAGGTGACCGGCTGGTGCACGAGGTCACCACCATGATGACGGCGATGTACCAGAGCTTCAGCCGCGACTACGGCCTGACGCTCGGCGCGCCGCTTCCCTTCTCCATGCGCCGGTACTTCGCCGAGATCGATCGCATCGGGCAGCTGCACCAGCGGCAGTTCGGCGTGATCAGCCTGCTCACGGTCAACAAGTCGGCGCTCACGCGGCGCTTCTTCGAGTCGGTGGCGGCGCGGCTGCGCGAGCTCTACGACACCGCGGTGCGGGAGCTGGAGGCATGGCTGCGCGCCCTGATGACGCCGGTGGAGAGCCAGGTGAAGGAGCACCAGGCCCAGCTGCGCCGGCGCCTGGAATCGGTGCAGCGGGTCATGGACGCAAGCGAGTCGCTCGACGCGAAGCTCGAGGAGCTGGACCAGTCCAAGGCCCGCATCGACCAGCAGCTTGCGATCCTGCGCGAGCTGATCGAGCAGGTGGCCGCCGTCATGGACCGGCGCGTCGCGCCGGCACCGGAGGCAGAGCTGGCTTGAAGCGCCCGCAGGGTCGGCGGCGGACCGCAGGGGAGCCGGTCGCCGTCGCCGCGATCGGACTCGCGGCCGAGGTGATCGCCTGGCAGCGCGCTCATGGCCGCCACGGGCTGCCGTGGCAGCAGGGCACCGACCCGTACCGCATCTGGCTGTCGGAGGTCATGCTGCAGCAGACCCAGGTCGCCACCGTCATCCCGTACTTCGAGGCATTCACCCGCGCGTTCCCGACGGTGGCCGATCTCGCGCGCGCGCCGACCGACCGGGTCATGGCGGCGTGGAGCGGGCTCGGCTACTACAGTCGCGCGCGCAACCTGCAGGCGGCCGCCCGTATCGTCGTCGACCGGCACGGCGGGGTCTTTCCCGCCGACGCGGCCACGCTCGCGACGCTGCCGGGGATCGGCCGCTCCACCGCCGCCGCGATCGCGGTGTTCGCCTTCGGCGGCCGCAACGCCATCCTCGACGCCAACGTGAAGCGCGTCTTCAGCCGGGTGTTCCGCATCGAGGGCCATCCGGGGCAGGCTGCCGTCGAGCAGCTGCTGTGGGCGCATGCGGAGGCGGAGCTGCCGCCGCCCGGTGCGGCGGCGGACCTGCGCGCCTATACGCAGGGCCTGATGGACCTGGGCGCGACGCTCTGCACGCGCAGCCGGCCGGATTGCGCTCGTTGCCCGCTGCAGGCGCACTGCGAGGCCTGCACGGCCGGCGTCGTCGAGCGGCATCCCGCGCCGCGGCCGCGCCGCGTGGTCCCGGTGCGGGAATTCGACCTGCTGCTCGCGATGCGCGAGGCCTCGGTGCTGCTGCAGGAGCGGCCGCCTGCGGGCATCTGGGGCGGCCTGTGGAGCCTGCCGGAGCTGGACCGGGATGCGCTCGAGGCGTCCCTCGTCCAGGCAGGCCTGGGCCTGCCGGCCGAGCCGCTGCAGGAAGTCGCGCGCTTCGAGCACGCCTTCACCCACTTCCGCATGAAGGCGAGGGTGTGGCGTGCCGAGGTGGCCGCTGAACCAGGGCACGGTGCGGCCGTCGCGGCGCGCGACGGACCGCCGCTGCGCTGGCTTGCGCCGGGCGAGGCCGCGACGGCGCCGCTGCCGCGGCCGGTCAGGAC
>JAEWEW010000102.1 GCA_023389175.1 Pseudomonadota bacterium | reverse complement strand
CTGTGATGGTGGACCAGTCCACGCCCTGCTCCACGCTGGAGAACACCTGCAAACCTACGGTGAGCGGGCGTGACTCCACGCTGTTGGTGATGATGAGTGGCCACAGAAAGTTGTTCCAGTGAAAGCTCACCGACACCAGCGCATACGCGAGATAGACCGGTCGCGCGAGCGGCACGTAGACCTTGAGCAGAACCTGCAGCGGACTCGCCCCCTCCACCCGCGCCGCCTCGTCGAGCTCGCGCGGCACGGTCTTGAATGTCTGGCGCAGCAGGAAGATGCCAAAGGCCGAGGCGAAGTACGGCAGGCCGATCGCGAGCAGCGTGTCGCGCAGGCCGAGGAGGTTCATCGTGCGATAGTTCTCCACGATCAGCACGTCCGGCATCACCATGAGCTGGAGCAGCACCAGGAAGAACATGAAGTCCCTCCCGCGGAACTCGAACCTGGCGAAGGCATAGGCCGCGAGGGTGCAGAGCACCAGCTGCGCGGCGAGCACCATCGCCACCAGCAGCACGGTGTTCACGAAGTAACGCGCGAACGGTGCGGCATTCCAGGCGGCGACGAAGTTCTCCAGCGTGAGCGGCGCGCCCAGCTCGAAGCGCGTCGCGAAGGCGGGCGGATGGAAGGCGGTCCAGACCGCATAGGCAAGCGGCAGCAGCCAGAGCAGGCCGAGAAGCCAGGCCCCGACCGTCTCCAGCCAGTGGCCGAGCAACGCGGGCGTGTCGGTCGGCGCGACGCGGGCGCCGGGCCGCTCGCGCTCGTCGGCCGCGGCCTGCGTCGCTTCGGCCGTGGCCAAGGGCTGGCTGGTCATTGGTAGTGCGTCCGGCGGTCGAGGTAGCCGAACTTGAGGAATGCGGTCGCGCCGAGGATCGCGAGCAGCACCACCGTGATCGCCGCCGCGTAGGCGGAATCCCAGAAGCTGAAACCGACCTGGTAGATGTAGAAGAGCAGCAGCGAGCTGGCATTGTTCGGACCGCCGCGGGTCATCACGATGATGTGGTCCACCAGCCGGAAGGCGTTGATCAGGGCATTCACAAGCACGAACAGCGTCGTCGGCATCAGCAGCGGAAACAGCACGCGCCAGAAGTACTGCCAGCGCGTCGCACCTTCGAGCGCCGCCGCCTCGCCGAGCGAGGGCGATACCTGCTGCAGTGCGGCCAGGTAGAAGATCATGAAGAATCCGGCCTCCTTCCAGATCGCGACCACGATGAGCGCGCCCAGCACCGTGTCCGGATTGCCGAGCCAGTTGCGTCCGGAGAAACCGAAGAGACCGGTCAGCTGGTCGAGCAGGCCGTACTGCGGTGTGTAGAAGAAGAGCCAGATGTTGGCCACCGCGATCATCGGCAGCACCGTCGGCGTGAAATAGGCGAGCCGCAGGAAGCCGCGGCCCGCAATGCGGCCGTTGACCCAGAGCGCCATGACGATCGCGATCGCGATCGACAGCGGAATCGTCCCGACGGCAAACCAGAGGTTGTTGACCAGCGACTCCCAGAAAACCGGGTCGTCCACCATCAGCTCGTAGTTCTCGAGCCCGACGAAGGGCGGCGGCTTGCCACCGCGCGGGGTGGCGAAGAAGCTGTGCCAGGCGGTGGCGATCGCCGGGAAGTGGGTGAACGCGACCAGCAGCACCATCGCCGGAAGCAGCAGCAGCCAGGCGGTCACCGCCGTGGTGCCCGCCCTACTTCGCGCCACCAGGCCCTCCGGTCGAGAGGCGCATCGGCAGTCAGCTGCGATAGCGGCGCAGGATCCGCGTCGCTTCCCGCTGCGCCTCGGCCAGCGCCGGACCCGGCTGCTTCGCGCCGGTGAGCGCCGCCTGCAGCGCGTCGTTGAGCGCCTTGGTGACCCGCTGGTTCTCATGGGTGGAGAGCTCGGCCACCGAGAACTCCAGCTGGTCGCGCGCGACCAGCGCCGCCGGAACCTCGGCGACGTACTTCTTCATCGCCTCGGTCTCCCAGGCGTCCGGCCGGACGGCCACATAGCCGGTGGCGATGCTCCACTGGGCCGCCCGCTCGGGGCTGGTCATCCACTTCATGAACGCGACCGAGGCCTTCTGCTCCGCCTGCGACGTCTGCTTGAAGACATAGAAGTTGCCGCCGCCGGTGGGGCTGCCGCGCCGCATGCTCGCCGGCAGCATCGCCACCCCGAACGGGAAGCTCGCGTTGTTCCGGATGTTGGTGAGATTGCCGGTGGTGGTCCAGATCATCGCCGACTTCTGCTCGAGGAAGTCCTTCGGCGTCGTGCCCCACTCGATAACGCCGCCCGGCATGACCTTGTGCTTGGCGGACAGGTCCACCCAGTACTGCAGCGCCTCCACCGCCCCCGGCTTGTCGAAGTAGGTCTCGTTGCCCGCCTCGTTCATCAGGATGACGTCGTTCGGGGTGGTGAGGCCCTGGAACAGCCAATACGGGAAGCCGCTCGACGGAATCGTCACGCCCCACCGGGAAACGTTGCCGCTCGCGTCGGTCCTGGTGAGCTTGCGGGCGAACTCCACCATCTCCGTCCAGGTCTGGGGACCCTTTTCCGGGTCCAGGCCCGCCTCCTTGAAGAGGTTCTTGTTCCAGTAGAGCACGATGGTGGAGCGCTGGAACGGCACGCCCCAGACGTGCCCGCCCGTGCGGCTGTTCATCATGAAGGCCTGGTAGAAGCCGTCCAGCCACTTGCGGTCCTCGGCCGACCCGGCGAGCGAATCGATCGGGACGATGGCATCCTCGTCGATCAGCGAGAACATGTCGGTGGAGAGCAGCACCGCGATGTGCGGCGGCTTGCCGCTCTTGGCTGCGGTCATTGCCTTGACGATGCTCTCCTGGTAGGTGCCGGAGTAGATCGGCTTCACCCGGATGCCAGGATGATCCTTCTCGAAGTCGCTGGCGAGCTGATCGATGGTCTTGGTGACCGCGCCGCCCACCGCGACCGGATAGTAGAAGTCGAGCTCGACCGCCGTCTGCGCCCTGGCCCCGATCATCGGCGTGGCGAGCGCCGCACCGCCGAGCGTCTTGAGCACCGTGCGACGCGAGCCGCTGTGCCGGCCATGCGAACCGCCGTGCCGGTCGTGCGCTGCCGCCGGCCACGCCTGCGCCGCAACAGCCGCGGCCCACATGTCCCTGTCCTGCGTCGACTTCATCTGGACTCTCCCTTGATGTTTGCATGGATCCGGCGGCTGGCACCGCCCCCGCGAGCCGCCGACCGCGACGATTGGACGGCAACCGTGCGGCAGGACGATTACAGGACCGACAGCGTCGGCGACGCAAGCCCGGGTTTTCGCTCCCCCGCGATCCCGTCGGCATCGAAGAAGTGCTGCGCCGACCGTTCCCAGGCGAGCACGACCCGCGTCCCCGGGTCCATGAGCTGCCTGCCCGGTGACCTCACCGCGACATGCTGGCCACCGACCCGGCAGCCGAGAATGGTGTCCGAGCCGAAGTACTCGCAGGTCTCGACCTCGGCCGGCACGCACACGCTCGTCGCCGAATCGATCGCGGCCGTGCCGCCGGCCAGGCCGGCAAGCCGGATGTGCTCGGGCCGGATGCCCAGCGAATGGCCCGGCCGGACGCCCTCGCCTTGCGGCGGCCGCGCGACGATCGCCGCCTCGCCGTCGGCAGCGCATCCTTCGATCGTCGCGCCGGCCGTGCCGGCCGCCAGCCGCAGCAGGTTCATCGGCGGCGTCCCGATGAAGCGAGCGGCGAAGGCGGTACGCGGCGCCGCGTAGAGCACGTCCGGAGGCGCATCCTGCTCGATGTGCCCTTCCCGCATCAGGATGACCTGGTCGGCCATGCTCATCGCCTCGGTCTGGTCGTGCGTCACGTAGATCATCGTGACACCGAGCTTGCGCTGCAGCGCGCGGATCTCGCGCCGCATCTCCTGGCGCAGTTGCGCATCCAGGTTGGACAGCGGCTCGTCCATCAGGCAGACCGGATGCTCGGCGATGATCGCGCGCCCGAGCGCAACCCGCTGCTGCTGCCCGCCGGAAAGCTGGCCGGGCTTGCGATCCAGCAAGCCGGTCAGGCCGAGCAGCTCGGCGACCCGGGCGAGCCGCGGCCCGTGCTGCTCCTTCGGCTCGCCGCGCACCTTGACGCCGAAGAGGATGTTCTCCGCGACGTCGAGGTGCGGAAAGAGCGCGTAGGACTGGAACACCATCGCGATCCGTCGCTTCGCCGGTGGCAGCCCGGTCACGTCGGTGCCGCCGATCAGGATGCGGCCGGCCTGCGGGCGGTCGAGCCCCGCGATGAGGCGCAGCGTGGTGGACTTGCCGCAACCGGATGGGCCGAGCAGCACGACGAAGCTGCCCGGCGCGGCAGCGAAGCTGATGTCGCGCACCGCGTAGCGGTCGCCCCACTGGCGGCTGACGTGCTCGAGCTGTATCGCGGACATGAGGCCGGGCGCGTTCGTCTCCTCTCGGGCGTATGCTACCCGACGCCGGTGCGTCCTCGCCGGTACGCCGGATTGCACGCTATAGTGCAGGCTCCAGGCTCGCCACATCGAGGAGACGATCATGAGAAGCAAGGCCTTCACCTGCGCGCTGGCGCTCGGCGCTGCCGCGCTTGCCGCGGGGGCCGCCCGGGCGGAGTACCCCGAGAAGACCATCAACTACATCATCCCGTTCACGCCAGGCGGCGAATCGGACTATGTGGCAAGGATGCAGGCGGAGGTGTTCCGCAAGAAATACAACCAGTCGATGGTGGTGCAGAACCGCCCCGGCGCGGGCGGCGGCCTGGTCTGGGCGCAGCTCAATACGCTGCCGGCCGACGGCTACACCATCGCCGGCATCAACCTGCCGCACGTGGTGCTGCAGCCGCTCGAGGGCAACGTCAAGTACAAGACCGAGGATCTCACGCCGGTGTACTTCTACCACTACACCGCGGACGCGATCGTGGTGCCGACGTCGAGTCCGTTCAAGACCTTCCAGGACCTGGTCGCTGCCGCGAAGGCCAAGCCGGGATCGCTCAACTTCGCCGGCTCGGGGAGCTTCTCCGCCAACCACATGGCGCACGAGCGGCTGAACAAGCTGGTCGGCATCAAGTCGGTCTACGTGCCGTTCAAGGGAACCGGCGACCTGATGACGTCGGTGCTGGGCGGCCATGTCGATGCGGCCATGTCGTACCTGACCTTTGCCATCGCGCAGAAGAGCCAGACGCGTCCGCTGGTGGTCGCCTCGGAGAAGCGGCATCCCCAGTTCCCGGACGTGCCGACCTTCAAGGAGCTCGGCTTCGACTGGGTCGACGGCGCCTACCGCGGCGTCGCGGTGCCCAAGTCGACGCCGCCCGAGGTGCAGAAGCAGGTGTCGGACATGATGGCCGCCCTGAACGCGGATCCGGAATCGCGGAAGAAGCTCGCGGATGCCGGGTACGACCTGGTGGACATACCGGTCGACCAGATGACGAAGTTCATGGCCGAACGATCCAAGGCAATCCTCGAGGACGCTCGCGCCGCCGGCCTGATCAAGTGACATGAAGCATCCGAGCCCGACGGCGCGGGTTGCGCCGAGGATCCACCGGATCGCCTGCATCCCGGGCGACGGCATCGGCAAGGAGGTCGTTCCGGCCGGGCAGGTCGTCCTGGAGACGCTCGCCGCCTCCCTGGGCGACGGCGAGGACGCCTTCGGGTTCGCCTTCACCGGCTTCGACTGGGGCGGCGACTACTACCGGCGGCACGGCGCGATGATGCCGGAGGACGGGCTCGACGCGCTGCGCGACATGGACGCCATCCTGTTCGGATCCGCCGGCGATCCGGACATCCCGGACCATGTCACGCTGTGGGGCCTGCGGCTGAAGATCTGCCAGGGCCTGGACCAGTACGCCAATGTCCGGCCGACCCGCATCCTGCCCGGAATCGACGCGCCCCTCAAGCGCTGCGGTCCACGCGATCTCGACTGGGTGATCGTGCGGGAAAACTCGGAAGGCGAGTACGCCGGGGTCGGCGGCCGGGTGCACCAGGGGCATCCCACCGAGGCCGCCACCGACGTCTCGATGATGACCCGGGCCGGGGTGGAACGCATCATGCGCTTCGCGTTCGCCTTGGCGCGCTCGCGGCCGCGCAGGCAACTGACCGTGGTCACCAAATCGAATGCCCAGCGGCATGCCATGGTGATGTGGGATCAGATCGCGCTGGAGATCAGCCGCGAGTTCCCCGATGTCACCTGGGACAAGGAACTGGTGGACGCAGCCACCGCGCGCATGGTGACCCGGCCCGCGTCACTGGACACGCTGGTGGCCACCAACCTGCATGCGGACATCCTGAGCGACCTCGCCGCCGCCCTTGCAGGCAGCCTCGGCATCGCGCCCACCGGCAACATCGATCCGGAACGTCGCTACCCGTCCATGTTCGAGCCGATCCACGGCTCGGCCTTCGACATCATGGGCAAGGGGCTGGCCAACCCGATCGGCACCTTCTGGTCGGCGGTGATGATGCTGGAGCACCTGGGGGAGCAGCGCGCCGCCGACGTGCTGATGAAGTCGATCGAGCAGGTCACGGCGGAAGCCGCGCTGCACACCCGCGACCTCGGCGGCACGGCGACGACCGCGCAGGTCACGCGGGCTGTGTGCGAGCGGATCCGGGAGAACGCGACGGCGATCGCGGGCGTCTGACCGGCGGCCGGCGGGCTGCCTGGCGGCGGGCAGGCACCGCGGCGCCGGTCGCCACCGCCCTCAGGCCAGGCAGCTCTCCGAGCGCCAGCCGTACATCCACTCCAGCGCGTCGTAGAAGCGCTCGGGGGTGCGGCCCTTCCAGAGATCGTTGCGAACCAGCCGCTCCACGCCCTTGGCGTGATAGATGCGGCCCATCTCGCGGGTCGAGTAGACCATGCGCGCGGTGCGCGCCACCCGTGAGCGCTCGTAGTGAGAGAACGCGGCGGCGAGATCGCCCGGATGCGCGGCGACTGCCGCGCCGAGCGTGACCGCGTCCTCCAGCGCCATGCAGGCGCCCTGCGCGAGATATTGCATCATGGGATGCGCGGCATCGCCGAGGAGTGTGACCCGGCCGTAGCTCCACCGCTCGATCGGCTCGCGGTCCGCCGTGGCCCAGCGACGCCAGCTCCTGGGCAGGTCCAGCAGCCGGGCCGGCGTCGCATGGATGCCCTGGAAATGCGCGAGCACTTCCTCGCGGCTGCCGTCGGTGACGCCCCATACCTCGGGCTTGCTGCTGTGGAAGGTGACCACCAGGTTGAACTGCTCGCCGCCCCGCAGCGGATAGTGGACCAGGTGGCAGTTCGGACCGACCCAGATCGTGGGGAAGTTCCACCGCATCTCCGCCGGAAAGTCCGGCGCATCCACCACGGCGCGATAGACGACATGGCCGGTCACGCGGACGTCGTCGCCGACGACCTGCTGGCGCACCGCCGACTTCACGCCGTCGCAACCGATCAGCGCGCAGCCGCGATGCGAACCGCCGCCGGCATCATGGACGGTGACCCCGTCCGCGTCCTGGGACAGGTGCTCGACGCGGGTGGAGGTCAGCACCTCGATGCGGCCGGTGTCCTGCACGCCTTCGAGCAGCGAGGTGTGGACGTCCGCCCGGTGGATGACCGCGTACGGATTGCCGAAGCGCGCGCGAAACGCCTCGCCGAGCGGCACGTCGGCGACCACGTGCGCGTCGATCGCGTCCATCATCAACATCTTCTCCGTGTACACCGCACGACCGCGGGCGCGCTCGCCGACGCCGAGCGCATCGAAGGCAGCGAACGCGTTCGGCCCGAGCTGCACGCCGGCGCCGATCTCGCCGATCTCCGCGGCCTGCTCCAGCACCTTGACCGCATACCCGAGACGGGACAGCGCGAGCGCGCAGGCGAGACCGCCGATGCCGCCGCCGGCGATCAGCACCGGCAGGTTGCCGGCCGCGGTCGCAGGACCGGCACCCGCCTCCGTGGTAGCCATCGAATCCTCCTTGCTGGCGTGATCGCGGCCAATATACCGCGGATGCGCACTAACATTGCCGGCGGCACCGGTCCCTCCGGCCGGGCCGCGATCCGACTCCATCGATTCCGGAATCACGCCCCCGATGACGACGACCACCACCAAGCAAGCATCCACCGCCCCGATCGCGCTGGTCGGCCGCTTCGCCGCCGGTGAAGAGCAGCGCTGGCTCCGCGCGCTCTCGCGCGCGATGCCGTCCGAACGCGTCCTTGCCGCGCGCGAGATCGATTCGCCGGAACGCGTCGAGCTCGCCATCGTGGCGAGCGCCGACCCTGCCGCGCTCGCCGGCATGACGTCCCTGCGCTGGATCCAGAGCCTCTGGGCCGGTGTCGAGCGGCTGGTCGCCGAGCCCGGTCTCGCCCACCTGCCGATCGTGCGCATGGTGGACCCGGAGCTCGCGCGCGCGATGGCGGAGGCGATGCTGGCCTGGACGCTCTACCTGCATCGCGACATGCCGGCCTATCTCGCGCAGCAGCGCGAACGAAAGTGGATCCAGCGACGCTATGTCAAGCCATCGGCGCGGCGGGTCGGGCTGCTCGGGCTCGGCGCGATCGGGCGCCAGTCGGCGCGCGTCCTCGCATCCGCCGGCTTCGCGGTGAGCGGTTGGAGCGCGACGCCGAAGCGGCTCGACGGCATCGAGTGCCTGCACGGCCGCGATGGGCTGCTCGACCTCGCGGGCGCGAGCGACATCCTCGTCTGCCTGCTGCCGCTCACGCCGCGGACGAGGCATGTCATCGATGCCGAGTTGCTTGGCCGGCTGCCGCCCGGTGCGGCCCTGATCAATGCCGGCCGCGGACCGCTGGTCGATACCGGCGCGCTGCTGGATGCCCTGGATGCGGGACGGCTATCGCATGCGGTGCTCGACGTCTTCGACGAGGAGCCGCTGCCTTCCGACAGTCCGTTGTGGAGCCATCCCGGCGTGACGGTGATGCCGCACGTGGCCGCGGTCACCGATCCGGACACCGCATCGGTCATGGTCGCGGCGAACGTGCGGGGCTGGCGCGAGAGCGGGCGCATACCCGATGCGGTCGACCGGCAACGCGGCTATTGAGAGAAGTTCGGGGGGCGATGCTTTGCGCACTTCCCGCAGTCGCCCGCGCACGCGGACACCTCAGGCGACACGTTCTGCCACGATTGCGCCAGATGCGATCGCCCTCTCGTTCGCGCTCGATCGACAGACCTACGCCCCGGGACGGACCGCGCCCGATTGACACGCTTCGGGGGCGATGCAACGATCCGGCCATGGCACGGGGGGACGGAGATGACTTTCAGGGTGCTGGTTGTCGACGACCATCCGATGATGCGCGGCGCGTTTCGCACGGCGCTCGAGCTGCTGGCGGAGGATGTCATCGTGGTTCCCGCCGGTTCGCTGCAGGATGCATTCCGCCAGCTCGCCACCCAGCCGCTACCGGACCTCGTGTTGCTGGATCTCAACCTGCCCGATGCGTGCGGCACGGCCACCATCGGCGGCTTCCGAACGCGCGCGCCCGGCAGCCGCGTGATCGCCATCTCGGGCGTCTATGACGCGGCCACGGTGCAGGCCAGCCAGGCTGCGGGAGCCGTCGCGTTCATTCCGAAGAGCTATGGCATGGACCAGCTGCTCGCCACCATCCGCCGCGTCCTCGCGGGCATGACCGCCTTCCCGGAGTTCAACCAGCGCGGCCTGCCCGCGCCGCCGGCCTCGCCGCCACCCGGTGAGCTGCGGGACATCCATCAGCCGCCGGCGGCCGGCGCTCCTGCGCAGGCGGGCGTGCTCGCGCCGATGCCGCGGCCGCCGGCACGGGAGTACA
>JAEWEW010000003.1 GCA_023389175.1 Pseudomonadota bacterium | reverse complement strand
GGATGTGCTACGAGGACGTGATCCGCGTTGCCGACCTGAAGTCGCGGGCTTCGCGGCTCGCCCGCGTGCGCGAGGAGGCACGCGCGAGCGACGCGGACCTGGTCCGGGTGGTGGACTACATGAAGCCGGGCGTCGAGGAGATCGCCGCCATCCTGCCGCGCCGGGCCGGCGAGTGGCTCATGCGCAAGGACCAGGCCGGCAGCTGGTTCACCCGGCTGCAGCCCAGCCTGCAGGTGCGCTCCTCGAGCCTGTGGGGCCATCTGCTGCTGCGTGCGCTTGCGCGGCTGCGGCCGATGCGGCGCGCCTCGCTGCGTTTCGCGCAGGAAGAGGACGCGATCGAAGCCTGGACCGCCGCCATGCGGCAGGCGCTGTCGCGCTCGCCGGAATACGCCCGGCAGCTTGCCGCGCTGCCGCAGGTTCTCAAGGGATATGGCGAGACGTATCGCCGGGGGCGGCATAATTACGCGAGGCTGTGGGCCGCCCACGTGGCGCCGGTCCTCGGGCCGGACGGCGAAGCGGATCTCGCCGCGGCGGCCCGCCAGCTGGAGCAGGGCCTTGCCGCGACCCTCGCCGACCCCGAAGGCCGCCTGAACCAGGCCGCCGCCACCCTTCCGCGCGCCGAGCCGGTAACCCGCCCCATCCAGTGGATGCAGCGGCCCGGCGGCCAGGCTTGAGGAAACAGGACATGAATGCACCGGCCGACCCCATGCTGCGGGCCGCATCCCTGGACGACAAGTACGACGCCACCGAAGGCGCCGTCTACCTCACCGGGACGCAGGCCCTGGTGCGCCTGCCGCTCATGCAGCGCCAGCGCGACCTCGCCGCCGGCCTGAACACGGCCGGCTACATCTCCGGCTACCGCGGCTCGCCGGTGGGCGGCTACGACCAGGCGCTGGAGAAGGCGCGGCGGCAGCTCGATGCGCATCACGTGCGCTTCGTGCCCGGCGTGAACGAGGATCTCGCGGCCACGGCCATCTGGGGCACCCAGCAGGTGAACGTGTTCGAGGGCGCGCGCTACGACGGCGTCTTCGCGATCTGGTACGGCAAGGGCCCGGGGCTCGACCGCTCGGGCGACGCCCTGCGTCATGCCAACCAGGCGGGCAGCTCGGTGAACGGCGGCGTGCTCGCGGTGGCCGGCGACGACCATGGCGCCAAGTCCTCGACCATCGCGGCGCAGACGGACTTCATCTTCAAGGCGGTGTCGATCCCGGTGCTGGCGCCGGCGACGGTGCAGGACTACATCGATCTCGGCCTGCACGGCTTCGCGCTGTCGCGCACCAGCGGCCTGTGGGTCGGCATGAAGGCGGTGACCGACACCATCGAGGCGTCCGGCATCGTCGACGTGTCCCCCGAACGTGTCCGAATCGTTCGCCCGGAAGGGCTGGCGCTGCCGCCGGGCGGCCTCAACCTGCGCTGGCCGGAAGCGCCTTTCCTGGCGCTGGAAGAGCGGCTGGTCGAGTTCAAGCTGCCGGCAGCGCTCGCCTACGCGCGTGCCAACCGGCTGGATCGCAACGTCTTCGGGCGGCCGGATGGCGAACCCGCGGCGCTCGGCATCGTCACGACCGGCAAGAGCTGGCTCGACGTCATGCAGGCGCTGGCCGATCTCGGCATCGACGAGGCCGCCGCCCGCCGCATCGGGCTGCGGGTCTTCAAGGTGGCGATGCCCTGGCCGCTCGAGCCCGAAGGCCTGGCCGCGTTCGCCGCGGGCTGCCGGGAGCTGCTGGTCGTCGAGGAGAAGCGTCCGCTGATCGAGGCCCAGCTGAAGGAGCTGCTCTATGGCGCGGCCGAGCGCCCGACGGTCATCGGCAAGCAGGACGAGCGCGGCGCGCCCTTGCTGCCCGCCTGGGGCGAGCTGTCGCCGGCCGGCTGCGCGCGGGTGATCGCGGCCCGGCTGCTGCACTACCGAGAGACCGGCGCCGGGCAGCAGGCCCGCGGCGCGATCGACGACGAGGTGGTCGCGCGGATCCGGTCCCGGCTCGAGGTGCTCGAGCGCAAGTCGGCCGAGTCGAGCCGCCAGGTCGCATCGCTCGAACGCATCCCGTATTTCTGCTCCGGCTGCCCGCACAACACGTCCACGCGGGTACCCGAAGGATCGCGCGCGCTCGCAGGCATCGGTTGCCACTACATGGCGCAGTGGATGGATCGCTCCACCGCGACCTTCACCCAGATGGGCGGGGAGGGCATGACCTGGGTCGGTCAGGCACCGTTCACCGACACGCCGCATGTCTTCCAGAACCTCGGCGACGGCACCTGGTTCCATTCCGGCTCGCTCGCGATCCGCCACGCGGTCGCGACGAAGACACCGATCACCTTCAAGATCCTCTACAACGACGCGGTCGCGATGACCGGCGGCCAGCGCCACGACGGCCAGGTGACGCCGCAGATGATCACCCGCCAGGTGCGCGCCGAAGGCGTGGAGCGGGTGGTGGTGGTGACCGACGAGCCGGACAAGTATCCCGGCGGCTACTTCGAGAGCGGCATCCAGGTATTCCATCGCGACCGGCTCGACCAGGTCCAGCGCGAGCTGCGCGAGTACCGTGGCGTCTCGGTGCTGGTCTACGACCAGACCTGCGCCGCCGAGAAGCGCCGCCGCCGCAAGCGCGGCGCCTTCGCCGACCCGCCCAGGCGCGTCTTCATCAACGAGGCGGTGTGCGAAGGCTGCGGGGACTGCGGCATCAAGTCCAACTGTGTCTCGGTGGAGCCGCTGGAGACCGAATTCGGCCGCAAGCGCACCATCAACCAGTCGTCCTGCAACAAGGACTACTCGTGCCTGAAC
>JAEWEW010000401.1 GCA_023389175.1 Pseudomonadota bacterium | reverse complement strand
GACGAAGGGACTGCGATCGCCTGCGCCGCCGCCGCCGCGGTCACCGCAGCCGCAGTCCACCGTGCCGTCCGGCAGCGAGGTGTAGCGGACCGTGACGTCGACGCCGAGCGCCTGGCCGGGCTGCGCCTCTCCCGTCACCACCGCGGTCAGGGTGAAGCGGGCGGCCTCGCCCGCGCGCAGGACCGGGATCGCCACCTCGCCTGCGGACGGCACCCAACTGCCGGGCGAAAGGCGCAGGCCCGGCGGCAACTCGATGTCGTCGACGGTGACATCGAACGCGTCGACGTCACCGTCGTTGCGGATATCGACAATGAAGGCAGCGGAGTCGCCCACCCGCACCGCGTCCCCGTCGGGCGTCACGGCGACCTCCAGCATCGGCTCCACGACGCTGGCCGCCTCGGCCTCGGCATGCAGGTCCAGGAGCGGCGCATCCGGGCCGGAACCGCCGGCTGCATCGGGCCGAGAATCCCCGGCCAGGCCCGCCCCCCTGCCAGGCGATGTCCCGTCCGCAGCCAGCCCCTCGCCGCTGCGCCACCCCGCGGCCGCGACGAGCTGCGCACCTTCCTGGTTCGACCACATGTTGGTCGCGACCGCCCGGTAGACCACCGTGATGGCATCCGACACCCGGTTGTCGAGATTGCCGTTGCGGATGTCGCCGAAGTCGACGACGAACCGGTTGGCCTTGCCGCCTTCGGCGTCGAACGGAACGATCTCACCCGGAAGCGGCGCGGCGGTCGACTCCACCCCGTCGCCGTAGCTGATGCGATCCACGCAGACGAGCGAAAGTCCCGGGTCGAGCCGCTGGATGAGCACCGCATCCGGGCTGCGACCTTCGGGCACGGTGATCACCGTCTCGTAGGTGAGGATCTCCCCGATCACGACGTCGCTGCCGGACGTATGGACCTGGTCCGTGGCAACGAGCCGCGTGACGAGCCGCCCGGAGTCGATGGTGATGCTGGCGCAGTCGGCGACCGGCGCGCAAGGATCCACCAGATTCGCACCGCATTCACGGTCGGCCACCTGTACCACGCTCGCGTCGTTGTGGAGCGTCGATCCCGCGACGACACAACCCGGCAGGCGCGCCTCATAGGCAATGGTGAGTCCGTCCGGACGGCAGGGGTCGTTCCGGCCGGCGAGGAAGCCACCGCCGCTGCCGGGGTCGACGAACTCGACGCCTTGCGCGGAGAAGAGCGCGGCGGCGAAGCCGGCATCGGTGCGGATGTCGGCGCCGGTGACCGGATCGCGCAGCACGCCGCCCCGCGTGAAATCGACCGTCGCCCCGCTTGCATCGACAATGCGCAGGTTGCCGACGTCCGCCACCGAGAAGCCGTCGGGCAGGGAGTCGGACACGCGCAGGTCGAAGGCGTCGCCGCGGCCTTCATTGCGGACCGAAATGGCGAAGTGGACAACGTCTGCCGCATCCACCCCGGCAACATCGCCGACGGCGACGGCCTCGTGCCCCGCGTCGAGCGCCGCTTCGAGCGCCGCGCGGTCCGCGAACGCGCCCTTGCCCACATCGATGGCGACGGCCGGCTCCCGCGTGGCGGGCCCGGGCGCCGAAGACCCGGCGAGCAGTCCGAGCAGCGCGCCGTCCTCACCGGCCGGACCAGGCGCAGGCGGGACGCCCTCGCCTGCCGGCGCAGACGACGCGGAGGCGCTCCAGGCCGCGGGGATCGCCGCGTCGAGGCTGCCGGAGCCGAAGGCGCTGCCGCCGCCACCCTGCGCTTCCCCGAACGCCGCCGGCGATGCCGCCTCGCCGCCATCGGCCACGACCGCGGCCGCGCCGTCGAAGAGCAGGCGCGGCTCGAGCGCGATCGCCCCGCACGGCACGGCTGGCGCCATGCGGCGGCCACGAGGGTGCAGGCCCGCGTCCTTGCGCACGCGCGGCCGTCCGGCAGACAGCATGGATGGGACCTCGCTTCGTCGACCGGACGGCGGGTCCGATCGGGCGGCTCATTGTAGTACTCGAGCAACGATAGCCGCGCCGGCCCTGCCGCTCAAGCGTCGGTGCCGTAATGCCACGCGACCGCTGCCGCGAGGCCGCGTCGGTGACCGGAGCCGTACGCCGCGCGGGGCCATCGGTGCACGGCCTAGAATGGCTGTCCCCGCGGCATGCCGCACCGGCATCGAGCCTCGTTGCCGCGAGCAGCACGACAGCGATGCCTCCGCCGCAGCGAGCAGACATGAGCGAACAGACTCCCCTGGCAGATGCGCCCCTCAGCGACGTCACGACCCCGCCGGTCGTCACCATCCACCGTCGCGACTATCGTCCGCCGTCCTATCTGACGCCGTGGGTGCGCCTGGTCTTCGACCTGGACCACGAGCGCACGGTGGTCACCGCGGTGAGCCGCCAGGAGCGACGCGAAGGCGTCGCCGCCGGCACGCCGCTGGTGCTGGATGGCGAGCAATTGGAGCTGCTCTCGATCGAGATCGACGGGCAACCGCTCGATCGCGGGCGCTACGCGATCGTCGGCGAGACGCTCTCCATCGAGGATCCGCCCGCGGCATTCGAGCTGACCACCCGCGTGGCGATCTCGCCTGCTGCGAACCTGCAGCTCTCGGGCCTCTACGCCTCCAGCGGCATGCTGATCACCCAATGCGAGGCCCAGGGCTTCCGTCGCATCACCTGGTTCCAGGACCGGCCCGACGTCATGGCCCGCTACCACGTGGTCCTGCGCGGCGACCGCGAACGCTATCCGGTGCTGCTGTCCAACGGCAACCTGGTCGCCACGGCGGAGGAAGGCTCGCGGCACAGCGCCACCTGGGAGGATCCGTTTCCGAAGCCGAGCTACCTGTTCGCGCTGGTGGCCGGCCGGCTGGAGGTCAACGAGAAGCGCTACCGTACCCGATCGGGCCGGAACGTCACGCTCCAGGTCTGGGTGGAACCGGGCAACCGGGACAAGACGCACCATGCGATGCGCAGCCTGGAGCATGCGATCGCCTGGGACGAGCGCCGCTTCGATCTCGAGCTCGACCTCGACCGGTTCATGATCGTCGCCACCGCGGACTTCAACATGGGCGCGATGGAGAACAAGGGCCTCAACATCTTCAACAGCAAGTACCTGTTCGCCAATCCGCGCATCGCCACCGACGAGGACTTCGCGCGCATCGAATCGATCGTCGGCCACGAATACTTCCACAACTGGACCGGCAACCGCGTCACCTGCCGCGACTGGTTCCAGCTCACGCTGAAGGAAGGGCTGACGGTGTTCCGCGACCAGGAGTTCTCCGCCGACCTGCTGGCAGCCGAGGTCGGCGAGGGCTCCGCTGCGGCCGCGAGCGCCCGCGCGGTGCACCGGATCGAGACGGTGCGCACGCTGCGCGCCATGCAGTTCGCCGAGGATGCCGGGCCGATGGCCCATCCGATCCGCCCGGACAGCTACCAGGCGATCGACAACTTCTACACCACCACCGTCTACGAGAAGGGCGCGGAGGTGATCCGCATGCTGCAACGGCTGGTCGGCGTGGAGGGGTTCCGCAAGGGCATGGCGCTCTATTTCCAGCGCCACGACGGCCAGGCCGTCACCTGCGACGACTTCGTCGCCGCCATCGCCGATGCCAACGGCCGCGACCTCGCCGGTTTCATGCGCTGGTACGGCGCCGCCGGCACGCCGCTCGTGCTGGTGCGCAGCGCCTGGGATCCGGCGGCCGGGCGCTTCTCGCTCGTCATGCGCCAGCACCTGCGCGGCCCGGACGGCCGCACCGTGCCGGCGCGCGAACCGGACCCGAGCGTGCCGCCCGACGTACCGGCCCCGCTGCAGATACCGATCGCTCTCGGGCTGCTCGCACGCGACGGCCGCGAGCTCCTCGCCACCACGGTGGAGCTGGTCGACGGCGAGCAGCGCTTCGATTTCGACGGCCTCGGTGAACCGCCGGTACCGTCGCTATTGCGCGACTTCTCCGCCCCGGCCATCGTCCAGTACGACCACGCCGACGAGGACCTCGCCTTCCTGCTCGCCCACGATACCGACCCCTTCAACCGCTGGGAGGCCTGCCAGCAGCTGGTCGTCCGGTCGATCCTGCAGCGGATGACGCAGCCGGCGGAGGCTGACGGCGGCGGCCTCGAGGTGCTGCTGCGCTCGCTGCGTCAGGCGATCGCGGACGACTCGCTCGACGAGGGCTTCCGCAACCAGCTGCTCGCCCTGCCCTCCGAAGGCTTCCTCACCGAGCAGCTCGACGACATCGACCCCGGCATGCTGCGCGCCGCCCGCAACCGCGTGCGGTTGGAGGTGGCTCATGCGCTTGCCGATCGCCTGGCGTCGCTGGTCTCGGCGGACCACTGGCGCCTGCCCTATCGGCTCTCGGTCTCCGCGGCAAGCCGGCGCGCGCTCGCCAACACCGCCCTGCAGCTGCTCTGCGCGCTGGGCGACGCCGAGGCCGTGAAGCGAGCGCAGGCGCAATTCGAAGGGGCGGACAACATGACCGACCGCCTGGGCGCGCTGCAGGCGCTGCTGCTCACCTCCCCGTCGCGCAGCGAGGCGGCGCTTGCCGCGTTTGCCCGGGAGTACGCCGACGAGCCGTCGGTCATGGACAAGTGGTTCATGCTGCAGGCCACGATGCACCGGTTGCCCGGCGCCGCGCCGGTGCTGGAACGCGTGCTCGAGCTCACCCGCCATCCCGCCTATTCGGTGCACAACCCGAACAAGGTGCGCGCGCTGCTCAACGCCTTCTGCACCGGCAATCTCGCCGAGTTCCATCGCGAGGACGGCCGGGGCTACCGGCTCTGGGCGCAGCAGGTGCTGGAGCTGGACCGCACCAACCCGCAGGTGGCGGCGCGCCTTGCGCGTGCGCTCGACCGTCACACCAAGTTCATCGCGCCGCTGCGCGCCCTGATGCGGGAGGCGCTGGCCGAGGTCGCCCGCGATGCGCGCTCGGCCGACGTCAAGGAGATCGTCGGCCGCGCGCTCGGCGCCCGGCCGGCATAGCGCAGCGACTCGCGAACCCGGCATTCCATCCTCAGGACCCACCCACATGAAACCGATCAGCCTTACCCAGTATCTCGTCGAGGAGCAGCGCGAGAAGGGCCTCATCCCGGGGGAGCTTCGCCTGCTCCTGGAAGTCGTCGCCCGCGCCTGCAAGCGCATCAGCATCTCCGTCAACAAGGGCGCCCTCGCGGGCGTCCTCGGCGAGGCCGGCACCGACAACGTCCAGGGCGAGAGCCAGAAGAAGCTGGACGTGATCGCCAACGACGAGCTGCTCGAGGCGAACGAATGGGGAGGTCATCTCGCGGCGATGGCCTCCGAGGAGATGGAGCAGCCCTACGCGATCCCGCACCGCTACCCGGTGGGCGAGTTCCTGCTGCTCTTCGATCCGCTGGACGGCTCGTCCAACATCGACGTCAACGTCTCGATCGGCACCATCTTCTCGGTGCTGCGGCTCGAGGATGAGAACGGCGGCCGCGAGCCGACCGAACAGGCCTTCCTGCAGCCGGGGCGTCGCCAGGTGGCCGCGGGCTATGCGCTCTATGGGCCCTCGACCCTGCTGGTGCTGACCGTGGGCGACGGCGTGGCAAGCTTCACGCTCGACCGCGAGACCGGCTCCTGGAGCCTGACGCAGGACCGGATGGCGATCCCCGAGAGCACCCGGGAGTTCGCCATCAATGCCTCCAACGCGCGGCACTGGCATCCGCCGGTCAAGCGGTATGTCGACGAGCTGCTCGCCGGCAAGGAGGGGCCGCGCGGCAAGGACTTCAACATGCGCTGGGTCGCCTCGATGGTCGCGGACGTGCACCGCATCCTGTGCCGCGGAGGCATCTTCATGTACCCGGCCGACAACCGCGATCCGGGCAAGCCGGGCAAGCTGCGCCTGATGTACGAGGCCAATCCGATGGGGATGCTGGTCGAGCAGGCGGGCGGCGCCGCCACCGACGGACGCGGACGCATCCTGGACATCCAGCCCACCAGCCTGCACCAGCGCGTGCCGGTGTTCCTCGGCTCGCGCGAGGAAGTCGAGCGGGTCACCGGCTACCACGGGTGAGCTTCTACCGGATCCTGGTCCGGCTCTCCGCGCAGCTGCTGCTCGGCATCGCGGTCTTCCTCTGGGGCGCGATCGCGCTGCTCGACGTGGAACGTCCGGCGCTGCGCCCCTGGTTCGGGCTCGGCTGCGCCACCGCCGTGCTCGCCCTGGTGTGCATTTCCCGGTCGTGGCGCTGGGGATCGTGGGCCGGCGCCCTCGCGCTGCTCTTTCCCATCGGCATGCTCGCCCATGCCAACGGAGCATCGCCGTGGTTGTGGCTGTTCTGGGTCGTCGCCGCGCTTGCGACGGAGCGCTGGCTGCGCGACGGTTTCGCTAAGGGTCCTGACGCCGCGGGCTGACCCCTCGGGCCGCTTTCCCGGGCGGCAGCGGCCGGCGCAGGATCGCGTCGATCGCGCGGCTCGCCGCCGCGAAGCCCATCGCCCCGGTGACCGTGACGATCGAGCCGTAGCCCGCGCAGGCAAGCGGCGCGCCGCCACGCCCGATGCCGGTCTCGCCGTCGACGGCGCCGTCACTCGGACCGGCGCCGCTGCGGGGCTCGTTGGAGAAGATCGCCGGCACGCCGAAGCGGCGGGCATGCGCCAGATCCCGGTTGGTCGCCCCGGCGGCCGGCGGGAAGCCGTAGCGGCGCCGCAGGCGGGTGCGCAGCGACGCGAGCAGCGAATCGCCGCTGGTGCGGGCGAGGTCCGCGCACTGCAGCCGCAGCGGATCGACGCGGCCGCCGGCGGCACCGCAGGTCACCACGGCGATCCCGCGCTGCACGCACCAGGCGACCAGCGCGGCCTTGGCCGGCACCGCGTCGATCGCGTCGACCACCACGTCGGCCTGCGCGGGAATCAGCTCTTCCAGGTTGTCCGGCTCGACGAAAGCGTCGATCGCGCGGATGTCGGCCCGCGGCGCGATCTGGTGCAGGCGCTGGCCCATGACGTCCACCTTCGCGGCGCCGAGCGTCGACTCGAGCGCATGCACCTGCCGGTTGACGTTGGACTCGGCAATGTGGTCCAGGTCGATGATGGTGATCGTTCCGACGCCGGTGCGCACCAGCGCTTCCGCGGCCCAGGAGCCCACGCCGCCCATGCCGGCCACCACGGCATGCGCTCGGACCAGCCGCTCGAGCGCCGGCTGGCCGAGCAGGCGTCCGGTCGCCGCGAAGCGGCGATCGGTCACGGCAGCAGGACGCTCTGTCCGGTAGTCTTGCGTCCTTCCAGGTCGCGGTGGGCCTGGGCGGCATCCTCGAGCTGGTAACGCTGCTCGATGCGGATCCTGACCTTGCCGGCCTTCACCAGCCGCATCAGGTCCGCCGCCATCTCCTCGAGGTTGTCGCGGTTGGCGGTATGCGCCATCAGGCTCGGGCGCGTGATGTAGAGGCTGCCCTTCAGCGCCGTCAGCGGCATCGGCGGCACCGGCCCGGACGAGTTGCCGAAGCTCACCATCAGGCCGAAGGGCTGCAGGCAGTCGAGCGACGCCTGGAAAGTGTCCTTGCCGACCGAGTCGTACACCACCGGCACCATCTTCCCGTCGGTGATCTCGCGCACCCGCTCCACCACGTTTTCCTTCTTGTAGAGGATGACATGGTCGCAACCGTGCGCGCGGGCAAGCTCGCCCTTCTCCTCGGAGC
>JAEWEW010000317.1 GCA_023389175.1 Pseudomonadota bacterium | reverse complement strand
CGCGCGCACCGGCGGCCGCGACGGCCGGCCTTGCCTCGCGAGTGGCGGCGCGGGCTTCGTGGTCGACCGTGTAGATCCGGTGCTTCTCGTCGACCGGGGTAAAGGCTCCCGGTGCGGTGCCGGTCGTTTCTGCCAGGCCGAGGAACAGGTGACCGCCCGGCTTCAGCGCATGGCGGAAGCGGGCGATGATCCCGGCCTGTACGTCCGGCTCCAGGTAGATCAGCAGGTTGCGGCACACGATCAGGTCGAGCCGCGAGAATGGCGCGTCATGAAGGATGTTGTGCGAGGCGAAGAGCACGCTGTCCCGCAGCGATTCGTTGACCCGGTAGCTGCCGTCCTCGCGGGTGAAGAAGGCCTGCAGTCGCTCGGGGCTCACGTCCTGCGCGATGGCGCCCGGATAGAGCCCGTTGCGTGCCACCGCGATCGCGCGGTCGTCGATGTCGGTGGCGAAGACCTGCAGCCCCGGTGGGTCCGTCAGCGTGGCGAGCTGCTCGTGCAACATGATCGCGATCGACCAGGCTTCCTCGCCGGTCGCGCAGCCCACCACCCAGACCCGCACCGGATCGTCTTCCGGACGCCCCCTGACGAGCGCTCGCAGCACGTTGCGCTCGAGCGACCGCATTGCTGCCGGATCCCGGAAGAAGCTGGTCACGCCGATCAGCAGGTCCTGCAGCAGAGGCGCGGTCTCCTCGGCATGCTCGCGCAGGTGGTCCCGGTAGGCGGCAAGGTCCGGCAGGCCCTTCAGGTGCACGCGCCGTCCGATCCGCCGAAGCAGGGTGGCCTGCTTGTAGTGACGGAAGTCGTGACGCGTGCGGACCCGCACGATGTCCATGATGTCCGCGAGCGTCGGCGCGTCGTCGGACGAACTGTCCTGGCCTGCGTCCCGGTGGCTGCCGAGACGGCCGGCGCGGCTGCCCAGCTCGACCAGCCGATGCGCGATGTCCGCCGCCGGCAGCACGAAATCCACCGAGCCGGCCGCGATCGCGGCGCGCGGCATGGCGCCGTCATCCGCGTCGAGCGGTGACTGCGCGAGGGTGACGCCGCCCTGCTCGCGAACGCGGCCGAGCCCCAGGGCGCCGTCGGAACCTGCGCCCGACAGCACGACTGCGATCGCCCGGGAGTGGAAGGCGTCGGCGAGCGACCTGAAGAACCGGTCGATCGAAAAGCTTCCGGTCGTCCGCGGGCCGGTTCGGATCAGGCCGTCGACGATTTCCGGTTCAAGCCGGGGCGGGACCAGGTAGACCCGGCCGGGCTCGATCGCGGTCTCCCCGGTCACCGGAGTCACCGGCAGTGACGAGCTGCGCGCGACGATGGAGATGGCGCTGTCGTCGTCGCGCGCCGGCATCTCCAGCACGGCCACGACGGCCATGCCGCAGTCCACCGGAAGGTGGTCCAGCACGCCGAGCAGCGCGCTGAGACCACCGCGGCCCCCGCCGATGCCGACCACAGGGAAGGCGGCCGCCGCTTCGGCTGCGGCAGGTTTCAACTCATCCGGCACACGGCATCCCTCCCGGGCAGGGGACTCGGCACCCTTGCTGTCGATCCATGCGAAGCCCCCTCGGCAGCAAGCGATGTGCCTAGGAAACGAGGTGCCTAGGTCTTCCGCGGGGCAGGGTTCATCGCGGCGGCCCGGCCATCTGCCGGGGCAGCCAGGTGACGATCTCCGGGAACCAGTAGATCAATGCGACCCCGATCACCATCATGGCGAACATCGGAAATGCCGCCGCGGCGATCCAGGGCAGCTGCCGGTTGGTCATGCCCTGCAGCACGAACAGGTTGAAGCCGACCGGCGGCGTTATCTGCGCCATCTCGACCACGAACACCACGAAGATGCCGAACCAGATCAGATCGATTCCTGCGGCGGTCACCGTGGGCAGGAGCACGCCCATGGTGAGGACCACCATCGAGATGCCGTCGAGGAAGCAGCCGAGCAAGATGAAGAAGGCGGCCAGCGCGATGATCAGGCCGTAGTTCGGCAGGCCGAGGGACCCGATCCATTCCGCGAGCTGCCGCGGCAATCCCAGGTATCCCATCGAGAGCGTGAGGAAGGCCGCGCCGGCCAGGATGAGCGCGATCATGCAGTAGAGGCGCGTCGCCCCCAGCAGAGCGGCCATGAAGGTTCTGCGATCCAGCGTTCCCTGCATTGCGGCGAGGATCAGCGAGCCGATCACGCCGAGCGCTGCTGCCTCGGTGGCGGTGGCGATTCCGACGTAGATCGAACCGAGCACCGCGGCGATCAGCACCACGACCGGGATCAGGCTGGACGAGGCGCGAATCCGCTCCAGCAGCGTGGCCGCCTGGTCCGCCGGCGGTATGGTGCCCGGGTGCAGCAGCGACCAGACCATGGTGTAGCCCATCAGCAGCCCCGCGAGCAGGATGCCGGGCAGCACGCCCGCGATGAAGAGCTGCGAGATGGAGACGTCGGCGCTCACGCCGTAGACGATCATGATGATCGACGGCGGGATCAGCAGCCCGAGGGTGCCGGCGCCGGCCAGCGTCCCCACCGTCATGCGTTCCGGGTAGCCGCGCCGCGCAAGCTCGGGCAGGGTCATCTTGCCGATGGTGGCGCAGGTCGCCGCCGACGACCCCGACACCGCGGCGAAGATCGCGCAGCCGATGATGTTGGTGTGGAGCAGCCGCCCGGGCAGGCGGTTCATCCATGGCGCAAGGCCGTGGAACATGTCCTGCGAAAGGCGCGTGCGGAACAGGATCTCGCCCATCCAGATGAAGAGCGGAAGTGCGGTCAGTGTCCAGCTCGAGGCGGCGCCCCAGACGGTCACCGCCATCGCGTCGCCGGCAGGCCGCGGGGAGAAGAGCTGCATGCCGATCCACGCCACCCCCGTGAGGGTGAGACCGATCCAGACGCCGGTGCCAAGCAGGAAGAACAGCGCCACGATCAGCAGCGTGACGATGGCGAATTCGCTCATGCCGGGATCCTATTCGGCTCGAACCGGCTCGGCGGACGCGCCCGGCGCGGCCCGTCGCCCGCTCAGCTCCAGCACCAGCTCGTCGACCAGCGCGATCAGCAGCACCACGGTGCCGATTGCCATGCCGAGCTGCGGTATCCAGAGCGGCGTGGCATCGTTGCCGGTGGAGATGTCGTGGAACGAATGGGACTGCCAGGCAAGCCGCACGCTGTAGATGGCGATGACCGCGCCGAGGAACACCGCGACGACGAGGCTCCAGATCTCGAGTGCCCGCCGCCCCCTGCGCCCGAGCGCCTGAACGAGCAGCGTCACGCGGATGTGCTCGCCGCACTTGAATGTGTGGGCGAGCGCCATGAAGCCGGCGCCTGCCATCAGGTATCCGGCGTAGGCGTCCGTGCCCGGCATGTAGAAATCGAACTGCCGTCCCAGGATGCCGATGGTCACCATCACCAGCACGCCGACCATCATGGCCGCCGCAATCCATGCGGCGACCAGGTAGAGGGCATTCAGCTTCGCGCGCAAGCCGGCGGTTCCGCGGCGCCAGCGCGCCCGAACTCGATCCGCAGCAGCGGTGCCGCCTCCGCGGTCATTGCTTGCGGAAGGCGTCGACGACTTCCTTGCCCTCGGCGCCGGCCTTCTTCAGCCAGTCCGCGAGCAGCGTCTCGCCGATCTTCTGCAAGCCGGAGGCGAGCTGCGGGCTCGGCTTCTCGATGCTCATGCCCTTGGCCTTAAGCTGGTCGATGTACCAGGTATTCTTCTCCTCCGAGAGCGCCCATCCGCGCTTCTCCGCCTCGGCCGAAGCCTTCATCAGCGCATCGCGGGTGGCGGCGTCCAGCTTGTCCACCGCCGACTTGTTGGCGAGGATGGCGTTCTTCGGCAGCCAGGCCTGCGTGTCGTACCAGTACTTCACGTGCTCGTAGGTCTTCGAGTCGTAGCCGGTGGAGCCGGACGACATGTAGGAATCGACCACGCCGGTGGCGAGCGCCTGGGTGAGCTCCGCCGCCTGGATGGTGACCGGCTGCGCGCCGACCAGCTCGGCGATGCGGGCCGTGGCCGGGCTGTAGGCGCGCCACTTGAGGCCCTTCATGTCCTCGACCTTCTCGAGCTTGCGGCTGGTGTAGATGCCCTGAGGCGGCCAGGGCACCGTGAACAGGAGCACGATGCCCTGCTGGGCGAGGCGCTTCTCCAGCGACGGCTTCTGCGCCTGGTACAGCTTGCGGGCGGATGCGTAGCTGTTGGCCAGGAACGGAATGCCGTCGATGCCGAAGAGCGGCCACTCGTTCTCGTAGTTGACCATCAGGATCTCGCCGGCCTGGGCCTGGTTGCCCTGGACTGCCCGCTTGATCTCCGGCGCCTTGAACAGCGAGGCGTTGGGATGCAGCGTGATCTTCAGCTTGCCGCCGGTCGCCTTGTCGACGTCCGCGACGAACCGGGCGAGGTTCTCGGTGTGGAAGTTGGAGGCCGGATAGGCCGTGGGCAGGTCCCAGCGGGTCTGGGCCTGAGCCGATGGCACGGCAAGCGCAAGCGCCGCACTCGCGATCAGGGCGTGGGTCGTCTTCATGTCAGGAGCGGTCTCCGATTGTGCGCGTGCATCGGTGCGCCGAAGTGTGAGCGGGCGAGGCAGCATGCCCGCCCTCGGGTGGGGAAGCGTAGTGGAACCGCCGATCCATTGTCAACGCGAGCTTCCCCGAGCTTCGAGCCGGCCGGTGCGGCACTGCGAGCGCGCCCGCGCCCGCATGCCGGCCGATCAGTGAGAGGGGTCGGCCAGTTCGTCCGTGCGCCCGGACCGTCCGCGCCGGGGACGAACCGCCTCGTGGGCCAGCTCGTGCCGGGCATGCCGGATCACCTGCCAGGTGGCGCTCAGGGCAAGCGATCCCATGATCGCCGCGACAATCAGGTCCGGCCAGCGGGTGCCGGTGCCGAATACGCCGAGCGCCGCGCCAAGCACGGCGAGGTTGCCGAGCGCGTCGTTGCGCGTGCACAGCCAGACGCTGCGCATGTTGCTGTCGCCGCTGCGGAAGCGGTAGAGGAGGATGGCCACGCCGACGTTCGCGACCAGCGCGAGCGCGCCGACGACACCCATCGCATGCGCATCCGGCACGCCGCCGCGAAACGCGAGCCAGATGCTGGAGCCGAGGACCCAGGCGCCGAAGAGGCCCATCGTCACCGCCTTCAGGATGGCGGCCCGCGCCCGCACTGCGAGCGCGCTGCCGAGCACCGCGAGGCCGATGCCGTAGTTGGCGGCGTCGCCGAGGAAATCGAGCGAATCCGCCAGCAACGACATCGAGCCGGCTGTCAGGCCGACCATGATCTCGACCCCGAACATCAGCGCATTGACCAGCAGCGCGATCCAGAGCACGCGCCGATAGCCCGGCGGCTGCGGACCGCCGGACTGGTCGTGATCATGATGGTGGTGGCAATGTGCGCTCAATCGGATCTCCTGATGCGTTCCCGCCGGTGCCGCTCATGACCGGCCATGCCGGTCGGCCCGGCACTGGAAAGCATGTTGGACCCTGTAGCCACTCCAGGGTCAAGCGGGTGACGGGGACGGCGGCACGGGAATTGCTGCCTGCGTCATCATCCGCGCAGAGGTGTCCATGTCGTTTCCGATCCGCCCACGTTCCCCCGGCCAGTCCGTGCCTCCCGCTCCCGCCGATTCCGGCGCCGTCACCGCGCCCTCGAACCCGGTGGGCTCGAACCCGGCGGGCTCGAACCCGCCGGGTACTGCCCGTCCGGGCGCGGCGGCAGGCGGCGAGGCAAGCCAGCCGTCCGGTCGGTCAGGCTCGCGCGCCGCAGCGGCGAAGGCAGGCGGTGCAGGCGCAAGCCGGACGACGCCAGGCGCGCCGAAATCCGCGACCACGACGGACGGCGCGCGGTCTGCCCGGTCGAGGCCGGCGACGACGAAACAGCCGAGGAAGGCGCCGGCGATCGGCCGACCTGCGACTGCCGTGCCGCCCGGCCAGATCGAGGCGAGCCGGTCCGACCCGACGCAGCCCCCGGCAGGCGAGCCGCAGGGGCAGCGCATGTCCGACGAGGAGCGCCAGCGCCGTATCGCAGAGGCGGCGTACCACAAGGCCCGCGAGCGGGGCTTCCAGGGCGATCGCCATCTGGACGACTGGCTCGAGGCGGAACGCGAGATCGACCGCGGACAAGCCCGCGGCGCCTGACCGCCGCGCCGCCGCTTGCCGGCAACCGGTTCGACAGGGAGAATGGATCGGGACGACGCCGGCGCCATGCGACCCGGCGTCGGAGGAGACGCCGATCCTATGAGGAATCGCAAGCCGCCGCGCCGGGCGTGGCTGAAGGCGGCCGCCGCTTCGGCCGGCGCCGGAGCCGCCGCCGCCGCGCCGGCGCAAGTCCGTCCGCCGATCCGCCTGCGCTTCCAGAGCATGTGGCCGCCGCAGGACATCCTTCACGAGTACGCCAACGACTTCGCCCGCAAGGTCAACGACATGACGGCCGGGCGCCTGCGGCTCGAGCTGGTGCCGGCCGGCTCGCTCGCTGCGACGCCGGACCTCCTGGATGCGGTGGCGCAAGGACGGGTCGACGCCGCGCACGGCGTGGTCGACGCCTGGTATCGACGTCATCCCGCCCTCGGCCTCTGGGGCTCCGGCCCGGCCTTCGGTATGGATCCGAACATGGTGCTGTCCTGGCACTACTACGGTGGCGGCCGGCAACTGCTCGCTGCGGTCTACCGCGAGCTCGGCCTACCGGTGCAGTCCTTCCTCTACGGGCCGATGCCGACCCAGCCGCTCGGCTGGTTCGGCCGGCCGCTCGGACGCAGCGAGGACCTGCGCGGCATGCGCATGCGCGCGAGCGGCCTCGCCGGGGAGCTTTTCCGCTCGATGGGTGCGTCGGTGCATTCGCTGGAGGCGCGCGAGATCGTGCCTGCGCTCGAGGCCGGCCGCATCGATGCCGCCGAGTACAACAACGCCTCCAGTGATCGCGCGCTCGGCCTGCCCGCCGTCGCCGCCGCCTGCATGCTGCGCAGCTTCCACCAGCCGAGCGCGCAGTTCGAGGTGCTGTTCAACCGGCAGCGTTTCGACGCGCTCGGGCCGGACCTGAAGGCGATCATCGAGTTCGCCGTGCAGGCCGCGTCCGCGGAGATGAGCTGGAAGGCGATCGATCGCTATTCGCGCGACTACCTGGAGATGCGCGAGCGCAAGGCCGTGCGGTTCGTCGCCACGCCGGAGCCGGTCCTGCGGGCGCAGCTGGCGGCGTGGGACAAGCTCGCAGCGGAGGCGGCCGCCGATCCGCTGTTCCGCCGCGTGCAGGAATCGATGAAGGCCTACGCCCGGCGGTGCGGCGGCTGGCAGAACGACACGACGGTGGACCATCGCATCGCCTACCGCCACTACTTCGGCAAGTCGGCGACCCGGAGCTAGCGCCGCCGCCGTCCGCCGGGCTCGGTCGTCAGGCGCCCTGGAGCGCGCGCCAGATCTTGTCGCTGGTGAACGGCATCTGGAGCCGGCGGGCGGCGTCGCCATGGCCGGCCCGGTCGAGCGCATCGATCACCGCATTGACCACCGCCGGCGTTGCACCGATGGTGCCCAGCTCGCCGACGCCCTTGACGCCGAGGGGGTTGTGCAGGCAGGGCGTGGACTGGTCGAGGACGGTGGCGATCGGCCCGATGATGTCGGCGGCGCGGGGCAGGGCGTAGTCCATCAGGCTGCCGGTGACCAGCTGAGCCGATTCCGGGTCATAGACCACCTGCTCGCACAGCGCCTGTCCGAGGCCCTGGACCGCGCCGCCTTCGAGCTGGCCGGTCACGATCATTGGGTTGACCACCCGGCCCACGTCGTTGGCCGAGGCATAGGCAACCACCTGCACCGCGCCGGTCTGCGGATCGATCTCCACCTCGCAGATGTGGCAGCCGTTCGGCCAGGTCGGCCCGCCGACGGAGCTGGTCGAATCGACGTAGATGGAGGTATCCGGCTGGCGCGCGGCGAGCTCGAAGAGGCCGATGCGCCGGTCGGTCCCCACCACCTGGAAGGCGGCCTCGCGATACTCGATGTCCGGTTCGCCGACCTCGAGCTCCTCGGCCGCCAGCTTGCGCGCGGCCTCGATCGTGCGCTGCGAGGCGATCTGCACGGAGGAGCCGCCGGTGAAGAGCGATCGCGAGCCGGCGCTGCCGAAGCCGTTCGCGAGGTCGGTGTCACCCTGGAGGATGCGAATGCGCTCGATCGGGACGCCGAAGACGTCCACCGCGAGCTGCGCATAGCTGGTGGCGATCCCCTGGCCCATGGCCTGCGTCGCCGACACGATCTCGATGTATCCGTCGGCCGCGACGCGCACCGTGACGCGCTCCTCGAACACGTTCCCCCCGGTCCATTCGAGGAAGGTGGCGATACCGATGCCGCGCAGCCGCCCGCGCGACTTCGACTCCGCCAGCCGCCGGTCGAAGTCGTCCCATCCGGCCAGCGCGAGGCCCTGGTCCATCACCGACTCGAACTTGCCGGAATCGTAGGTCTGGGCCATCGGATTCGTATACGGCATCTGCTCCGGCCGGATCATGTTGCGCCGGCGGATCTCGGTGCGCGGGATGCCGGTCACGCGCGCCGCCTCGTCCATCAGGCGCTCGATCAGGTAGATCGCCTCCGGACGGCCCGCGCCGCGGTAGGCGCCGGTGGGCGCCGTGTTGGTGAGCACCGCCGTGAACTGCAGGTCGACGGTGGCGATGTCGTAGACGCTGGTGGAGACCCAGGGGCCGATCAGCAGCTGGATGGCCACGCCGACGCCGGTTGCATAGGCCCCGACGTTGGCATGCGAGCGTACCCGCAGGGCGAGGATCCGGCCGTTCGGATCGAGCGCCATCTCCGCGTGGCTGCGCACGTCCCGGCCGTGGGCGGAGGAAAGCATCTCCTCGCTGCGATCGGCCGCCCACTTGACCGGGCGCTCGAGGTGGCGTGCCGCGAACACGGCGACGGCATCCTCCGGGTAGAGCCCGGTCTTCATTCCGAAGCCGCCGCCCACGTCGCCGACGACCACCCGGATGGATTCGACCGGCACGCCGAGCACGGTGGCGAGCGTGTCCCGGATGCCGGTCGGCATCTGGCTGCTGATGCGCACGGTGAAGCGCCCGCTGGCGGGATCGAACTGCGCCAGCAGCGTCCGCGGCTCGAGCGGCGCCGCGACCACCCGCTGGTTGACGATGTCGATGCCTGCGACATGCGCGGCGGCGGCGAAGGCCTTGTCCGCGGCGGCGGCATCGCCATGGCGCAGCTCGGCACTGACATTGTCGCCGAGCTCCGGGACGAGCAGCGGCGCACCGGGCGCGACCGCCGCCGCCGTGTCGGTGACGCACGGCAGCTCCTCGAAGTCCACCACGATCGCCTCGAGGGCGTCACGCGCTTCGTCCCGGCTACCCGCGACCACCGCAGCCACCGCCTCGCCGACGAAGCGCACCGTGTCGGTTGCCAACGGAAGCCGCGGCGGGGTGGCGGCGGGGGAGCCATCCGGGCGCGGGAACCCGGCGACCCCCGGCAGCGGCTGCACGCCGCCCGCGGCCAGGTCGGCGCCGGTGTATGCCGCGACGACGCCCGGCATCACGCGGGCGGCGGACGCATCGATCGAGCGGATTCGCGCGTGCGGGTAGGGCGAGCGCAGGAACTGGATCACCAGCTGGTCCTGCGGCCGGACGTCGTCGGCGAAGCGACCACGTCCGGCAAGCAGCGTGTCGTCCTCCAGGCGGCGGACGGCCTGCCCGCTGCCGAAGCGCGTGGCGATCGTGTCGATGGTCATGGCGGCTCCCCCCTGGTCGTTTGCCTGACCCGCCTCCCGGCGGTCTCACGCCGATTCTATCGGCAACGGCTCGGCCGACGGCTCGCGTCCCAGTTCGCGGGATGGGGCGGCGCCGGTCTTGCGCCTGCCGGGGGACGACTTCACCATCGCGGTGCTGCCATTCCTCGACAAGGAGGCATCCATGAGATTCAAGGCGGCGGTGCTCCACCAGGTCGGTCAGCCGCTCGTGATCGAGGAGGTCGAGTGTCCGGAGCTGCGGCCTTTCGACGTCCTGGTGAAGGTCCAGGCGAGCGGGCTCTGCCACACCGACCTGGAGGTGATCCAGGGAAGCCTCGCCTATCCGCTGCCCATCGTGCTCGGTCACGAGGGCGCAGGCGTCGTGGTGGAGGTCGGCTCGGCCGTCACCCGGGTGAAGCCGGGCGACCATGTGGTCTGCTCCTGGAACCCGCATTGCGGTCACTGCTTCTATTGCGTACGCGACCAGCCGATCCTCTGCGAGCCATTCGTCCGCCACCAGCCTGCGGGCCGCCAGCTCGACGGCGGCATCCGCTACCGGCGCGCCGGCGGTGAGCCGGTTCACCACTTCTCGGTCATGTCGTCCCACGCCGAGTACTGCGTGGTGCCCGAGAGCGGCGCGATCGTCGTGCCCCGCGAGATGCCGTTCGACCGCGCCTGCCTGATCGGCTGTGGGGTGATGACCGGCATCGGCGCCGTTTCGCGGCTTGCCAAGGTGCAGGCCGGCAGCAGCGTCGCGGTGATCGGATGCGGCGCGGTCGGGCTCAACGCCCTCCAGGGGGCAACGATGGCCCAGGCGGAGGTCGTGATCGCCGTCGACCGCGACCCCGGAAAGCTCGAGCTTGCCCGGCGTTTCGGTGCGACGCATGTGCTCGGTCCGGATTGCGCGGACCTGCCTGCCTCGGTCCGGGAGCTCACCGACGGCCGTGGCGCCGACTATGTCTTCGAGTGTGCCGGCGGGGAGTCGGCGCTGCAGGCGATGTACGACCTGATGCGCCCGGGAGGAGAGGGCGTGATCCTCGGCAAGGTCAACGTCGACCAGAAGGTCTCGCTGCGCTTCGGGTCGATGATGGGGGAGAAGCGCGTCATCCGCTCGAGCTACGGCGGCGCGCGCCCCAGCCGGGACTTCCCCTGGCTGGCACGGCGCTACCTGGAGGGCAAGCTGGAGCTCGATGCGCTGGTTACGATGCGGTTGCCGCTCGATCGCATCAACGAGGGCTTCGCGGACATGGCACGCGGCGAGGTGGTGCGCGCCGTCCTGCTGCTCTAGCCGCAGTCGTGGTGCGCTGATGGAGCGATCGCCCGGTCATCCGCCGCTGCAGCCCGGCTGGATCGACAGCCCGCACCTGGCGCTCGCGCTCGGGGACTTCCCGCTGGAGAGCGGCGAGACGATCCGCGACTTTCGCCTCTCCTATGTGGCACACGGCCTGCCGCCCGGGTTGGCGACGCGGCGCGGCGCGCTCGCGGGCCGGCCGGTCGCGCTTGCGCTCTGCGCGATTGCCAGCACCCATCATCGCCTGGACTTCCTGATCGGGCCGGGCAGGGCGCTCGACCCGAGCCGCCTGGTCGTGCTGGTGGTAGACGCGATCGGCAACGGGCTCAGCAGCTCGCCGTCCAACTCGACACTGCAGCCCGGCGCGGCCTTCCCGTCCTTCGGCATCCGCGACATGGTCGCGAGCCAGGCGGCGCTGCTCGATCATCTCGGCGTCGGCCGGGTGGAGGCCGTGGTGGGCGCGTCCATGGGCGGCATGCAGGCGCTGCAGTGGGCGGTGTCCCACCGCGAGCGGGTGGGGCGGGTGGTCGCGATGACGCCGATGGCGCGCACCTCGCCCTGGGCGGCGGCGATCAACGAGGCCTCGCGGCGTGCGCTCCAGCAGGCCACCGGTATCGGAGGCAACGCTGCCGCCGAGGCTGTCTGGGCAGCCTGGGTGCCGCTCATGCAACTGCTTTCGGCGCGCACGCCGGCCCAGGTCCATGCCGGATTCGGCGGCGCCGGCGATGTGATCGCCTGGATCGAGGACCGCACCCGATGGTGGCAGTCGCAGCGCTTCGCACCGATCGACTGGCTATACCAGTCCCGGGCGTATGATGCGCATGATGTCGGCGCGACACCGGGGTTCGGCGGCGACGTCGTCGCCGCGCTGCGGTCGATCGCTGCACCCACGCTGGTGCTCGCGCCGGCGCTGGACCTCTACAACCCGGTCGAGGCCGCCCGGTTCGCGGCGGACCATATTCCCGGCGCGCGCTTCGTCCCGATCCCTTCCGCGTGGGGGCACCAGTCGGCATCGGCGGCCGACCCGGACGCCGCGAGCTTCCTGAACCGCGCGATCCGGGACTTCCTTTCCGAGGGCGGGGCCTGACCGGGCCGCGGTGATGGGCTTCTGCGGCGCTTGCGCAGGCTCCCCGGCTAGGCCGCGGGGCCCACGCGCGGCAGGGTCACGCGAAACACCACTTCCTCCGTCCCGGAGTTCTCGGCGGTGACTTCGCCGCCGTGCAGCGCCGCGATATGCCGCACGATGTGAAGTCCCAGCCCAAGCCCGGCGCCGTGATTGCGTTCCGGCACTGCCATGCCCCGCAGCGACGCCAGCATCGGCAGCGCCTGGGGTGGAATGCGGCCCCGGTTGGTCACCGAAACCACCACTCGCTGCGGGTCGGAGCCGTCGACCTTCACCCGCACGGTCGCGCCCTCCCCGTGCTGCAGGGCGTTGCCGACGAGATTGCTGAGGAGCTGCGCCATGCGATCCGGATCGAACTCCGCGGAGGTGTCGCCAGTGCAGCTGACCTCGACGCGTTCGCCCGCGCCGGTGGCCGCCAGCTCGTCACGGATGGCGAGGCAGGCGTCATACAGATTCCCGCGGACCGGCGCCAGCCGAAAGCCGCTCGCGCGCACCCGGGCGAGCTCGAGGATCTGCGAGATCATGCGAGCCATCCGCGCGCTGCTCGATTCGATCCGGGCAGCCGCGGCGAGCACGCGCTCGTCCGTGGCGAGGCGCTTCACGATCTCGGCATTGGCCTGCACCGAGGACAGCGGCGTGCGCAAGTCATGACCCAGCACCGCGGTGAACAGCTCGTTCAGGCGCAGCGCCTCCTCCAGCTCCGCGAGCTTCTCCGCCAGCCGGCGCTTCTGGTGGTAGAGCTGCACGAAGACCTCGATCTTGCTGCGCAGGACGAAGGGGTCAAGCGGCTTGGAGAGGTAGTCGACCGCGCCGGCCTCGTAGCCGCGGAACTGCCGCGACGGATCGCCCACCGCTGCGGTCAGGAAGATGATCGGGATGTTCCGGGTCCGCTCGTTGCCGCGCATGAGCTCGGCCAGCTCGAAGCCGTCCATGCCAGGCATCTGGACATCCACCAGGGCAAGCGCGATGTCCTCGCGCAGCACGATCTCCAGCGCCTCGGGTCCGGAGTTGGCGGTGAGCAGCTGCAGCTGCGCCCGGCCGATGATCGCCTCGAGCGCCACGATGTTCTGCTGCAGGTCGTCGACCAGCAGGATCTTGGGCAGGGGCGGCCCCGATGGCGGGGGGCTCACGAGCGCACCTCCTGCTTGAGCCGGACCAGCCGCTCCGCGATCTGCGGCAGCGTGAGCACCGCATCCGCGCCGCCGACCTCGATGGCGCGCTGCGGCATCAGTGCCGAATGGGCGGTCTCCGGCGACTGGACCCAGCCGATGCCGTCCGCTTCCCGCACCGCCTTGAGCCCCTGCGCGCCGTCGGCGCTGGTTCCGGTGAGGATGATGGCCAGCACGCCGTCGCCGATGCTCGACGCTGCGGACTCCAGCAGCACGTCGATCGACGGGCGCGAGAAGTTGACCGGCTCGTCCACCGACAGCGAACAGCTGAGGTCTTCCTCGATCATCAGGTGATAGTCCGGCGGCGAGAAGTAGACATGTCCGGGCTCGAGCCGGGTCTTGTCTTCCGCCTCCAGCACCGGCAGGCGGCAGCGCTTGTCGAAGAGCTCGGCGAGCAGGCTGTGCCGGGACGGCGGCACGTGCACCACCACCACGACCGGCAGCGGAAAATCAGGGGGGAGCGCCGGCAGGATCTCGCCAAGGGCGGCGACGCCGCCGGCCGATGCCCCGATCGCGACCAGCGAGAGCCGGGCTTCCGGGCTGCCCGCGTCGGGGCCGTCCGCGCCCGATCCATTCACGGCTCCACCTTCACGTAGATCCGGTCCGCCCGGACATGCTCCGCGAACGCCTGGGCATGGGCCGACGCGAGCAGGCTCTCCTTCATGCCGATACCGAGGAAGCCGCGGTGCACCAGGGACTCGCGGAAAAGTCCGACGGCACGGTTCTGCAGCGTCTTGTCGAAGTAGATCAGCACATTCCGGCAGGAGACGAGGTGGACCTCCGAGAAGACGCTGTCGGTCGCGAGGCTATGGTCCGCGAACACTACCTGGGACTTCAGCGACGCGTTCACGATGGCGCCGTTGTAGGCAGTCGTATAGTAGTCCGAAAGGGAGCCGGTGCCACCAGCCGCAAGGTAGTTCCGGCTGAATGCCGCGATGCGGTCGAGGGGATAGACGCCCTGCGAGGCGATGCGCAGGGACGTCGGGTTGATGTCGGTGCCGTAGAAGAGCGTGCGCGAAAGCAGGTCTTCCTCCTGGAAGAGGATCGCGAGCGACCACAGCTCCTCCCCGGTGCTGCAGCCGGCCACCCAGACCTTGACGAACGGATAGGTGCGCAGCTCCGGAATGACATGCCGGCGCAGGCTGAGGAAGTAGGACGGATCGCGGAACATCTCGCTCACCTGCACCGTGAAGAACTGCAGCATCTCGGTGAAGGCCTGCGGGTCGTGCAGCAGCCGATCCTGCAGCTGCGACACGGTCGCGCAGCCGAACCGGTCCATCGCCGCCTGGATGCGGCGCTTGATGGACGATCGGGCGTAGTGGCGGAAGTCGTGCTGGTAGCGGCGGAAGACGCCCTCGAGCAGGAGGTCCAGCTCGATGTCGAAGCAGGCCGCCGGGCCGTCCTTCATCGCGGCATCCAGACCCGGCACAGCGACACCAGCCGCTCCACCTCGATCGGCTTGGCGATGTAGTCGTCAGCGCCTGCCTCGAGGCATCGCACCCGGTCTTCCGGCATGGCGTTGGCCGTGAGCGCGATGATCGGCACGCGCGCGATCCGCGGGTCGCCGCGGATCTCCCGCATCGCGGCGAACCCGTCCATCTCCGGCATCATGATGTCCATCAGGACCAGGTCGATGTCGGCATCCGGCGCCCGCAGGCGCTCCAGCGCCTCGCGGCCGTTGCGCGCGATCTCCACCGTCGCCCCGAGCGGCTCGAGCACGTTGATGAGGGCGAAGACGTTGCGCACGTCGTCCTCCGCCAACAGGATCCGGCGCCCGTCCAGCACCGCGTCGCGGCTGCGCGCGATCCGCAGCAGCCGCTGCTGGTCCGCGGGAAGGCGGGACTCCACCTGGTGCAGGAAGAGGCTCACCTCGTCCACCAGCCGGTCCGGCGATCGCGCCCCCTTGATGATGATGGAGCGCGAATAGCGCCGCAGCCGCTGCTCCTCGTCCCGGCTGATGCTGCGGCCGGTATAGACGATCACCGGGGGAAACGAGTAGCGGCTGCCCTTGCTCAGGCGCTCGAGCAGCTCGTAGCCGGAGCCGTCCGGCAGCCCCAGGTCCATCACCATGCAATCGAAGGAACGCTCGTCCAGCAGCCGGAGGGCCTCGGTGACCGTTCCGACGCCGACCAGCTCCACCGCCTCCGCTTCGAGCAGCAGCATGAGGTTGCTGCGCAGGCTGGCATCGTCCTCCACGATGAGCACCGATTTCACCTGCCTGCGCGACTGCTCCTCCACGCGCCGCAGCGCGGCGGTGAGCTGTTCCGGCATCGCCGGCTTCACGATGTAGCCGATCGCGCCGAGCTCGAGCGCGGCCTGCGTGTGGTCGGCCGCCGAGACGACATGGACCGGAATCGGCCGGGTCCTCGGGTCGCGCTTGAGCTGCTCCAGCACCGCCAGGCCGGACTGGTCGGGCAGCCCGATATCGAGCAGGATTCCCTGGGGCATCCGCTCGCGGGCCAGTGCGAGGCCGTCGAGCGCGTTGTCGGTGACCAGGCAGTCGAAGTCCAGCGAGGCGGCGAGGTCCTTCACCGCATCGGCGAACGCGGCATCGTCCTCGATCAGCAGGATCGTCCGGCCGCGCTCCGGCGGCGCGTCCGCCGCGGACGCCGTGCCGGCGGCCTCGCGGGCGTCCTCGGTCGCGCCGGCTGCCGCCTCCTGCCGCTCCGCGGTCGCGACCGACTGCGCAAGCGAATCCATCGCGGCCTTGAGCTCCGGGCTGAAGCCGGGCAACGGCCTGGCGGCGGCCAGTGCCTGGTCGGAGGCGGGCAGGGGTTCCGACTCCTCGTCGTCCAGGGATGGCGCGTCGCTCGCCTCGAGCGGCAGGTCGAGCGTGAAGGTGCTGCCCTGGCCGGGGGCGCTGCGCACGGCGAGGGTACCGCCCAGCAGGCGCGCGAGCTCGCGCGAGATCGACAGCCCGAGCCCGGTGCCGCCGAACTGGCGGCTGGTCGACCCGTCCGCCTGCCGGAAGGCCTCGAAGATCACTTCCTGCTGCGACTCGGGAATGCCGATGCCGGTGTCCTTCACCGCGAAGCGGACGCGATCGCCGGCCCGGGAGACCAGCAGCGCCACCTCGCCCGTCTTCGTGAACTTGAAGGCGTTGGAGAGCAGGTTGCGCAGCACCTGCTGCAGCCGGAGCATGTCGGTCCGGATGGTCTCCGGCAGGTCCGGCTCCACGACAATCCGGAACCCGAGCCTGGCCTCCTGGGCAATCGGCTCGAAGGTGAGACGCAGCGGTTCCAGCAGATGCGGCAGGCGCACCGGCTCGAGCGACACCTCCACCTTGCCGGCCTCGATCTTGGCCAGGTCGAGGATGTCGTTGATCAGGTCCAGCAGGTCCTGGTTGGACGCATGGATGGTGCGCGCGTAGCGCACCTGCACCTCGTTGAGCGAGCCGTCGGCATTGTCCGCCAGCAGCCGCGACAGGATCAGCGAGCTGTTGAGCGGCGTGCGCAGCTCGTGCGACATGTTGGCGAGGAACTCGGACTTGTACTGGTTGGTGCGCTCGAGCAGCCGCGCGTTCTCCTCCAGCCGCCCCTGCGTGACCAGCAGCTCGTGCTTCTGGCGTTCCAGGTGGTTGCTGTATTCCTCCAGCTGCAGGTTGGTCTGCTCCAGCTCCGCCTGCTGCTCCTCCAGCTGCTCCTTGGACTCGCGCAGCGCCCGACCCTGCTCCTCCAGCTCCTCGTTGCTGACCCGCAGCTCCTCCTGCTGGGTCTGCAGCTCCTCGCTCTGGCGCTGGGTCTCGGCAAGCAGCTCCTGCAGCCGGATGCGACTGAGCGCGGCGTTGAGCGCGACCCCGATCGTCTCGTCGCAGGATTTCAGCAGCGACTCGGTCATCGGCAGCTCCTCCGGCGGCAGCAGGTAAGCCACCTCCAGCACGCCGTTCACCACGCCGTCCGAGTGGGTCGGCAGCACCGCGACCGAACGCGGCTTCATGCTGCCGAGCGACGACGACATCGCCAGGTAGTCGGGCGCGACCGGGCCGAGGAACTGGAACCGTCCATCCATGGCCGCCTGTCCGGCGAGGCCCTTGCCGAGCGCGATGCTCTCCGGAGGACCGTCGCCGGCCCGGCTCGCGAGGCGAACGAGACGGTCGCCCTGTACCTGGTAGAAGGTGCCGGCGACACAGCCGGTGTACTCGGCGAGCGCCGCGAGCGCGTTCTTCGCGAGCGATTCCGGCGTCTGAACGCCGGCCAGCTCGTGCGTGAGGCTGGCCTTGCCCTGTTCCAGCCAGGTGAGGCGCTCCACCTCCCGCCGAGTCGTGATGAAGCGCGCGCCGGCGGCCGCGACCACCCAGAAGGCCACCGTGCCCATCATGCGATTGATGATCGCCATGTGCGTCTGCGCCCCGGCAGGCGAGAGCAGGTAGCCGATCAGGATCAGGCCGGTGGCCGCCGTGGCCGCCAGCAGCGGCGTGTTCGGCTGCCGGGAGGCCAGGCAGAGCGCGATCGGCACGACGTACAAGGTCCATTCCGCGTAGCCGACCGGCGTGATGAGGTCCGCGGCGAAGACGAGGCCGGTGAGCAGGAGGGCGGCGCTCAGCTGGACTTTTCCCTGGGGCTTCTTTCTTTGCATGAGTCCGGAAGATGGGTTCGGGCGACGGGTGCGCCGACGGCGACCCCGGGCAGTCGCCGCGGGACCGGTCGAGGATACTTCATGTGGGATCGGATGCGCCCCGGCGGCCCGTCCGGCGCCTGAAGAGCAGGGCGAGGCCGACCGCCCAGGCGAGCGAGGCGCACCAGCCGGCCAGTACGTCGGAGGGGAAATGCACGCCGAGGTAGATCCGCGAGATGCCCACCACCAAGGTGAACGCGGCACCGGCGACCAGGATCGGCCAGCGCAGCCGGGTCGGCCAGGCGAGCACCACCAGGGCGGCGGCGAGCGACATCGACTGCATCGCATGGCCGCTCGGGAAGCTGAAAGAGGTCTCCGGCGCGAGCGAGGGCCAGAGCTCCGGGCGGGCGCGGGCGTAGGAGTGCTTGGCAAGCAGGTTGAGGAGTGCGGCCCCGCCGGTGGCGAGCGTCCAGTAGAGCGCCTGCAGCCAGCGGCGCCGGGCAAGCAGGAACGCGCAGACGAGCACGTCGAAGGCCGACACCCAGGGCCCGGAGCCGGCCTGCGAGGCGAGCAGCATCGCCTGGTCGAGCCAGGGCGTCGCGAGGCGCTGCATCAGCCGCAGGATCGGCTCGTCGAACGGGATGGCGGCCGGCTCGCGGACCCGTTCGGCCAGCTCGCCGAAGAGGTAGAGGGGCGCGAGCACGCAGACGAAGAGCCATGCGAGGCGGCCGCGATGCGATGCAACCCAGCGGCCCGCCGGGTGCAGCGGGCTGCGCGCGGGCGCGGAGGATGCGGGACGCTGCGGCGGCATCGAGTTTGCTATTCTTGCAGGCGTGAGCAGAAACCGTCGCGACCCGAGCGCACGGCTGGCATTGGCGGCAAGGATGTCGGCCCAGTTCGACCATGCCCTGTCGGAGGCCGCCGCCACGATGGATTCGTTCGGCGTGGCCTGGGATGATAGCGTCGCCGAGGAGGGCGACGGCGATGACCTCCTGCCGCTGGAGTTCCAGCTGGCGGACATCGAGCGCGCCGTCGACAGCATGCTGCTCGAACGCGACCGGTTCCTCTACGGACACGAGCCCGTCGTGCCGCTCGCTGCCGCGGAGCGCGGCGGCGCCCCGTCCGGAAAGGGCGGATGAGGACGCAGGTCGCCATCATCGGCGGCGGGCCCGCCGGGCAGCTGCTGTCCATGCTGCTGCACCGCGCCGGCGTGGCGACGGTGCTCCTGGAGAACCGCAGTCGCGAATACGTCCTCGGCCGGATCCGTGCCGGCGTCCTGGAGCAGGGGACGGTCGGGCTGCTGGAGCAGGCCGGGGTGGCGCAGCGCCTGCATGCGCAGGGCCTGGTGCACCACGGCATCGAGCTCGCCTTCGCCGGCGAACGGCATCGGATCGATTTCGCGACGCTGGTTCCGGGCAAGCATGTCACCGTCTACGGCCAGACCGAGGTCACCCGCGACCTGATGGAGGCGCGCGAGCTGGCGGGCGCGACCAGCATCTACGAGGCGAAGTCGGTGAGCCTGCATGACGTGGACGGGCCGTCGCCCTGCGTGCGCTTCGTGCACGAGGGGCAGCCGCGCGAGCTGCAGTGCGAGTTCATCGCCGGCTGCGACGGCTTCCACGGCGTGAGCCGCCAGTCCATGCCTGCCGGCCTGCTCCGGACCTACGAGCGGGTCTACCCGTTCGGATGGCTCGGCGTGCTGTCCGAGACGCCGCCCGTCTCCCCCGAGCTCATCTATGCCAACCACGAGCGCGGCTTCGCGCTCTGCAGCATGCGGTCGCTCACCCGCAGCCGCTACTACGTCCAGTGCAGCCTGGACGACAAGGTGGAGGACTGGCCGGACGAGCGGTTCTGGGATGAGCTGCGCCGGCGTCTGGACCGGCGGGCGGCCGATGCCCTGGTGACCGGGCCCTCGATCGAGAAGAGCATCGCTCCCCTGCGCAGCTTCGTCGCCGAGCCGATGCGCCACGGACGGCTGTTCCTCGCCGGCGATGCTGCCCACATCGTGCCGCCCACCGGCGCCAAGGGGCTCAACCTCGCGGCGAGCGACGTCCACTACCTGTCCGAGGCGCTCATCGAGTACTACCGGGGCGCCGGCTCCGGGGCCGGCAGCACGGCCGGCATCGACGACTACTCGCGTCGCTGCCTGCGGCGGGTCTGGAAGGCGGTGCGCTTCTCCTGGTGGTTCACCTCGATGATGCACAAGTTCCCGGAGAACGGCGACTTCGGCCAGAAGATCCAGGAGGCCGAGCTGGACTACCTGGCCAACTCGGTGGCGGGCTCGACCTCTCTCGCCGAGAACTACGTCGGCCTGCCTTACTGAGCGCCACCGGCCCGGCGCGCGGAGTCCATTCCGCTCGACCGGGCATCCGGTTTCGTCCGCGACGGAAACGTCCTACACTGGTGCCATGGCCGGCATGAAGTACTCCCCAGGATTCGAGGATCCATCCGCGCGTCCGCGGACCGCGCGATCGCGCGGCATCGTGGTCGCCGCCGCGCTCCTCGGCATCGCCGCGCTCGGGGCCACCTTCGCCGCCTACCTCAGCCCGTCCCTCGCCATGGAGCTCGGCAGCGTGCTTGCCATGTGCGCCCAGGCGATCGGCCTGCGCTAGACCTGCCGGCCCGCGCCGCCCGTCGCCGCCTGCGGCCGCTGCGCAGTCCCACCGCCCACCGCCACCGCCCACTGCGCAGTCGCACCGCGCCCACGCGCGCCGCGCCGTCCACGGGACGCCTTTCGCGATCAGCGATAATTGCGCGATGGCGACAAGACAAAGCAAGCAGGGCGGATACTCCGAAGCATCCATCAAGGTCCTCAAGGGGCTCGAACCGGTCCGGCAGCGGCCGGGGAAGTACACCCGTACCGAGAGCCCCCAGCACATCCTGCAGGAGGTGATCGACAACTCGGCCGACGAGGCGCTGGGCGGCCATGCCACCGCCATCGACGTTATGCTGCACAAGGACGGCAGCCTCACCGTGCAGGACGACGGCCGCGGCATCCCGGTCGGTCCGCATCCGGAGGAGCAGATCCCGGTGGTGGAGATCGTCTTCACCCGGCTGCACGCGGGCGGCAAGTTCGACAAGGCAGCGGGCGGCGCCTACAGCTTCTCGGGCGGGTTGCACGGGGTAGGCGTCTCGGTGACCAACGCGCTCTCGTCGCGGCTCGAGGTCACCGTCTGGCGTCCGGACGACCAGGGCAACCAGGTCCACACCATCGCCTTCGCCAACGGCGAGCGGGTGAAGAAGCTGGCCTCCCGGCCGGGCACCCGGAGCGACCCGCGGCACGGCACCCGGGTGCTGGTGGTGCCGAATCCCAAGTACTTCGATTCGCCGACGGTTCCGATGGCCGACCTGGTGCGGCTGCTGCGCAGCAAGGCGGTGCTGCTGCCGGGCGTGAAGGTGACGCTCACCGTCGAGAAGACCGGCGAGCGGACCACCTGGCAGTACGAGCACGGGCTGCGGGGTTATCTGGACGAGGTGCTGCTCGGCCAGGGGGCCGGCGAGCCGCTGCTGCTGTTCGAGGGCGAGCAATACACCGAGCCGGGGCACGACACCTTCGCCGAGGGCGAGGGCGCCCAGTGGGTGGTCGCGTACACCGAGGAAGGCAGCCTGGTGCGCGAGTCCTATGTCAACCTGATCCCGACCTCGGCCGGCGGCACGCACGAATCCGGGCTGCGCGAGGGACTCTTCGGCGCGGTGAAGAGCTTCATCGAGCTGCACTCGCTGCAGCCCAAGGGCGTGAAGCTGATGCCCGAGGACGTGTTCGTCCGCGCGAGCTTCGTGCTCTCCGCCCGTGTCCTGGATCCGCAGTTCCAGGGCCAGACCAAGGAGCGGCTCAACTCGCGCGATGCGGTGCGGCTGGTGGCCGGCTACGTGCGCGGCAGCTTCGAGCTATGGCTGAACCGGCACGTGGACCTCGGCCGCAGGCTTGCGGATCTGGTCATCCGCCAGGCGCAGGCTCGCCAGCGGTCGGCGCAGCGGGTCGAGAAACGCAAGGGCTCCGGCGTCGCGGTGCTGCCCGGCAAGCTGACCGACTGCGAATCGACCGATCTCGAGGTCAACGAGCTCTTCCTGGTCGAGGGCGATTCCGCCGGCGGCTCGGCCAAGATGGGGCGCGACAAGGAGACGCAGGCGGTGCTGCCGCTGCGCGGCAAGGTGCTGAACACCTGGGAGACCGACCGCGATCGCCTCTTCGCGAACAACGAGATCCACGACATCTCGGTGGCGATCGGCGTGGACCCGCACGGCAAGGGCCAGACGCCGGACCTCTCCGGCCTGCGCTACGGCAAGATCTGCATCCTCTCGGACGCCGACGTCGACGGCTCGCACATCCAGGTGCTGCTGCTCACGCTCTTCTTCCGTCACTTCCCCGGGCTGATCGAAGCCGGCCGCATTTTCGTCGCAAGGCCGCCGCTCTTTCGCGTCGACGTGCCGGCCCAGGGCAAGCGGCCGCTGCGCAAGCTCTACTGCCTGGACCAGGGCGAGCTCACGCATGTGGAGGACAAGCTGCGCAAGGACGGCCTGCGCGAAGGCAGCTGGACCATCTCCCGCTTCAAGGGCCTCGGCGAGATGACCGCGGATCAGCTCTGGGAGACGACCCTCAACCCGGCCACCCGCCGGCTGCTGCAGGTGCGCTTCGGCCGCATCCCGGAGCCCGACACCGAGCGGCAGTTCACCATGCTGATGGGCAAGGGCGAGGCGGCGGGGCGCAGGGCCTGGCTCGAGGAGCACGGCCATGAGGCGGAGGCCGACGTCTGATGGACGACCGGATCGATCCCATCCCGGGCGACGACCCGGGAGACGAGGCGGATTCCCTCACGCTCGCCCGCTACGCCGAGCGCGCCTACCTCGACTACGCCATCTCGACCATCAAGAGCCGCGCGCTGCCCGACGTCTGCGACGGTCAGAAGCCGGTGCAGCGGCGCATCCTGTACGCGATGAACGAGATGGGCCTCGGCCCCGCCGCCAAGCCGGTCAAGTCGGCGCGGGTGGTGGGCGACGTGCTGGGCAAGTACCACCCGCATGGCGACACCGCGGCCTACGACGCGCTGGTGCGCATGGCGCAGGACTTCTCGCTGCGCTATCCGCTGATCGACGGGCAGGGCAACTTCGGCTCGCGCGACGGCGACGGCGCGGCGGCGATGCGGTATACCGAGGCGCGGCTCACCGCGCATGCGCGGCTGCTGCTCGACGAGATCGACCTCGGCACGGTGGACTTCGTGCCGAACTACGACGGCTCCGGCCGCGAGCCGGCCCGCCTGCCGGCGCGCCTGCCGATGGTGCTGCTCAATGGCGCCTCCGGCATCGCGGTCGCGCTCGCCACCGAGATCCCGCCGCACAACCTGCACGAGGTGGCGCGGGCGGCGGCGGCGGTGGTGCGCAATCCGAAGATCGGCCTGGCGGAGCTGCTCGGTCATCTGCCCGGCCCGGACTTCCCCGGCGGCGGGCAGGTCATCTCCTCGCCGGAGGACATCGCCGAGGCCTATCGCAGCGGCCGCGGCTCGATCCGGGTCCGGGCGCGCCATCACTTCGAGGACCTCGCCCGCGGCCAGTGGCAGCTGGTGATCGACGAGCTGCCGCACGGCGTCTCGTCGCAGCGGGTGCTGGAGGAGATCGAGGAGCTCACCAATCCCAAGGTGCGCGCCGGCAAGAAGTCGCTCTCGCCGGAGCAGGTCCAGCTCAAGGGGCAGGTGCTCGCGGTGATGGACGCGGTCCGGGACGAGTCCGGGCGCGAGGCGGCGGTGCGGCTGGTCATCGAGCCGAAGACCTCGCGCATCGACCAGCAGCAGCTGCTCGCGACGCTGCTCACCCTGACCAGCCTGGAATCCAGCGTGCCGGTCAACCTGGTGATGATCGGCCGCGACGGACGGCCGCGCCAGAAGTCGCTCCTGGAGATCCTGCAGGAATGGGCCGCCTTCCGGGTCGAGACGGTGCGGCGGCGGACCGTCTTCCGTCTCGACAAGGTCAACGACCGGATCCACATCCTCGAGGGCCGGCAGCTGGTGCTGCTCAACATCGACGAGGTGATCCGGATCATCCGCCAGTCGGACGAGCCGAAGCCGGCGCTGATCGCGGCGTTCGGGCTCACCGATCGCCAGGCCGAGGACATCCTGGAGATCCGCCTGCGCCAGCTCGCCCGGCTGGAGGCGATCCGCATCGAGCGCGAGCTCGAGGAGCTGCGCAAGGAGAAGACGGGCCTGCAGGCGCTGCTCGACAGCGAAGCGGCGCTGCGCCGCCAGATCGTGAAGGAGATCGAGGCCGACGCGAAGCTCTACGGTGACGATCGCCGCACGCTGATCGAGGCGGCCGATCGCGCGAGCGTCGAGGTCCGCGTGGTGGACGAGCCGGTCACCGTGATCGTCTCCGAGAAGGGCTGGGTACGCGCGCGCCAGGGCCACGGCCACGACCCCGCCCAGTTCACCTTCAAGAGCGGCGACGCGTTCTACGGCGCCTATCCGGTGATGACCAGCGACGCGCTCTACGCGATCGCCACCAACGGCCGGGTCTACGCGATACCGGTGGCGAGCCTGCCTTCGGCCCGGGGTGACGGCGTGCCGATCACCAGCCTGGTGGAAGTGGAGGCCGGCGCGCGCATCGATCATGCATTCGCGGCGCCGGCGGCCACGGCAGTGCTGGTCGCCACCGCCGGCGGCAACGGGCTGGTCTGCCGTGCCGGCGACTGGACGGGCCGGATCAAGGCCGGCAAGGGGTTCCTCACGCTCGAGGCCGGGGACGCGCCGCTGCGTCCGGCGCTCTTCGACGAGGCCACCGCCAGCACGGTGGTCTGCCTGAGCGAAGGCAGCGGCGGCGGCCATCGGGGCCGGATGCTGACCTTCGCCGTCGGCGACGTGAAGGTGCTGAAGAACGGCGGCCGCGGCGTCAGCCTGATGAAGCTCGATGCCGGCGAGAAGCTGCGCCAGGTGGTCGTCTGCGGCAAGGAGGGCATCCTGGTCCGTGGCAAGGGCAACCGCGACAAGCCGATGGAGCGCACGATGTTCCTGCGAGAGCTGGCCGGCCATGCCGGCACCCGCGGACGCAAGGGAACCTTGCTGGAACCGAAGTGGAGGGACGTGGCGATGGCGCCCGCAAGACCATGACGTCGCAGGCCAGGAACGTGAGCGACGAAGGGCCGCCGGTGCGCTTCGAGACACGCGCGGCAGGCGGCGGCCGGCAGGTCGGCATCGCCTGGCTCGCTCGGCCGCGGCGACTCAACGCGCTCGACCTGGACATGTGCGAGCTGATGCTCGCGCAGTTCGCGGCCTGGGCGGTGGACGACGCCATCGTCGCGGTGGTGGTCGCCGGGGACGGGCCCAAGGGCTTCTGCGCCGGCGGCGACGTGAGCCGCATCGCGCGCGAGATCCGGGAGGGCGGCCCGAGCGCGTTCGACTATGGCGACCGCTTCTTCACCGTCGAGTACCGGCTCGACCACCTGATGCACGCCTACCCGAAGCCGTTGGTCACCTGGGCGCATGGCGTCACCATGGGCGGCGGGCTCGGCCTCTCGGTGGCCGGCAGCCACCGCTTCGTTGCGACCGGCTCGCGGATCGCGATGCCGGAGATCCACATCGGCCTCTTCCCGGACGTGGGCGGCGGCTGGTTCCTCAACCGGGTGCCCGGCGAGGCCGGCATCCTGCTCGCGCTGACCGGCGTCATGCTGGACGAGCAGGACGCGATCTACGCCCGTTTCGCGGACCATGTGGTCGACCACGCGCGGCAGCCGGAATTCCTGGATGCGTTCTGCGCGGTCGATTGGGGCGATACGGTGGTCGACCACCGGGCGCAGGCGACGCACTTCTGCCGGGGCTTCGAGGCCGCGGGCGCGGTTTCGCCAGCGCCTTCCGCGCTGCGCGAGCGGCATGGCGCCATCCGCTCGATCTGCACCCGCGCGAAGCTCGGCGGCATCGTCAAGGGATTGCGCGAAGCCGCCGAGGCCGATGCCTGGTTCGAGCGGCCGCTCGCCAACCTGCTGGAAGGCTCGCCCACCGCCGCCGCGGTTACCCTCGAGTACCTGCGTCGCTGTCGCCTGCTCGGCCTCGAGCAGGTGCTGGCGCTGGACCTGGTGGTGGCGATGCAGTGCATGCGTCACCACGATTTTCCCGAAGGCGTGCGGGCGCTGCTGATCGACAAGGACCGGTCGCCCCGCTGGTCGCCGGCGTCGGCCGCGGACGTGACGCCGGAGCGGGTGGCCGAGTTCTTCGAGCCGGTGGCCTGACGCGGGGGCCGTTCCGGGCGGACCACCGACCGCCCGCCGGTGAGCTCACGGACGCTGGACGGGCAGCCCTGGCAGCGAGTGCTGCAGCGCGTAGACGAGGCCGGCGAGCGCCGGCTGCTCGCGGATGATCAGCGCGGTGCCGATGCGTCCCAGGTAACCCGCGAACCGCCCCTTGTCCTCGAACCGGTCGCGGAATGCGCTGCGCTCCAGCAGCCCGCGGACATGCCCCAGGATGCCGCCGCCGATCAGCAGCCCGCCGGTGGCGCCGAAGGTGAGCGCGACGTTGCCGGCATAGACGCCGAGCAGCGAGCAGAACACCGTCATCACGTCGACGCACAGCGGATCCGAGCCGTCGGTGGCCGCGGCGGTGATCGCCTCGGGGGCGGGCGCCGGCCGGTTGGCCGCGTCGTCGCCGCGGACGGCGGCCACCGCGTGGTAGAGGAGCGGCAGGCCGGTGCCGGACAGCAGCCGTTCGGCAGAGACATGGTCGGCCCGCGCCGCTGCGGCGGCGAGCACCTCGCGCTCGAGCGGCGTGCGTCCGCCGAGGGTGGCATGGCCGCCTTCGCCCGGGACCGTGTGCCAGCCGGTGCCGTCGCGCAGCAGCCCCGCGCAGCCCATGCCGGTGCCCGGACCGATGACCGCCATGGTCGCATCGAGCGATGGCGCCACCGGGCCGACCTGGTCCAGGTCGGCCGGGCCGAGGGTCGGCAGCGACCAGGCGAGCGCCTCGAAGTCGTTGACCACCCAGAACGCCTGCAGGCCGAGCCGCCGGGCCAGTGCCGCCGCGTCGATGGTGAAGGCCGAATTGGTGAGCCGCACCGGCTCGCGGCGGGCGCGGTCCGGCGGGGCGGCGATGGCGAGCGCCGCGCCTGCCGGCGGCGATTGGCGGTCGCGGCGGATGCCGGCGAGATAGGCGGCCGCCGCAGCGGCGAGGTCCGGATGGTCGGCGGTGCGCAGCACCTCGACCCGGGTCGGCTCGGCGCCGGCCGCCTCGGCGAGTGCGAAGCGCACGTTGGTGCCGCCGATGTCGGCAAGCAGCGTCGGATAGGGCCAGGCGTGCATTTCGCGATGATGGCATGAAGCCCCGCAGTGGCCCGGTCGAGCCTCGCCCGGACACGGGGCACCGTGACAGCCGGCAAGGGAAGACCGGTACGGCGAGGACGCCGGTTAGAATCCGCACCGGTACGGTTGGCTGACAGGGCAGATCGATGGACGAGAGGATCCGCGAAGCAGACGTCGTGTCCGCCGCGACCGGCCCGGACGCCGTCGTGCCTGCGCTCTCCGCCGGCGCAGGCATCCTCCGGCCGGATGGCGAGCGCACGCTGGTCGAGAGAATCGTCGTCCACTACGCCGGCCGTATCGACGAGCGGCTGATGCGTCCGGGCGCGCGCATGCCGTCGATCCGGCGATTCGCGGCCGAGCACCGGGTGTCCCGGTTCACGGTGGTGGAGGCGTACGACCGGCTGATCGCGCGCGGCTACATCGAGGCCCGGCCGGGATCCGGCTTCTACGTCAAGCCGCGCGACGTCCACAGCCAGGTCGCGCAGGCGCATGCCTGGGCCGAGGCGTCCAACAGCCAGATCGACGTGGTCTGGCTGCTGCGCAACATGTTCCGCCAGCTGCCTTCCTGCGACATGCCGGGCAGCGGCGTGCTGCCCAACGGCTGGCTGGACGGCGAGCTGGTGGCGGGCAGCCTGCGCTCCCTGGGGCGGCAGAACTGGTCGGCGCTGATGGGCTACGGCCAGGCGCAGGGCTACCTGCCGCTGCGACAGCAGCTGCAGCTCAAGCTCGAGCAGCTGGAGATCGCCGCGACGCCGGAGCAGCTGGTCACAACCAACGGCGTCACCCAGGCGCTGGACCTGGTGGCTCGCCATTGCCTTCGTCCCGGTGACACGGTGCTGGCCGAGGATCCGGGCTGGTTCCTGATGTTCGGCCGCTTCGCCCTCCTCGGTGCGCGGGTGGTGGGCGTGCCGCGCCAGGCCGACGGCCCCGATCTCGCGCGGTTGGCGGAGCTCGCGGCCGAACATCGGCCCAAGCTCTTCGTGATGGGCTCGGTGCTGCACAACCCCACCGGTGGCTCGCTTTCGGCTGCCAAGGCCTACGGCGTGCTGCAGCTCGCCGAGCGCCACGACTTCCGCGTGGTCGAGGACGATGTCTACTGCGACCTCCATCCCGGCGCGGCGGTGCAGGCCTGCACCCGGGTGGCGGCGCTCGACCAGCTCGACCGGGTGATCTACCTCGGTGGCTTCTCCAAGACGCTGGCGGCCACGTTGCGGGTCGGCTTCATCGCTTGCGAGCCCGGCCTCGCGCGCGAGCTCACCGACCTGAAGATGCTGGTCGGGCTCACCAGCCCCGAGATCGGCGAGCGGGTGGTGTACCGGGTGCTCTCGGAAGGGCACTACCGCCGGCATGTCGACCGACTGCGCCAGCGGCTCGCGCTCGCCCACCAGCGGGCGGCGGCCGCGCTCGAGCCGTTCGGGTTCCCGCGGGCGCGCCAGCCGGGACACGGCATGTTCCAGTGGGTCGATACCGGCGTGGACTCCATCGCGCTCGCCCAGGCGATGCTCGATCGCGGCTTCCTCATGGCGCCCGGCAGCCTGTTCTCTCCCACCCAGGTACCCGGCACCCGCATGCGCTTCAATGTCGCCACCTTGGACAATCCCCGCATGCTGGAGGCGTTGGGCGACGCGCTGTCGGCCACGGCAGCCCGTCCCAGGCCGTTGCCGGCAGGCCCTGCGGCCGGTGCTTGAATCCGGTGGCTGCAGCCCCAATTTCCGGCCCCGTCATCCCGCGCCCCCGGTTCCGGGCCATCCTCAATCCCGTCCTTCACATCGAACCATGACCGACACCGCAAGAACCGACACCGCTTCCGAGACGCTGGGTTTCCAGACGGAGATCAAGCAGCTGCTCGACCTGATGATCCATTCGCTCTACAGCAACCGCGAGATCTTCCTGCGCGAGCTGGTCTCCAATGCGTCGGACGCCTGCGACAAGCTGCGCTTCGAGGCGATCGACAACGACGCCCTCTACGAGGGCGACGCCGAGCTCGGCATCCGCATCTCGTACGACAAGGACCAGCGCTGGATCCGCATCTCCGACAACGGCGTGGGCCTGTCGCGCGACGAGGCGATCGCCAACCTCGGCACCATCGCCCGCTCCGGCACCCGGGAGTTCTTCAGCCGGCTCACCGGAGATGCCGCGAAGGACTCCAACCTGATCGGCCAGTTCGGCGTCGGCTTCTACTCGTCGTTCATC
>JAEWEW010000304.1 GCA_023389175.1 Pseudomonadota bacterium | reverse complement strand
CTCGGCGACCGCGACGCGGGCGGTCTCGGCCTTGGCGCCGACATCGACCATGTGGGCCTGGCCGGTGGCGTCGAAATGCGAGAGCTGGTCCATTCGTCTGGCCGCGACAGCCTCCTGTGATGCGGCTTGCCCTGCCCGCGGCAGTGTCGGCCGGCGGCTGCGGGGCCGCCTCGTTATCATAGCAAGGTGACCAGGTCCTGTTTGCACCGCGGACCCGTCCCGGCCTCCCAAGCGGGCGGCCGGTTCGACCGGATCGCCGCCCTGACGGCCGCGGCAACGCGTCCGGCCGGTCGCAGGCGGCGTCGCAGGTGGCTGCCTGCCCGGATGCTCGCCGGCGTCCTGTCCGCTGTCCTCGCCGCCACGCCCGCGAGCACCGTCGCGCAGCTGGATCGCCTGCCGGACCTGGGGGCGGCAAGCGGCGACGAGCTCTCGGGCGCCGCGGAGCGCCGGCTCGGCGAATCGATCATGCGCGAGCTGCGCGCGGACGGCACGGTCTGGGACGACGCCGAGTTCACCGAGTACCTCAACCGCTTCGCCGCGCGGCTGATCGCCACCGGGCCGGCCCGCGCGTCGCAGTTCGCGTTCTTCGCGGTGAGGGAGCCGTCGATCAACGCCTTCGCGCTGCCGGGCGGCTTCATCGGCGTGCATACCGGCCTGATCGCGGCCGCGGAGAACGAGTCGGAGCTCGCGTCGGTGCTCGCCCACGAGATCGGGCACGTCACGCAGCGCCACATCGCGCGTATGCTCAGCCAGCAGCGGCAGGCCTCGATGATGGCGCTGGCCGGCATGGTGCTCGGGGCGCTCGCGGCCCGCTCGAGCTCCGACGCCGCGATCGGCGCGATCTCGCTCGGCGACACGCTCGCCACCCGGACCATGCTTTCGTTCTCCCGCGACGCCGAACGGGAGGCCGACCGGATCGGGCTCGACATGCTGCGCGAGGCCCGCTTCGACGCCCGCGCGGCGCCCGATTTCTTCGGCCGGCTGCAGCAGGTCAACCGCTACAACGAGGGCAACGTCCCGGTGTACGTGCGCACCCACCCGGTCACCGGCGAGCGGATGAACGACCTGCAGCTGCGCACCCAGGACATGAAGCCGATCGCGCATCGCGACTCGGTGGAGTTCCACCTGATGCGGGCGCGCGCTATCGCGATCGGCAGCGAAAGCGTCGATGCGCTCGCCGCGGCGCGCCGCCAGTTCGAGCAGCGGATCGCCTCGGCCGCGGCCGGCGCGCGGGATCCCGCGCCGTGGTACGGGCTCGCCAGCGTCGCGCACGCGAGCCGCGACTGGGCGTCGGCCGAGAAGGCGCTCGCGCGCGCGCGCGAGGCACTGGGCAGCGACCATGTCTTCTTCCAGCGGCTCGGGGTCGCCAACAGCCTGGGAAGCGGCGACCTGCCGGCGGCGATGGAGCGCTCGGCCGCCGCACTGCGCGCCCGTCCGGACAACCTGGCGCTCATCCGGCTGCGGGCGCAGGTGCTGATCGCGGGCCGGGCGTTCCGCGAGGCGGCCGGACTGCTGCGCGAGAAGACCGGCACCATCAAGGGGGACCCGGAGCTGTGGCGCCTGCTTGCCGAGGCGCACCAGGGCCTCGGCGAACGCGGCCTTGCGCACAAGGCCGCCGCCGAGGGCTACCTGCTGCAGGGCATGCGCCTGCCCGCGATCGAGCAGCTGCGCCTCGCGCGCAGCGCCGGAGATCTCGACTTCTACAACGGCTCCATCGTCGACGTGAAGCTGCGGGAAGCCGAGGCGGCCTACCGCGAGGAGATGCGCGATGCGAGACGCTGAGCGGCGGGCCGGGACCCCCGAGACTCCCGGGGCCCCGGCAGATACAGCCCGCGATGCCACCACCGCCGGCACCGGCGCGGGCACCGTGTCGGGCCGCATCGCGATCGGCGCGCCCGGTGCGGTCTCCACCAGCTCCGCCACCCTGTACAGCCAGGCCTCGGTCTACCGGCAGGTCGACCTGGAGGCGATCCCGGGCCTCGGGCCGCGGGTGGGCACGATGCTTCGGGACCAGGGCATCGACACGTTCGCAAAACTCGCCGCGGTGCCGCCCTCCGAGCTCGATCGGCTCGTCCGCGGTACCGGCGACGATCCGCAGGCCATCGGCACGGCGCACTGGGCGGAGTTGGCGACACTGGCCGCCGGCCATGACTGGGCCGGCTTCGCCGCGCTTGCGCAGGCGCGGCTGCTTCAGGTTTCCGGCCGCGCTCGCGCCGCCGCTGCGCCGGCACCGTCGGTGCCGCCGGCCGGTGTCGCGACGTAGCCGAGCGCCTGGCCGAGCGCGCTCGCGCCGCGCACGCCGAGCGGCTCCACCACCCACGGCAGTGCCGGATCGCCCGGCGGCGGATGCCGGGAAAGCAGCAGCGCGAGTTGTCCCCCGGTGCCGGCCTCGCGCAGATCGAGCTGCCCGATGTCGCGATCGTCCACGACCGCCGGACCGAGATCGGTCTGCAGGAAGAGATTGCCGTCCAGGTCGCAGGCCACGCGCGAGACATGCTCCACCAGCCAGCCGGTGTGGGTGACGAGCCGCTGCGCCGGCGCCTCGCCGAGCACCCGCAGGACGAGCGGCGCAAGCTCGAGCGTGACATAGGCGCGCTGCGGGCCGTTCTGCCAGTACCAGGCGCCGTGCTCGTCGGCCTCGTAGTTGCGGCCGATGAAGTCGAGGATCGGCGGACTGGTGATCGGGCTGCCCTGTCCATGCAGCGCCTCGTCGAAGCCGGGCCGGCCGCGGTCGACCAGGAGCCACTGCCCGCGCCGCCCCAGCCGCAGCCAGCCGTAGACCGCCGGCACCTGCGGCCACTTGCGCATCGCCCGTCGGACCTGGTCGTCCAGCATCGGCCGGGTCTCAGGCGTATTGCCGGAAGAAGCGCACCAGCCGGCCGGGCAGCCAGGTGACCGCGCCCGGCAGGCCGCCCTGGAGGAAGCCGGCGTGGCCGCCGTGCTCCGGATAGTCCAGCACCACCGAGGACGAGACCTCCGCCGGACGAGCCAGCACCGCGGGCGGCAGGAACGGGTCGTTGCGGGCGTTCAGCACCAGGGTCGGGATGGCGATGCCGCCGAGGTAGTGCTTGCAGGAGCTGCGGCTCCAGTAGTCCATCGCGTCGCGAAAGCCGTGCAGCGGCGCGGTCACCGCGTCGTCGAAGTCGAAGAAATCGCGCGCGGCGGCCACGCGCTGCCGGTCGTAGAGCCCCGGAAAGCGGTCAAGCTTGGCGATGCTCTTGCGCTTGAGCGTGAGCAGGAAGTTGACGCAGTAGAGCCGGTTGAACCCGCGCGAGAGCGCGACCGCGCCGGCATGCAGGTCCTGCGGCGCCGAGACGCCCGCAGCCGCGCGCAGGAAACCGGCCTCGCTGCCGCGCTCGCCGAGCCACTTGAGCAGCACGTTCGCCCCGAGCGACACGCCGGCGGCGAACTCGGGCCGCAGCCGCCTGAGGATCCAGTCGATCTCGTCCGAATCACCGGAGTGGTAGGCCCGCGCGAGCAGGTTCGGCTCGCCGCTGCAGCCGCGCCAGTGGACCACCACGCCGCGCCAGCCGATCGACAGGAGCGTCGCCATGAGGGCGCGGGCATAGTGGCTGCGCGATCCGCCTTCGAGCCCGTGGAAGAGCGCGACCAGCGGCGCCCCCGGCGCAGTCGGCTCGCTGCCGGCGCCGGGCTCGGCCCAGTCGAGATCGACGAAGTCGCCGTCCGGCGTGGACCAGCGCTCGCGCCGGTAGCGGACCGCCGGCGCCGGCGCGATGATCGCCGGCCAGATGGTCTGCAGGTGCCGGTTGCGCAGCCAGCCCGGCGTGCGATAGCCGTCAGTGGAGCTTGCCGGCAGGGAGCTGCTCATGGGCCGGACGGCGACCTTCATGTCCCGGCGCCGCGTGATGCATCAGCAGCTGCCAGCCGGCGCTGCCCTTGACATAGACGTTGGTGGCCAGCACCTCGATGCGTTCCGGGCCGCGCGGCCCATTGACCGGGATCTCCTCGACGAGGCTGTGGACCGACAGCGTGGCGCTCTCGTACACCTGCACGTCGCGGATCCGCACGTCGAGCGGCCCGTGCGCCAGCAACCGCTCGTAGGACTGGCGCACCGCGAGCCAGCCGACCAGCCGCGGGCCGCCGGGATGGATGCAGACCACCTCTTCCTCGTCGCTCCAGAGCGCCATCACGCCGCCCAGGTCGGCATGGGCGAGGGCCGAGTAGAACGCTTCCTCCACGGCCGAAGCCGACGAGAACAGGGGGAGCCGTGGCATGCCGGTACAGGGTTGATGTCCGCAGGATGTCGGGATGGCGGCAGGCGAGGCGCCGGCCGCGGGCGAACAGTTTAGCCGAAGCCGCAGGGGCTGTCGGCGCCGGGATGACGCCGTCGGTGCCTACGCCGTCGCCGAGAAGCGCATGGTCTTGCGCAAGGCGGCGAACACCTGCTCGGGCGTCTGCTGGCCGACGCAGTTCATGTGCCCGAAGCGGCAGTGCGCGTCGAGGCACGGGCTGCACTCGAGGTGCAGCCACATCACGCTGCGCCGCGACGCATTGATCCGCTCCGCCCGGGGATCGCCCGCACCGTAGATGGCGACATGGGGCCGGCCGAGCGCGGCGGCCAGGTGCATGTACTGCGATTCGGAGGTGACCACGGCAGCCGCGTGGTTCAGCACGGCCAGCGTGTCGGCGAGCTCGAGCTGGCCGCACCAGTTGTGCAGCGACTCGCCGCAGAGCAGCGCGATGCGGGTGGCCGCCTCGCGGTCGCGGGGCCGGCCGAGCAGGCCGATCGTGATGTCCGGCCACTGCATCGCCACCATCGCCGCGAGGGCGGCGAAGTGCCGCGCGGGCCACTCGCTGGTCGGGCCGAGCTCGGAGCACGGACAGAGCAGCACCAGGGGCCGGGCCGGATCGATGCCGAGCCGGGTGGCCAGCGCCGCATCGAGCGGCGGCGGGGCGGCGAGCTGCGGCACCGGAATGCCCGGCGGCAGCGATTCGCCGGCCTGGAAGGCGAGGGCCACGAAGCGGTCGGCGATCGACTTCTCGGCGCGGGCGGCGCCGGCCATGGCGACCGGCCGGTTGACCAGGCCGAAGCGGGCGCTCGAGCCGAGCGCAATGCGCAGCGGTATGCGCGCGAGCC
>JAEWEW010000290.1 GCA_023389175.1 Pseudomonadota bacterium | reverse complement strand
CGCGTGCAGTGGTCGACATTGTTGCTGCCGAAGCCGGTGCGCACCAGCTTCTGGAACAGGTAGGCCTCCTCGTTGCTGCCCTTGGCCGAGCCGAAGCCGGCAAGCGCCCGCGGGCCGTCGCGGTCCCGGATGCGCGCGAGGCCCCCGCCGGCCAGGTGCAGCGCCTCTTCCCAACTCGCCTCGCGGAAGGCGTCGCGCCAGTTCGCCGGAACGCGATCGAAGACGGGCTGCTTCGGATGACCCTCGCGGCGCACCAACGGCACCGTCAGCCGGTCCGGGCTCATCGCATAGTCGAAGCCGTAGCGCCCTTTCACGCAGAGCCGGCCGCGGTTGGCCGGCCCGTCGCGGCCCTCGACATAGAGGATGCGGTTGCCGGATACGTGATAGGTGAGCTGGCAGCCGACGCCGCAGAACGGGCAGAGGGAGTCGACCCGGGCCTCGGCCTGTCTCGGTGCCGGGCGGTCGGTGCCGGGCAGCTTCGGCATCAGCGCGCCGGTGGGGCAGGCCTGCACGCACTCGCCGCACGCGACGCAGGTGGAGCCGCCCATCGGGTCGTCGGCGTCGAAGACGATCGTGGCCAGGTCGCCCCGCCAGGCATAGCCGATCACGTCGTTCACCTGCTCCTCGCGGCAGCCGCGCACGCAGCGGCCGCACTGGATGCAGGCATCGAGATCGACGGCGATGGCCGGATGCGAGACGTCCTGGGGCTGCGGGGCACGGCGCGCGAACCGGCTCTCGGCGAGACCGGCTTGCCTCGCCCAGTGCAGCAGCTCCGAATCCTCCCGCTGCGCATCGGCGGGCGCGTCTGCAAGCAGCAGCTCCAGCACCATGCGGCGGGCATTGCGGGCGCGTTCGCTGCCGACCTTCACCTTCATGCCCGGCTGCACCGCGCGGCAGCACGACGGCGCCAGCACACGCTCGCCGTCGATCTCCACCATGCACGCGCGGCAGTTCCCGTCGGGCCGATAGCCGTCCTTGTGGCACAGCGTCGGGATCGTGGCGCCGCGGCGGCGCGCTGCCTCGAGGATGGTCTCGCCGGCGAACGCCTCGCAGCGCTCGCCATCGAGATCGAATGCGATGGTGGCCACGGCGGCCTCGACCGGCGCGTTCATCGGCCGCCCTCCCCGGCGGCGGCTTCCACCACCGGACCGGCCCGCTCGTCGCCCGCCTGGCCCTCGACCTCCGGGGCGAAGAAGCGCAGCACCGAGAGCATCGGATTCGGGGCGGCCTGGCCGAGCCCGCAGATCGACGCATCCATCATCATGCCGGACAGCTCCTGCATCAACCCGCGATCCCACCCGGGCGCCTCCATCAGCGCCACCGCCTTCGCCGTGCCGCTGCGGCATGGCGTGCACTGCCCGCAGGACTCGTGGCGGAAGAAGGACATCATGCTGCTGGCAATGTCGCGGGCACGGTCGTGCTGCGACAGCACGATGATCGCGGCGGACCCGATGAAGCAGCCGTGCTTCTGCAGCGTGTCGAAGTCGAGCGGTTCGTCGGCGAGCGACGCCGGCAGGATGCCGCCGGAAGCGCCGCCGGGCAGGTAGCCGTAGAGCTCGTGGCCGTCGGCCATGCCGCCGCAGTGCTCGTCGATCAGCTCCCGGAGCGAGATGCCGGCCGGCGCGAGCTTGACGCCCGGGAGACGGACGCGGCCGGACACGGAGAAGCTGCGCAGGCCCTTGCGGCCGCGCCGGCCGTGCGCGGCGAACGCGGCGCTGTCCTCGGCGAGCGTCGGCACCCAGTGCAGCGTCTCCACGTTGTGCGCGAGGGTGGGCCGGCCGAAAAGGCCGACCTCCGCGATGTACGGCGGACGCAGCCGCGGCATGCCGCGGCGGCCTTCGATCGATTCGATCAGCGCGCTCTCCTCGCCGCAGATGTAGGCGCCCGCGCCGCGGCGCAGGTGGATCGCCGGCAACTGCCAGCTCCGCGCCCCGAGGATGCTGTCGCCAGCCTCGCCGAGCGCCGCGATCTCGCGCTCGAGCAGCCGCCGCACCCCGGCATACTCGTCGCGCAGGTAGATGTAGCAATCGCTGCAGCCCACCGCCCAGGCGGCGATCAGCATGCCTTCGAGGAACCGGTGCGGTTCGCGCTCGAGATAGTGCCGATCCTTGAAGGTGCCCGGCTCGCCTTCGTCGGCGTTGACCACCAACAGCCGCGGGCCGGGCTGCTGCGCCACGATGCGCCACTTGCGACCGGTCGGAAACCCCGCGCCGCCGAGCCCGCGCAGCGCCGCTTCGTCGAGACGGGCCAGCAGCGCTTCGCGGCGCTCGTCAGCGTCCGGCCCGGACAGCAGTCGCGCCAGTTGCCGGTAGGCGCCGGCCGCGAGCGCTTCCTCGAGTCCGACTGCCTGCGGTGGCAGCGGGCAATCGCGAAGGCCCTCGCGCACGGCCGCAACCACCGCGTCCGCCGTCGCCGGCGCGACCGGGTACTGGTGGACGACGGCGGCGGGCGCCTCGGCGCAGCGTCCGATGCACGGCACCCGCTGGATGCGAGCCGGCTCCCCGAGACCGCCGAGGCGCGCCTGCAGGGACGCGACGAGCGCTTCGGCGCCGGCCATGCAGCAGGAGGCCGAGTCGCAGACGCGGATGGTGAGGCCCGGCGGGCGCGGCTCGCCTTCCTTCACCACGTCGAAGTGATGATAGAAGCTCGCCACCTCGAAGACCTCCGCCTGGGAAAGGCGCAACTCGGCCGCCAACGCCGCCAGCATCGCCACCGGCAGGCAGCCTTCGGAATCCTGGATGAGATGCAGATGCTCGATCAGCAGGTCACGGCGTCGCGGCCGGTCGCCGAGGAGAGCCCGCACCGCCTGCACCGCAGAAGCATCGATCGCCCTGCCCTTCGCGCGTCCTGCCGGACGTTTGTATTCGCTGGTCCGCATCCTGGGACTGTAGCCCGCGGGTGGGCCGGATGCAAAATCGGCCCGCGGAAGGACGTGCGTTCCGGGGGCCGATTGCCTGGCGCCGCGCCAACGCTACTGGAAGAACTCCTTGACCCGGTCCTTCCAGCTGCGCGTCTGCGGGCTGTGGCGCGAATCCGCGGCGAGGCTTTGATCCAGCTCGCGCAGGATCTGCTTCTGGCGCTCGGTGAGCCGCACCGGCGTCTCCACCGCGATGTGGGCGTAGAGATCGCCCGGCAGCGACGAGCGCACGCCCTTGATGCCCTTGCCGCGCAGGCGGAACACCTTGCCCGGCTGCACGCCTTCCGGCAGCTCGATCTCCGCCTTGCCGCCCAGGGTCGGCACCTGGATCGTCCCGCCCAATGCCGCCGTCGTGATGCCGATCGGCACCTCGCAGTGCAGGTCATCGCCGTCGCGCTTGAAGACCGGATGCTCCTTGATGCGGATCTCGACATAGAGATCGCCGGGCGGTCCGCTGTTCGCGCCGGGTTCGCCGTTGCCGGCAGACCGGATGCGCATGCCGTCGTCGATGCCGGCCGGGATCTTCACCTGCAGCGTGCGGGTGCGCTTGATCCGCCCGGCCCCCTGGCAGGATTCGCACGGCTCCGGCACCACCTTGCCGCTGCCATGGCAGGTCGGACAGGTCTGCTGCACGGAGAAGAAGCCCTGCTGGATGCGCACCACGCCCTGCCCGCCGCAGGTGCGGCAGGTCTGCGGCTTGGTGCCCGGCTTGGCACCGCTGCCCTTGCAGGTGCCGCAGTTGTCCCAGGACGGCACCCGGATCTCGGTCTCGTAGCCGGCGGCGGCCTGCTCGAGCGTGACTTCCATGGCGTAGCGCAGGTCGGCGCCGCGATAGGCGCTGTTCGCGCCGCCACGGGCGGCCGCGCCGCCGCCGAAGATGTCGCCGAAGATGTCGCCGAAGACGTCGGCAAAACCGCCGAAGCCGCCGGCGCCGGACGGACCGGATGCCGCGCCCTCGACGCCGGCATGGCCGAAGCGATCGTAGGCCTCGCGCTTGCGCGCATCGGTGAGGACCTCGTAGGCCTCCTTGACCTCCTTGAACTTCTCTTCCGCCTTGGCGTCACCCGGATTGCGGTCCGGGTGGTACTTCATCGCAAGCTTGCGATAGGCCTTCTTGAGTTCGTCCTCCGTCGCGTTCTTCGCGACGCCGAGGACTGCATAGAAATCACGTTTCGCCATTGCCCTGACGCATCCTTGCATCTGTCCGATGAACGGCTACCGGGCGCCGAAGCGCCCGGTAGCCGTGCGGGTCGATCTCGCGGGTCAGTCGAGCCGGGCTCCATCAAGCATCGCGCTTGACCTCCTTGAACTCGGCATCCACCACGTCCTCGGCGTCCTCGCGGGGCCGCTCCGGCTGCGGCTCGGCGCCCGGAGCGGCTCCCTGTGCCGCGCCCGCGCCGGCGGCTGCCGCCTGGGCATCGCCGTAGATCTTCTCGCCGAGCTTCTGCGAGGCGGTCATCAGCGCCGCGGTTGCCGACTCGATCTTCTCCCGGTCATCCGACTTGAGCGCTTCGCGCGTGTCGCTGATGGCCGACTCGATCTTTGCCTTCTCGTCCGCATCCAGTTTGTCGCCGTGATCCTTCAGGGACTTCTCCACCGAATGCACCATGGCGTCCGCATTGTTGCGGGACTGGGTGAGCTCCACCCGTGCCTTGTCCTCGTCGGCATGCGCCTCGGCGTCCTTCACCATCTTGTCGATCTCCGCCTCGGACAGGCCGGAGTTCGCCTTGATGGTGATCTTGTTCTCCTTGCCGGTGGCCTTGTCCTTGGCCGACACATGCAGGATGCCGTTTGCGTCGATGTCGAACGTGACCTCGATCTGCGGCGTGCCGCGCGGCGCCGGCGGGATGCCCTCGAGGTTGAACTCGCCCAGCGCCTTGTTGCCGGAAGCGATCTCGCGCTCGCCCTGGAACACCTTGATGGTGACCGCCGGCTGGTTGTCATCCGCGGTGGAGAACACCTGGCTGAAGCGGGTCGGGATGGTGGTGTTCTTCTGGATCATCTTGGTCATCACGCCACCCAGCGTCTCGATGCCGAGCGAGAGGGGCGTGACGTCCAGGAGCAGCACGTCCTTGCGGTCGCCTGCGAGCACGGACCCCTGGATGGCAGCGCCCACGGCCACCGCCTCGTCCGGGTTGACGTCGCGGCGCGGGTCCTTGCCGAAGAACTCCTTGACCTTCTCCTGCACCTTGGGCATGCGGGTCATGCCGCCGACCATGATCACGTCGTCGATGTCCGACACCTTCACGCCCGCGTCCTTGATCGCGGTGCGGCACGGCTCGATGGTCCGCTCGATCAGCTCCTCGACCAGCGCCTCGAGCTTGGCGCGCGTGATCTTCATGCTGAGGTGCTCGGGACCGGCCGAGCCCATGGTGATGTACGGCAGGTTGATCTCCGTCTGCTGGGTCGAAGACAGCTCGATCTTGGCCTTTTCCGCGGCTTCCTTCAGGCGCTGCAGCGCGAGGACGTCCTTGGAGAGGTCCACGCCGCGGTCCTTCTTGAACTCCGCAATGATGTAGTCGATGACACGCTGGTCGAAATCCTCGCCGCCGAGGAAGGTGTCACCGTTGGTCGACAGCACCTCGAACTGCTTCTCGCCGTCGACGTCCGCCAGGTCGATGATCGAAATGTCGAAGGTGCCGCCGCCCAGGTCATACACCGCGATCTTGCGATCCTTGGAGCCGCCCTTGTCCATGCCGAAGGCGAGCGCGGCCGCCGTCGGCTCGTTGATGATCCGCTTGACCTCGAGTCCGGCGATCCGGCCGGCGTCCTTGGTGGCCTGGCGCTGGCTGTCGTTGAAGTAGGCCGGCACGGTG
>JAEWEW010000391.1 GCA_023389175.1 Pseudomonadota bacterium | reverse complement strand
CTCCAGAGGAGACATCTGCAATGCGCCCCATGAAGCAACTGCTGGCCGGCCTGGCGCTCGGCCTCGGTCTTGCGGCCAGTGCCTTCGCCTGGCCGGACAAGCCGGTCACCATCATCGTGCCCTTCCCGCCCGGCGGCTCGACGGACACGCTCGCGCGCGCGATCGCACCCGGGCTGCAGGCCCAGCTCGGCCAGAACTTCGTGGTCGACAACAAGCCCGGCGCCACCGGCACCATCGGCGCCGGACTGGTCAAGCGGGCGCCGGCAGACGGCTATACGCTGTTCGTGTCGTCGCTCGGGCCGTTCGTGATCGCGCCGCACCTCTACAAGAGCGTGACCTACGACCCGAACCAGGATTTCGACCTGCTGACCGTCGCGGTGCAGGCCCCGAACGTCCTGGTGGTGCCGGCCGGCTCGGCGCACAAGTCGGTGGGCGACATGATCACCGCCCTCAAGGCGCAGCCGGACAAGATGACCTTCGCCTCTTCCGGTGCCGGCTCATCGGACCACCTGACGGCGGAGCTCTTCTGGCAGCAGTCAGGCACCAAGGGCGTCCACGTGCCATACAAGGGCGGCGCACCGGCCGTGGCGGACCTCCTGGGCGGACAGGTGGACGCCTCGTTCCAGAACATCAACGCGATCATCCAGCATGTCCGCGCCGGCAAGCTGCGCGCGCTCGCCATCACCTCGGAGAAGCGCTCGCCGCTGCTGCCCGACGTGCCGACGCTCGGCGAGGCCGGCGTGAAAGGCGCCAACGTCTACTCCTGGCAGGCGGTGGCCGCGCCCAAGGGGCTGCCCGCGGACGTGAAGAAGAAGCTGCACGCGGCGCTGGTCGCGGCGCTGAACGATGCCTCGGTCAAGGAGAAGTTCGTCAACGTGGGCTTCGAGCTGGTGGCGAACACGCCGGAGCAGTTCGAGGCATTCCAGAAGGCGGAGTTCGATCGGTGGAAGCAGCTGATCGAAACCCGGAACATTTCGGCGAACTAGAGAAGACGCCGGCTCCGAAGGGCGGCGGTGGGGCCGCAACGGCGGGGCGTCGGCGGGGGCGCCGGCTTTGGCGCTGGCGCCCCGATCCCGCTAACGTAGCGGCGCCGACTTGCCCGTCGCGATGAAGCTCGCCCAGTAGAACGGGTGGCGCACCCCGGCATCCGACAGCAGCGCAAGCTGCGCGCCGCGCAACGCGTCGGTCCGCCCTTCCCCGGCGGCCAGCCGGCGGTAGAACTCCGCCATCAGGCGCTGCGTGGTGTCGTCGTCGATCGGCCAGAGGCTCATCACCAGCGTCTGCGCGCCGGCGAGGACGAAGGCGCGGCGCAGGCCGAACACGCCCTCGCCGTTGCGCACGTCGCCGACGCCGGTCTGGCAGGCGGACAGCACCACCAGCTGCGTCCCGACCAGGTCGAGGCCCGCCGCCTCGAGCGCGGTCAGCACGCCGTCGTCGTCTCCGGAGCGAAAACCGGCGACTCCGGCGAACACCAGGCCGGACCGCAACATCGGGTTCTCGCGCAGCCCTTGCCCGCCGCTGCTGCGCGGCTGCTGGTCGTCGAGGAAGAAGCCGTGCGTGGCGAGGTGCAGCACGCTGGGGCCGCCAGCGCGCTTGACCGCGGTCTCGGTCGCGCGCTCGTCGGTCAGCAGCTCGGCGTCGGGCAACAGCCGCTTGATCGCTGCCGCTTCGGCGGCGGTGCCCGGCAGGGGCTCGAAATCGACGCTGGAGAAGTCAAGGGAGCGCGACCCGGCAGCCGATGCCATTTCCGCCGCCGCCCGGCGGCCGAAGGTCGGATTCGCGACCACCAGCGCCGGCGCGCGCGGCGCGCGAGCGGTGTCGGTACGCGCGAGGTCGCGGCCGCTTGCCAGGTAGTTGAACGATGTGCTCTCCAGCAGGAATCGGCCCTGCTCGTCGACCAGCGCGCCGAACGGAATCAGGTTGAGGTTTCCCTCCGGCGCAACCAGGACGGTGGCAGCCGCGCCGGCGGCCTTTCGCACCGGCGCAGTCAGCAGGAGGTCGAGCTCGCGGCCGAGGGCGCGTGCCTCGTCCAGCGAGGCGGGCGACGCGAGCGCCCTGCGCAGCCCGGCGACCAGCCGGTCGATGACGGCGACCTCGCCGAAATCGATGAAGGCCGGCGGGCGATCGCGACGCAGCAGGTAGCTGGCATATCGCTGCGGCAGCCAGCGCGCCTCGCCAGCAGACGGCGCAGCCGGATCGCGCGGACGGTAGGTGAGCATCTCCAGCAGGACCGTGTCACCCGGCAGGCGCGACCGCACCAGCATCGGCAGGCCGGCAAGCTGGCTGCGCCGCTCGGTGCGGCGCGCCTCGGGCTCCGCCTCGATCCGTGCCAGGTACTCCGTGATCCCCTTGCCGCTGGCCAGCTGCCCGGGGTCCGGCGCGAATCGTTCGTTCGCCTTCTGTTGCGCGCGCTGCCGGATCTCGCGCTGCATCACCTGCAGCCTGAGGTCGAGGTCCGCGATCGCCTTCGCGCGCTGCGCGGGATCGTCGCCGCCCCCGGACGGACGGTTCGCGAGATCGGCGCGCTCGGTGAGAGCGAGCTGGTACTGCTCGAGCAGGTCACGGTTCTCGGCGCGGAACCGCGCCTCGGTGCTCTCCCGGGCGCGTCGCTCCATGCCACCCGTGCCGCCGAGGAAGCCGCCGAGCAGCTCGCCGATCGAGGCGCCCCTCGGGGCAACCGGCTCGGATTCGCGACGGATGTCGGTCATCGCCAACGTCTGGCGCTCGAGCAACGCGCCCTTGCGTTCCAGCAGCGCACGGATGCCGAGCGACGGCGCGCGGTCGCTGCCGTGCGCGTGCTCGAGCGCGAGGATACCGTCGAGCTCCTCGGCTGCAACCTCGGCCCGCGCCAGCTGCGCCCGTTCGCTCAGGTGCTCCAGCGACTCGTCCCATTCCGCCCGCGCATCCAGCGCGCCGGCGAAAGCGTCCAGCGCCGCCGCGGTATCGCCGCGCTTCCAGTAGGCCAGGCCCAGGTTCGACAGCAGCCGCGGAGCGAGGAAGGCGGCAGTCAAATCCCGGATATCCGGCGAGCGCGCCAGCGTCTCTTCGGCCCGGTCATCGGCCGACTTGCCGTCGCGCGACTGCGCGAGCAGCGCTGCGAGGTCCGGCACCATGCTTCGCGCCGGCCTGTCGAGCACCGCGCGCAGGCGCTCATGGGCCTGCCGGTATGCAGTGAGCGACCCGGTATCGGCGCCCAGGCGCGCATGCACCACGCCCAGGTTGTTCAGCGCGACGATCGCAGCGGTCGGGTCGTCCGCGTCCTGCGTCTCGGCCGCGACCCGGGACCGCTCCGCAGCCGCCAATGCTTGCCCGAGCTCGCCCGCATCGAGATGCGCGCTCAGCTCTCGCCACGACGCAGCGGCGGCGCCCGAGACGGTCGGCAGCAGCACGGGTCGCACGAAGAGCGGCTCCCGATCGACGAACCGCTCGTCGTTCTCCAGCTCGCGCCGCATGTCACCGATATCGGCGAGCGTGGGCACCGACTCCAGAATGCCGAGGATGCGGTCGCGGCCCGGCATCACGGCAGCCTCGCCGGACCCGGAAGACGTCAGCTCCCGGACCTGCTCGCGCATCGATGAGTCCAGCTGCTGCGACAGGCGCTGCGCCTCGTCGAACCGGCCGATGCGATGCAGGCGCTGCACGTCGTCCAGGGCCTTCATCTGCGCCTCGGCCCGCCGGTTTATCGCTGCGACATCCTCCATGTAGGCCGGCGTGCCGCAACCGGCCACCCCGAGCGCCGCGATCGCCGCGATCGCCGCGGCAACGCAGCGAACCCGACGCGCCCGGGGACGCATGGCACATCCGCCATCAGGGCCGCGGGATCCCCAGCGATTCCGGCGAAACCTTGGACTTGCCGCTGTCATGCAGCAGCCAGACGTTCGCCCGCACCGCCGGCATCACCGCCCGCTGCGCCTCGTCGCCTGCCATCGGGGCGAACAGCGCGCCGCGGCTCGCCGCGTATTTCTTCAGCACCTCGCTCTTTGAGATCTGCTCCTTCCAGATGCGCTCCACCGTCTTGACCACCTCGTCCGGCACGCCCTTGGGCAGGAAGATGCCGAAGTAGTTGGCGGGCGCGGTGAAGCCCGAAAGGGTCTTGGAGAGGGGCTCGATGGTGCCGAAGCCTTCGAGCTCGAGCGGCTTGTCGCTCACGGTCGCGAGCGGACGCAGGCGCTTGCCCCGGATCATGTCCGCCTGCTCCACCGCCAGCTGCGTCGTCACCTCGGTCTCGCCGGCGACGGTGGCGACCACCGCCGGATTGCCGCCGTCGTAGGTGACGTGCCGGTACTTGACGCCGGTCGTCTTGGCGATCAGCTCCATCGCGTTGTGACCGGCCGAGGTGACGCCGGCCGTGGCCACCGTCACCGCGCCGGGCTTTGCCTTCATCGCGGCGAGCAACTCGCCGACGGTCTTGTACGGCGTGTTCGGATTGACGCTCACCAGCTGGACGTTGGCAACGTTGAGGAACAGGTGCCAATCCTGGATCTTCGTCGGCAGCATGCCGAGCGTCTCGTAGGCGCCAAGGTCCTGTGCTGCACCGGCGGTCCAGGTGTAGCCGTCCTTGGCCGCATCCAGCGCGCTCTTGGTGCCGATCGAGCCGGAGCCGCCCGGCTGGTTCACGATCACCACCTTCTGGCCGAGCGCCTTCTCGAACTCGGTCGCGGTCACGCGGGTGACCTGGTCCGTCGAGCCGCCCGGCGCCCAAGGCACGATGATGGTGACCGGCCGGTCCGGCTTCCAGTTCTGCGCCTGCGCGAGGGCTGGCGCGACGAGCGTGCAGGCGGCGACCAGCAGCCCGAGCGAAGTGCCTTGGATCTTCTTCATGTTGTCGTTCCTCCGGTTGGCGTCAGGCGAGCGATGCTGCCGGCTGCCCAAGACGCGTTCATTCGACGCGGGTGCATCGCGCCGTGGCGGCCACGGCCCGCCGTCGATGCGGGTGCGTTAACCAGCTGGTTCAGCTTAGCGAATCGGCCCAGGCGGGTCAATTCCGGAACCGGCGCCAGAACCGGCGCCAGGAGCGGCGCCAGGGCCGCCCCGGCCCGACGCCGCTGGTAGACTTTTCCGGGAACCGGAGACGACGACCACCCATGAATCTTTTCGACCTGCTCGCGCAGACGGCGCGGCGCTTCCCGGACGCGAACGGCGTCTTTCTCGGCAAGGCGCCGGTGGCCACCTGGTCGCAACTGCACGAGCGCGCGCTGCGCTTCGCAGCGACCCAGCGAGCGCGTCTTGCCGGCGGCGCGCGGATCGCGATCGCAAGCGAGAACCGGCCGGAGATCCTGGAGACGATGTTCGGCACCTGGGCTGCCGGACAGGCGCTGGTGCCGATCAACTACAAGCTGCATCCCCGCGAGATGGCCGACATCGTCGCCGATGCCGGTGCCAGCCTGGTGGTCGCATCGCCGGAGCTCGCTGCCGGACTGCAGGCGGCGCTCGGCGCCCTGCCGTCGGGCGGCGACACGGCCGGCCCGCCGCCGGTGGTGGTGATCGGAGAGGCTTCCTACGAAGCCTGCTTCGAGATGGCGCCGGGCGAGGCCGCGGAGACTGCACCGGATGACCTCGCCTGGCTGTTCTACACCAGCGGTACGACCGGCCGATCCAAGGGCGCGATGCTTTCCCATCGCAACATCCTCGCGGTCACCCTCGGACATCTGGCCGACGTGGAGCAGTTCGACGAGCGTGCCACGCAGATCCATGCGGCGCCGATGTCGCACGGCTCGGGTCTCTACATCCCCGCCTACGTCGCGCGCGGTGCGGCCCAGGTGATCCCCGGGAGCGCCGGGTTCGATCCGGACGAGCTGCTGGACCTCTGCGACGCCCATCGCGGCTGTGGCATCTTCCTCGCCCCGACCATGGTCCAGCGCCTGCGGCTCGCCGCCGAGGCGAGCGGGCGCCGGCCTGCCGGGCTGCGCACCATCGTCTACGGCGGCGGCCCGATGTACGTCGAGGAACTCAAGCGCTCGCTCGCGGTGTTCGGCCAGGTCTTCGTGCAGATCTACGGCCAGGGGGAGTCCCCCATGACCATCACCTGGCTGCGGCGCGAGGACCACGCCGGCAGCGACGAATCGGTCCTCGGCTCGGTCGGGTGGGCGCGCACCGGCATGGAGGTCGCGGTGGTTGGCGAGGACGGCAGGCCGCTTCCCGAAGGCGAGATCGGCGAGGTGATCTGCCGCGGGGACGCGGTGATGCTGGGCTACTGGAACAACCCGCAGGCGACGCAGGCGGCACTCAGGGACGGCTGGCTCTACACCGGCGACGTCGGATCGTTCGATGCGCGCGGCTACCTCACGCTTCGCGATCGCTCCAAGGACGTGGTAATCAGCGGCGGATCGAACATCTATCCGAGGGAGGTGGAGGAAGCCCTGCTGACCCATCCGGCCGTCTCGGAGGTGTGCGTGGTCGGCCGCAGGGACCCGGAGTGGGGCGAGGTGGTGGTCGCATTCGTGGTGACGGCGCAGCAGGTCTCGGCACAGGAGCTGGACGCCCATTGCCTGGCACGGATCGCCCGCTTCAAGCGGCCCAAGGACTACCGGTTCGTCGATTCCCTGCCGAAGAACAGCTACGGCAAGGTGCTGAAGCGAGAGCTGCGCGACCGCCTGTGACCGCACGATGTGCGTGCTTGCCTTGGGCATGAAGGCGAGCAGCACGAAGATCCCGCCGATCGCATGGCCGAGCCGGCCGGCTGGTGATGACGCTCGCGGCCGAGAGCGGCTATAAGATATACTTTGGATGCATCTTTTAAGATCGCTCGCCGCGGCACCGGCCGCGGTCGGCGCCGCACCACACAGGTATTGCATCCCCGCGACATGACTCCCGACATCTGCACCGAGGACGAAGTGACGAAGCTCGTCCACACCTTCTACGCCCGGGTGCGCCGCGACGACATCCTCGGACCGATCTTCGAGTCCCATGTCGACGACTGGCCGCATCATCTCGCCAAGCTGGTCGACTTCTGGTCGGCCATCCTGCGGGGCACGGCGCGCTATCGCGGCACGCCGATGCCCAAGCATGCGGTCCTGCCCGGTCTCGAACCGGCGATGTTCGAGCGCTGGCTCGCGCTCTTCCGGGAGACCACGACGGAGATCCGCAACGGGCCGATGAAGGCGCGTGCCGACGCGATGGCCGAGCGCATCGCCCAGAGCCTCTGGTATGGTTACCAGTTGCACCGCGACCCCGACGCCTCCCCCGCGAGCCTGGTGTCCTCGCCGGCCTGAACCGCAGGCTTCGCCGGACCCGGGCCGCCCCATGCCGCCGCCCTCGCTTCGGCGCCCGCGGCACCATCCTGGAGGGACCTGGCCATGAACGCACTGACGGACCTGCTCGGCATCGAACTGCCCATCGTCCAGGCGCCGATGGCCGGCGCCCAGGGCAGTGGGCTCGCCATCGCGGTCTCCGAGGCCGGCGGCCTCGGCTCGCTGCCCTGCGCGATGCTCGGCCCGGAGGCGTTGCGTGAAGAGCTCACGCGGATCCGCGCCGCGACTTCGCGGCCGTTCGCGGTCAACTTCTTCTGCCACGCGCCGCCTGTGATCGACGACTCGCGCGAGGCCGGCTGGCGCAGCCGGCTCGCGCCCTACTTTGCCGAGCTCGGCATCGATCCAGGCACCCTGCCCTCCGGGCCGGGCCGCAGCCCCTTCTCCGCGGAGCTCGCCGACGTGATCGAACCGTTCGCGCCGCCGGTAGTGAGCTTCCACTACGGTTTGCCGGCGGCGCCCCTGGTGGAACGGGTCAAGGACTGGGGCGCGAAGATCCTCTCCTCGGCCACCACTGTCGCCGAAGCGCGCTGGCTGCAGGACCATGGCGCGGATGTCGTCATCGCCCAGGGCAGCGAGGCCGGCGGGCATCGGGCGCTCTTCCTCGGTAGTGACCTCGCCACCCAGCTCGGCACCTTCGCGCTGCTGCCCCAGGTGGTCGCGGCGGTACGGGTGCCGGTGATCGCGGCCGGCGGCGTCGCCGATGCCGCCGGTGTCGCCGCCGCCCGCGCGCTCGGCGCCGCGGGTGTGCAGTGCGGCACCGCGTTCCTGCTGTGCCCCGAGTCCACCATCACGCCCCTGCACCGCGCTGCGCTCACGCGCGCCGCCGCCGGCGACGGGCAGACGGCCCTGACCAACGTCTTCACCGGCAGGCCGGCGCGCGCGCTACTCAACAGGGCGGTGCGTGAGCTCGGGCCGATGAGCAACGAAGTGCCGGCCTTTCCGCTCGCCACCACCACGATGGGCGTGCTGCGCGCGCGCTGCGAGGCGCGGGGATCGGACGACTTCAGCCCGCTGTGGTGTGGCCAGAACCCGCTCGCCTGCCGTGCGGTGCCCGCGGGCGAGCGGGTGCGTGAGCTGGCCGGCAACGCCCCCAACGCTTGATGCTATTGCACCGATGAAGATCCTCGAGATCCGCGAATCCACCCGGCCGATCGCCTCGCCGATCCGCAATGCCTATATCGACTTCTCGAAGATGACGATCAGCCTGGTGGCCGTGGTCACCGACGTGGTCCGGGACGGCGAACGAGTCATCGGCTATGGCTTCAACTCGAACGGCCGCTACGGCCAGGGTGGCCTGATCCGTGAGCGCTTTGCGCCGCGGCTGCTCGAGGCGAGCGCGGCGAACCCGGCCGGCTTGCTGGATGACTCCGGCGAGAACCTGGATCCGGACCGCGTCTGGAACGTGCTGATGGCCAACGAAAAGCCGGGCGGCCACGGCGAGCGGTCGGTGGCCGTCGGCACCATCGACATGGCCGTCTGGGACGCGGTGGCGAAGATCGCAAGCGAGCCGCTCTTCCGGCTGCTCGCGCGGCGCAACGGGCGCAAGGCCGATCCGCGGGTCTTCGTCTACGCGGCGGGCGGCTACTACTACCCGGGCAAGGACCTCGGTGCGCTGCGCGCGGAGATGCGCTCGTACCTCGATCGCGGCTACAGCGTGGTGAAGATGAAGATCGGCGGCGCGCCGCTCGCGGACGACCTCGCCCGCATCGACGCGGTGCTGCAGGAGATCGGCTCGGGTGGCCGGCTGGCGGTGGATGCCAACGGCCGCTTCGATCTCGAGACTGCGATCGCCTATGCCCGTGCCCTGCGCGAGCGCCCGCTCTTCTGGTACGAGGAAGCGGGCGATCCGCTCGACTACCGGCTGCAGGCGGTGCTCGCCGACCACTATCCCGGCCCGATGGCCACCGGCGAGAACCTCTTCAGCCATCAGGATGCGCGCAACCTGCTGCGCTACGGCGGCATGCGCCCGGACCGCGACTGGCTGCAGTTCGACTGCGCCCTCTCCTACGGCCTGTGCGAGTACCAGCGCACCCTGGGCGAGGTGATCGCGGCAGGATGGTCGGTGGCCCGCTGCATTCCCCACGGCGGCCACCAGATGTCGCTCAACATTGCCGCCGGCCTCGGCCTTGGCGGCAACGAGAGCTATCCGGATCTCTTCCAACCCTACGGCGGCTTTCCGGATGGCGTCTCGGTGCAGGACGGCCACATCGTGATGCCGGAGCTGCCCGGCATCGGGTTCGAGGGCAAGTCCGCGTTGATCCGCGAGATGCGGGAGCTGGCGAGCTAGCCGCTGGAGACCCTTCGCGACGAAGCGCGCCACCCATCGGCGAGGCAGATGATCGGTCAGCGCCGCTTGGTAGACTTGTGGCTTCGACTCCACCCGCGCTTCGCGACCAACGCATGCCATCGCCCGCCGGCACGATCCTGATCGTCGTCGCTCCTTCGGGAGCCGGCAAGACGTCGCTGGTTCGCGCCCTGATGGAGGCCCGCCCCCAGATCCGGCATTCGGTCTCGTTCACTACGCGGCGGCCGCGTGACGGCGAGCGGCATGGCGAGGACTACTGCTTCATCCCCGAAGCCGAGTTCCGCGAGCGCCGGCTGGCCGGCGAGTTCCTGGAGTGGGCCGAGGTGCACGGCAACCTGTACGGCACTTCCCGCCAGTGGATCGACGAGCAGACCGCGACCGGCGCCGACATCGTCCTGGAGATCGACTGGCAGGGGGCCCGGCAGGTGCGGGCGCTCTACCCCGACGCGGTGTCCATCTTCATCGCGCCCCCGTCGCTCGCGATTCTGGAGCAACGGCTCCAATCTCGCGGAAAGGACACCCGGGAGGCGATCGAGCGCCGGCTCGCCGCGGCCCGCAACGAGCTGGAGCATGCCGGCGAGATGCAGTATATTATTGTAAATCAAGACTTTACCGTGGCCTGCCGGCAGCTGATCGGCATCGCGGACAGTGCCCGCTGCCGCTTTCGCCAGCAGGCGGCACTGAATCCGGAGCTGTTCGCCGCCCTTGGCATACCGACCGATTGAACGTAAGCTGAACCGGAACGCGCCGCCTGCGCAAGTGCGTGGCCCGAGGGCGTCGCGCCGGCGCCCGTTTCCGGCGGCATGGCCGGCTCCGGCCCCGAAACCCGCACAGCAGGATGCCAGCGGGCTTGCGCAGCAGGATGCCAAAGGGCTTGCGCAGCCCGTTGCGGCCACCCATCTGATTGTCAACGACCGTCATCAACCCAACGCCGAGGATCGCCGGACATGGCCCGAATCACAGTCGAGGACTGCCTCAAGCAGATTCCGAACCGCTTCGAACTGACGCTGATCGCCACCTACCGCGCGCGCATGCTCGCCCAGGGGCACACGCCCAAGGTGGAGTCGCGCAACAAGCCGACCGTAACCGCGCTGCGCGAGGTCGCCGCCGGCAAGATCGGACGGGAGATGCTGCGAAGGGTCCCGACCTGAGCGGCGCCTGCCGGACCGACTGAAGGAAGACGAACGAGGCCTCATCATGCTGCATTCCGAGGCCATCCCTCCTGTACCGCAGGCCGGCGGTCCGCACAAGCGGCCGCCGTCGCGTTCGAAGTCGCCGCGTGAGGCAAACGGCTCCCAGGAAACCGACCGCCTGCGCGGCGATGTCGCGTCGCTGGAGCCGCTGCTCGCGCAGATCCGCGGCTATCTGCCGGCGAAGGACCTGAAGCGCATCCGCGAGGCCTATCGGCTCTCCGACCAGGCGCACCTCGGCCAGTTCCGGGCGAGCGGCGATGCCTACATCACCCATCCGATTGCGGTCGCGCAGATCTGCGCCGGCTGGCGGTTGGATGCCGACGTGCTCATGGCCGCCCTGCTGCACGACGTGCTGGAGGACACCGGCGTCACCAAGCTGGAGCTGAACGAGCGCTTCGGCCCGTCGGTCGCCGAGATGGTCGACGGGCTCTCCAAGCTCGACAAGATCGAGTTCGGCAACCGCGAGCAGGCGCAGGCCGAGAGCTTCCGCAAGATGCTGCTCGCGATGGCGCGGGACGTGCGGGTCATCCTGGTGAAGCTCGCGGACCGCCTGCACAACATGCGCACCCTGGATGCGGTAAGCCGTCCGCGCCAGCTGCGCATCGCCGGCGAGACCGCGGAGATCTACGCCCCGATCGCGAACCGGCTGGGGCTGAACAGCCTCTACCGGGAGCTGCAGGACCTGTCGTTCCGCTACCAGTACCCGATGCGGTATGCCGTGCTGCTGAAGGCGGTACAGAACGCCGGCAAGATGCGCCGCGACGCGCTGGGCCGGGTCACCGAGACGGTGGAGAAGGCGCTCGCCAAGATGGGCGTCACCGCGGAAATCAGCTCGCGGGAAAAGAGCCTCTACTCCATCTACCGGAAGATGGTGGACAAGAAGGTGTCCTTCTCGGACGTGACCGATCTCTTCGGCATCCGGCTGATCGTGCCCGACGTCGCCCAGTGCTACCTCGCGCTCGGCGCGCTGCACAGCGCCTTCAAGCCGAACACCAGCCGCTTCAAGGATTTCATCGCCATCCCCAAGGCCAACGGCTATCAGTCGCTGCACACCACCGTGGTGGGGCCGCACGGCGGCGGCATCGAGTTCCAGATCCGCACGCCGGAGATGCATCACCTGGCCGAGGCCGGCGTGGCCGCCCACTGGCTCTACAAGGCCGAGGGCGAGACCGCGAGCGCGGTGCAGATCAAGACGCTCGACTGGCTGAAGTCGCTGCTGGACATCCAGCAGCAGACCGGCGATTCGATGGAATTCATCGACCACGTCAAGGTGGACCTCTATCCGGACGCGGTCTACGTGTTCACGCCCAAGGGGCAGATCCGCGGCCTGCCGCGCGGGGCGACCGTCATCGACTTCGCCTACAGCGTGCACACCGACGTCGGCAACCAGTGCGTCGCCGCGCGGATCAACGGCGAGCTGGTTCCGCTGCGCTCGGAGCTCAGCCACGGCGACGTGGTCGAGGTGATCTCCGATCCGCAAGCCAAGCCGAGCCCCGCCTGGCTCGCCTTCGCGCGCACCGGCAAGGCACGCTCCGAGATCCGCTACTTCCTGCGCCGGATGAAGTACGACGAGTCGGTCGCGCTCGGCAAGCGACTGCTGGAGCAGTCGCTTGCGAGCCTGCGCATCGACAGCGCCACGCTGGACGAGTCGCGGCTGGAGAAGGCCGCACGCGATCTTGCCTCGCGCTCGGTCAACGACCTGCTGGCCGACATCGGCCTCGGCCTCAAGCTCGCCCCGGTGATCGCGCGGGTGATCGCGCTCGACATGAGCGGTCAATCAGCCACCGCCAAGCTCGCGCCGCGGGCCGCGCCGATCGTGGTCCAGTCCGTCGACGGCATCTCGCTTCAGTGCGCGCCCTGCTGCCACCCCGTCCCGGGCGACCGGGTCGCCGGCCACATGCGCGGCGGTCACGGCCTCTCCATCCATCGCGTCGAATGCGAGACCGCCAAGCGGCAGATGAGCCGTGACGCCGAGCGTTGGATGGAGGTGGAATGGGGCGAGAACATCAGCGGCATGTTCCGAACCGTGGTCGTCGTGTCGGTTCACGACGAGCGCGGGGTGCTCGGCCGGGTCGCCGGCGAGATCGCGGCGCATGATGCCAACATCGTCCAGGTGTCGATGGATACCGATGCGGAGCACGTGGCGGTGATCAAGTTCACGCTGCAGGTGCGGGATCGGCAGCATCTCGCCGAGGTGTTTCGCGGGTTGCGGCGGTTGCCTCAGTTCAGGTCGTTGGCTCGGCACTGAGTCTTCGCTGTCTGGCTTCGATTCTTCGTTGCGGCAGCGGCCGCGGGATGGGGCGCGGGCGGGTCGCTCATGAGGGCGCGCCGGCGCTTCGCGCCGGTCCCCGCGGGGAAGGACGCGGACGCGGGCCGGTGCCCCGCGCGCTCCGCTCCGCGGGCTTGGGCACCTGAGCCTGCCTGCGGCAGGCTCACCCGCGTCCGCGCCCTTCCCCGCGGCGCGCCCTAAATCGCGACCCACCCGCGCCCCATCCCGCGGCCGCTTCGACATGCGACGATCGCCGCTATCGGGAAGATCGTGCCGTGACAACTGTGGTGTGGTGAGTGGCACACCGTGCAACATCGCCATCTGATGTGGCTGGTGATGTGTCCATCGCGCTGGTGAGCTTTCGGACGGGCGAATCTGCTTGGCCAAGGCCGCTACGCATGGGGCTGTAGAGTCAACCACCGACCGCACGCTCGGTCGCCGCGTGGCGCCCACGCCCGTCGCATGCCACCACCACCCCGAGAGCATCCCGCTGGCAGGTCACTGCTGCGATGGACGTCTTCGCATGACGCAGCGCGCGGGGCGGGGGTGCGCGGGGCGACGCGATTTTGGGCGCGCGGCGGGAGGGGTCGGCGACAGGGGTGAGCCGGCCGCAGGCCGGCTCAGGCGCCCAAGCCCGCGGAGCGG
>JAEWEW010000104.1 GCA_023389175.1 Pseudomonadota bacterium | reverse complement strand
GCTGCGTGCTCACCTTCGAGCCGCATCCCCGGGAATTCTTCGCCGAGCAGGCGGCCGCGGCCGGCAAGTCCGACGGCTCGCGCGCGCCGGTGCGCATCGCAAACCTGCGCGACAAGCTGGAGGCGCTTGCGGCGCTCGATGTCGACCGGGTCTGCGTCGCCCACTTCAACCAGTCGCTGGCCGGCATGGCGCCGGAGGCCTTCATGCGGGAAGTCCTGGCCGAGGGCCTGCAGGCCAGGCGCCTGCTGGTGGGGGACGACTTCCGTTTCGGCGCGCGCCGCGCCGGCGACTTCGGGCTGCTGCGGCGCGAGGGACCGGACCTGGGCATCTCGGTGCAGGCGATGCCCACCGTGATCTCGGGCGGGGTGCGGGTATCGAGCTCGCTGGTGCGCGAGGCGCTCGCGGCCGCGGACTTCGGCCGGGCAGCAGAGCTGCTCGGCCGGTCCTACCGGCTGAGCGGCCGGGTGGTGGCCGGGCGGCGCCTCGGCCGCGAGCTCGGCTTCCCGACGCTCAACCTGCGCTTTCCGCATGGCCGACCCGCGGTACGCGGCATCTTCGTGGTGCAGGTGGCCGGCATCGAGGCGGACGAGCGGGCTCCGCCGCTGCCCGGGGTCGCCAGCTTCGGGACCCGCCCCGCGGTGGAGCAGGATGGCCGGCACCTGCTGGAGGTGCATCTGCTCGACTGGAGCGGCGACGCCTATGGCAAACTCGCGCGCGTCGAGTTCCTGCACAAGATCCGCGACGAGGCCTATTTCGCGAGCCTCGACGCGCTGCGGGCGCGGATCGACGCCGACGTGCGCGTGGCGCGGGACTGGTTTGCCGACCATCCGCCCCCGCGGGTACCTGCCTCCTGAGCCCGCCGATGCACCGAGCCGCCCTGTCCCGCTCCTCCCGTGCCCCCTGCCCTGCGCCGCGAAGCCCGGCGCCATGACCGTGAAGAAGAGCCGCTGATGTCAAGAACCCCCGATTCCGGCGATCGCGCCGGCAACGACTCACGCAACCAGGACTATCGGCGCACCCTCAACCTGCCCGATACGCCCTTCCCGATGCGCGGCGACCTTGCCCGGCGCGAGCCGCAATGGGTGAAGCGCTGGCAGGACGAAGGCGTGTACCGGCGCATCCGCAGCATTGCCCGCGGCCGGCCGATCTTCGAGCTGCACGATGGCCCGCCGTACGCCAACGGCGACATCCACATGGGCCATGCGGTCAACAAGATCCTCAAGGACATGATCGTCAAGTGCCGCAACTTCGCCGGGTTCGATGCGCGCTACGTGCCCGGCTGGGACTGCCACGGCATGCCGATCGAGCACCAGGTGGAGAAGCGGTTCGGCAAGAACCTGCCGACCCGGGAGGTGCAGGCCCGCTCCCGGGCATATGCCACCGAGCAGATCGCCCGCCAGATGAAGGACTTCCAGCGACTCGGCGTCATCGGCGCCTGGGACGACCCGTACCTCACCATGGCGCCGAAGACGGAAGCGGCGGAGGTGCGCACGCTGAAGCGGATCATGGAGGCCGGCTTCGTCTATCGGGGACTGAAGCCGGTCAACTGGTGCTTCGACTGCGGCTCCGCCCTCGCAGAGGCCGAGGTGGAATACGCAGACCGCACGGATCTCGCGGTGGACGTCGGCTTCGCGTTCGCCGACCCGGCCGGCGTTGCCAAGGCCTTCGGGCTCGCGTCGCTGCCGCACGAGCACGGCTATGCAGTGATCTGGACGACGACGCCCTGGACGCTGCCGTCCAACCAGGCGCTCAACCTGCATCCGGAGATCGACTATGCGCTGGTCGCTACCGTGCGCGACGGCGAGCCGACGCTGCTGATCGTCGCGGCCGAGCGGGCGGCCGCGCTGCTCGAGTCGTACGGGCTCGAAGGCAAGGTGCTCGCCACCGCCAGGGGACGCGCGCTCGAGCTGCTGGAGTTCCGTCATCCGTTCTACCCGCGCAACTCGCCGGTCTACCTGGGCGACTACGTGACGCTGGAGACCGGCACCGGCCTAGTGCACTCCTCGCCCGCCTACGGCGTCGAGGACTTCCTCTCCTGCCGGGCCCACGGCCTCGCGGACGAGCAGATCCTCAACCCGGTGATGGGCGACGGCCGCTTCGCCTCGAGCCTGCCGGAGTTCGGCGGCCTCTCGATCTGGGATGCGAATCCGAAGATCGTCGCCCACATGAAGGCGAACGGCACCCTGCTCAGGGTCGCGAAGCATGTCCACAGCTACATGCATTGCTGGCGGCACAAGACGCCGATCATCTACCGCGCCACCAGCCAGTGGTTCGCCGGCATGGACCTGCAGCCGCGCGAAGGCAGCACCCTGCGCGAGCGCGCCCTTGCCGGCGTGGAGTCGACCGATTTCTACCCGGGATGGGGCAAGGCCCGGCTGCATGCCATGATCGCGAACCGGCCGGACTGGACGCTGTCGCGCCAACGGCAATGGGGCACGCCGATGGCCTTCTTCCTGCACAAGGAGACCGGCGAGCTGCATCCGCGCACGCCGGAGCTGCTTGACCAGGTGGCCGACCGGATCGCCGAAGGCGGCATCGAGGTCTGGCAGACGCTGGATCCGGCCGAGCTCCTCGGCGACGAGGCGGCGCTCTACGAGAAGGGCAAGGACACGCTCGACGTCTGGTTCGATTCCGGCTCGACCCACGAGACGGTGCTGCGCGGCTCGCACGCGGCGGAGTCGGTGTTTCCTGCGGACCTGTACCTGGAGGGCTCGGACCAGCACCGCGGCTGGTTCCACTCGTCGCTGCTGGTGTCCTGCATGCTGAATGGCGTGCCGCCCTACAAGGCGCTGCTGACGCACGGCTTCGTCGTCGACGGCCAGGGCCGCAAGATGAGCAAGTCGCTCGGCAACGGCATCGAGCCCCAGGAGGTCTCCGGCAAGCTGGGCGCCGAAATCCTGCGGTTGTGGGTGGCAAGCAGCGACTACTCCGGCGAGATCACCATCTCGGACGAGATCCTGAAGCGCGTGGTGGAGTCCTACCGGCGCATCCGCAACACGCTGCGCTTCCTGCTCGCCAACGTCTCGGACTTCGACATCGCGCGCGACGCGGTGCCGACCGCGGAGATGCTCGACATCGACCGGTATGCCCTGACCATGACCGCGCAGCTGCAGGAGCAGGTCAAGGCCTCCTACCTGCGCTACGAGTTCCACCCGGTGGTCGCGATGCTGCAGACGTTCTGCTCCGAGGACCTGGGCGCGTTCTACCTCGACATCCTTAAGGACCGGCTCTACACCACGCCCGCCGACGGGTGGCCGCGGCGAAGCGCGCAGACCGCGCTCTGGCACATCACCGACGCGCTGCTGAAGCTCATGGCCCCGATCCTCTCGTTCACCGCGGACGAGGCCTGGGAGATCTTCGCGCCGGACCGCTTCGAGGCCGAAGGCCGCACCATCCAGGCGCAGGTGTTCCACGAGTTCGAGCCGCTGCCCGATGCAGCCGAGCTCGATCGCCGCTGGCGCGAGATCCGCGGCGTGCGGGCGGAGGTGATGAAGGAGCTCGAGACGCTGCGCGAGCGCGGCGACATCGGCTCGTCGCTGCAGGCCGAGGTGACGCTGCGCGCCGCCGGCGACCGGCTCGCCGCGCTGCAGTCGCTCGGCGACGACCTGCGTTTCGTGCTGATCACCTCGGCGGCACAAGTCATCCAGGCCACCGCGGATGCCGGGCCGGCGATCGAGGTGATGGCCACCGCGCAGGCCAAGTGCGACCGCTGCTGGCACTGGCGCGCGGATGTCGACAGCGACCCCGCGCACCCCGGGATCTGCGGCCGCTGCGTCGGCAACCTGACCGGCCACCCGGAGCCTCGCAGCCATGCCTGAGCATGCTGCGCCGGCTCCCGGCCATGCCCATGCGGGCGAGGCACCGATCTGGCCTTACCTCGCGCTCGCCCTGGTGGTGGTGGCGCTGGACCAGGCCACCAAGCTTGCGGTCCTCGCGCGATTCGATCTCGGCGAGCGGGTACCGGTGATTCCGGGCTTCTTCGACCTCACGCTGCTCTTCAACCGCGGCGCGGCATTCAGCTTCCTCGCCGGCCACGAT
>JAEWEW010000075.1 GCA_023389175.1 Pseudomonadota bacterium | reverse complement strand
CGGCCGAGCACAGCATCGCGCTGAACGGCCCGGACGATGCCGAGCGCTTCCGCCTGCGGATGCTCAAGATCCTCACGCTCGCGGAGCTGCAGCAGGCCGGCCGGCCGGCCGAGCCGGAGTCGCTTGTGCGTGAACGGCACGGCATCGACATCGTGATCGTGGGCGGCGGCGCGACCGGCGTGGAGCTGGCCGCGGAGCTGCGCGAGGCGAGCCAGGTCCATGCGAACTACGGCTTTCGTCATCTCGATCCGCACCGCGACGTGCGCATCACGCTGGTCGAAGGCGCGCCGCGCATCCTCGCGCCGCTGAGCGAGAAGGTTTCGGACGCGGCAGCCCGGCTGCTCGAGCAGCGCCACGTCCGGCTGGTCACCGGCTGCAAGGTGGCTCGCATCGACGCGGGCGGCCTCGAGGACGAGGCGGGCAACCGCTATCCGGCGGACCTGTGCGTGTGGGCGGCCGGCATCAAGGCGCCGGACTTCCTCGCGACGCTGGGGCTGCCGACCGGCAAGGCCGGCGCGATCGAGGTCGATGCCCGGCTGCTGGTCAAGGGACACCAGGACATCTACGCGCTCGGCGACTGCGCGGCCGCCATCGACGGCAACGGCCGGCCGGTGCCGCCGCGGGCACAGGCCGCGCACCAGCAGGCGAGCTACCTTGCCGGCGTGCTCGCGCGCAAGGCGCGGGGGCAACCGGCGCCTGAATCGCCCTACGTCTATCGCGACCATGGCTCGCTGGTCTCGATCGGAACGCAGAGCTCGGTCGGCAGCCTGATGGGCTCGGTGTTCCGCTCCACCTGGTTCGTCGAGGGGCTCTTCGCGCGGATGATGTACGCGAGCCTGCACCTGCTGCATCACAAGGCGGTGCTGGGCACCGTCCGCACGGCGGTGCTTGCGGTCGCGCGCTTCCTCGTCAAGCGCACCACGCCGCTGGTCAAGCTTCACTAGCTTCTTGGGAGCCCGACGGGTTCCCGTTGCTCTGTTCTCTGGAGGATCGGATGGGACAGGTTCTGGGTCTGGGTATCTCGCACTATCCGCCGCTCAGTGGCAGGGACGGCGACATGGCGAACATCCTCAAGGGCAGGCTGCGGGATCCGGACATTCCGGCCGATGCGAAGGATCCGTCCAATTGGCCCGCATCGATGCGCGAGGAATGGGGCGACGACGAAGGCACCGCCGCGGCCGCGAGGCATCGTGCCGCGATGCGGGCGGGCATCGAGCGGGTGCGGGCCGCGCTCGACGAGTTCCGGCCGGATTTCGTGCTGATGTGGGGCGACGACCAGTACGAGAACTTCCACGAGGACGCCATCCCCGCCTTCGCCGTGCTCGCCTACGGGGACATGACGCTCTATCCATGGAAGCATGCCGGCGCCTCGGCGATGGTCGGCGCGGCCCGCACGGACGAATGGGGCGGTGGCAAGCCGAACGTCTGGAACGAAGGGCCGGAAACCGCCTTCCACGTCCGCGGCCATCCCGAAGCAGCCCGGCATGTCGCGAGCGAGCTGCTCCGGTCCGATTTCGACGTCGCCTATGCGTACCGGCCGTTGCACCATCCGGGGCTCGCCCACGCCTTCCTGAATGCCGTGCTGTACCTGGACTACGAACGGCAGGGCTTCGCGCATCCGGTGGTGCCGGTGTCGATCAACTGCTACGGCCGGCGCATCGTCAGCCATCGCGGCTTCATCACCCGCTGGGCGGACCGCCATCGTCCGCTCGATCCGCCGTCGCCGTCGCCGCGGCGCTGCTTCGACTTCGGGGCGGCCATCGGCCGCATCGTGCGCGACAGCCCCTGGCGCGTCGCGCTGCTCGCCTCGTCGAGCTGGTCGCATGCATTCCTGGTCGACAAGACCTACCGCATGCAGCCGGACGTGGAATCCGACCGCCGTCTCTACCAGGCCATGGTGGACGGCGACTATGCCGCCTGGCGCGGCTACACGCTCGATCGGATCGAGGATGCGGGGCAGCAGGAGAACCTCAACTGGTTCGCGCTGGTGGGCGCGATGAGCGCGCTGGGACGTCGGGTCGCCTGGTCCGATTTCGTCGAGACGAGGGTGTTCAACTCGAACAAGGTTGCGGCGATCTTCGAGCCTGCAGGGTGAATGCCCGCCCGGCCGGCCGGGCATGTGGCTTGCGACTGCTCAGGACGATGCGGCGACCGGAGTCGGCGCGTGCCTGGCACGCAAGCGAAGTTCCGGCCGGGGCGCACATCCCAGCAACCAGAATGAGGACTAGGAAATGAACAACGTGAAGACCGCGGTTTTCAGCGCATGCATCCTGATGGCCGGTGGCGTTGTCGCGCAGTCGGGCGGCAGCCAGGCCGATACCACCCGTTCGCAGGGTTCGCCGGGTGCCATCACCCAGCAGGCCGCGCCGGGCACCCAGGCGCCGGACCAGACGCCGGGCAGCGGCAATGCCGCAGCGCCCATGGGCAGCACCGGTACCGGCGGCGCCCCGGCCGGGGCGACCACCAGCCCGCGGGCCACGCCGGGCGGCGCATCCACTGCCACCCGGTCGGAAGGCTCGCCGGGTGCGCTGAAGGAGCAGATGGCGCCGGGCACCATGCAAAGCGACCGCAGCACCACGCAGGGCGGCGAGGCGACCAGCCCCGGCGTCGGCTCGCAGCCCTCGTCTGCGGGCCCGATGCGTGGCTCGACCGAGAGCGGTGCCTCGAGCGCCACTCGCTCGGAAGGCGCGCCGGGCGCGACCCGCTCGCAGATGGCGCCTGGCACCGGCAGCACGACTTCGCCGGGCATGGGCTCCAAGTAATCCTTCCTGCCGCAGCCGGCCTCGCGAGAGCGCCGGCGCCCGAGGCCCCGACCGGCACTGCCGGCGGGGCCTTGTCGCGTCTGCTCAGGAACGCGCGCCCCGCCAGGTCCAGTCGCGGATCTCCGGCAGGTCCTCGCCGTGCTCGCGGATCCAGCCGTGATGCCGCTCGAGCTGGCGCCGCCACCCGGCGCGGGCCGCTTCCGCCTTCGCTGCCATCGCCGGCAGCCAGCGCAAGGCGGCCTCGGCGAGGTGGTACCGGTCGAGCTCGTTCAGCACCGTCATGTCGAACGGCGTCGTGGTGGTTCCTTCCTCGTGGAAGCCATGGACGTGGATGTTGTGATGGTTGTGGCGCCGGTAGACCAGCCGGTGGATCAGCTGCGGGTAGCCGTGGAAGGCGAACACCACCGGCTTGTCGCGGGTGAAGAGCGCATCGAACCGCTCGTGCGGCAGTCCGTTGGGATGCGCGTTCGGCGCCTGCAGGGTGAGCAGGTCGACCACGTTGACCACCCGGATCCGCAGGTCCGGCAGCGCCTCACGCAACAGCTCCACCGCCGCGAGCGTCTCGAGCGTCGGGATGTCGCCGCAACAGGCCATCACCAGGTCCGGTTCGCTTCCGTGGTCGGTGCTGGCCCAGTCCCATCGGCCCAAGCCGGCGCTGCAGTGCGCGATCGCCCGCTCCATGTCCAGCCACTGGTGCGCGGGCTGCTTGCCGGCCACGATGACGTTCACGAAGTGGCGGCTGCGCAGGCAATGGTCGGTCACCCACAGCAGGGTGTTGGCGTCGGGCGGCAGGTAGACACGGATGATCTCCGGCTTCTTGTTCATGACGACGTCGAGGAACCCGGGATCCTGGTGGCTGAACCCGTTGTGGTCCTGGCGCCAGACATGCGAGGACAGCAGGTAGTTGAGCGAGGCGATCGGCTTGCGCCATGGGATCTCGCGGGTCACGTCGAGCCACTTCGCATGCTGGTTGAACTGCGAGTCCACGATGTGGATGAACGCCTCGTAGCAGGAGAAGAAGCCGTGGCGCCCGGTCATCAGGTAGCCCTCGAGCCACCCCTGGCACTGGTGCTCGCTCAGCACCTCCATCACCCGGCCGTCCGGACTCACGTGGTCGTCCTCCGGCAGCACGATCGCGGTCGAGCAGCGATCGGTGACCTCGAAGACGGCGCCCCAGCGGTTCGACGACGTCTCGTCGGGACTGAAGACGCGGAAGTTGGCCTGCTTCTCGTTCAGGCGCAGCACGTCGCGGATCATCCGCCCCTGGACCGCGGTGGACTCTGCCTCGACAGAGCCGGGGGACGGCACGTCGAGCGCGTAGGCGCGGAAGTCCGGCAGCTCCAGGTCCTGCAGCAGCAGCCCGCCGTTCGCATGCGGATTGGCGCCCATCCGGCGATCGCCCTCGGGTGCCAGCGCGACGATCTCCGGAAGCGGCCGGCCCTGCGGGTCGAAGAGCTCCTCCGGCCGATAGCTGCGCAGCCACTGCTCGAGCGCAGCGAGGTGCGCGGGCTCGCTCGCGAGCTGCGCGAGCGGCACCTGGTGGGAACGGTAGGTGCCTTCGATCGCCTTGCCGTCGACCACCTTGGGACCGGTCCAGCCCTTCGGCGTGCGCAGCACGATCATCGGCCAGGGGCGCCGCTCGCGATACCCCTGTCGGCGCGCCTCGCCCTGGATGTCGCGGATCTCGGCGAGCACCTGGTCGAGGGTCGATGCCATCAGCCGGTGCATGGTCGCGGGATCGTCCCCCTCGACGAAGTACGGCCGGTAGCCATAGCCACGGAACAGCGCCTCGAGCTCCTCGTGCGGCAGGCGGGCGAGGAAGCAGGGGCCGGCGATCTTGTAGCCGTTCAGATGCAGGATCGGCAGCACCGCCCCGTCGCGCGCGGGGTTGAGGAACTTGTTGCTGTGCCAGGCGGTCGCGAGCGGTCCCGTCTCGGCCTCGCCGTCGCCGACGACGCAGGCGACGACCAGGTCCGGGTTGTCGAAAGTCGCGCCGAAGGCGTGGGCCAGCGAATAGCCCAGCTCCCCGCCCTCGTTGATCGACCCGGGCACTTCCGGCGCCACGTGGCTCGGGATGCCGCCGGGGAAGGAGAACTGCTTGAAGAGCCGCTTCATCCCGGCCTCGTCCCGCGGCACGTCCGGATAGCGCTCTGTATAACTGCCTTCGAGCCAGGTGTTGGCCACCAGGCCAGGACCGCCGTGTCCGGGGCCGGTCACGTAGATCATGTCGACGTCCCGCGCCCGGATCAACCGGTTGAGATGCACATAGACGAAGTTCAGCCCGGGCGTGGTGCCCCAGTGGCCAAGCAGGCGCGGCTTCACATGCTCCAGGCCCAGCGACTGCTTCAGCAGCGGGTTGTCGAGCAGGTAGATCTGGCCGACCGAGAGATAGTTGGCGGCCCGCCACCAGGCGTCCATGCGCCGGATCAGGTCGTCGTCGAGCCCGGCGGTCGTGTTCCCAGCGGTCTCGTTCCGCTGCAGCGGCTCCTGCTTCATCGCATCCTCTCTCCTGTGGCTGGCAAGCGGCGGGGCAAGGCGCGCACCCTGCGGACCCGGCTTCGCGAGCACGGGGCTGCGGGCAGGTCGCATGCCGGTACCGGCCAAGTCTATCCCGCGAGGCATGGTCGCGCCGGCTGCCGGGGATTGCCGCGCGAGACGCGCGATGCGCGGATAATCGGGCAATCGCGGTGAGAGACGCCGCGAGCCGTCCCCCCGACGGCCGCCTGCGAAGAACAAGGGAAGAGGGACATGCCGGATCTGGATGCCTTGATGCTGGCCCGCGTGCAGTTCGGCTTCACCATCTCGTTCCACATCATCTTCCCGGCGATCACCATCGGCCTCGCGAGCTATCTTGCGGTGCTGGAAGGCGCCTGGCTCTATACCGGGCGCAGCGTCTACCGCGACCTCTATCACTACTGGCTCAAGGTGTTCGCGGTCGCCTTCGGCATGGGCGTCGTCTCCGGCCTGGTCATGGCGTACCAGTTCGGCACCAACTGGAGCGAGTTCTCCCGCTTCGCCGGCGGCGTCACGGGGCCGCTGCTTGCCTACGAGGTGCTGACCGCCTTCTTCCTGGAGGCGGGCTTTCTCGGCGTGATGCTGTTCGGCTTCAACCGGGTCGGGCCCGGCCTGCATTTCACCTCCACCGTGGCGGTGGCGGTCGGCACGCTTGTCTCGGCAACCTGGATCCTTGCCTCCAACAGCTGGATGCATACGCCGCAGGGGCACGAGATCATCGACGGCGTGGTGGTGCCGGTGAACTGGCTGCAGGTGATACTGAACCCGTCGTTTCCGTACCGGCTGGCCCACATGGTGACGGCCGCGTTCCTGGCCACCGCGCTGATGGTCGGCGCCGCGGCCGCCTGGCACCTGCTCCGTGACCGCGACTTCGATCCGGTCCGCACCATGATGTCGATGGCGATGTGGATGGTGCTCTGCACCGCGCCGCTGCAGCTGCTGATCGGCGACCTGCACGGGCTCAACACGCTGAAGCACCAGCCTGCGAAGATCGCGGCGATGGAGGCGCATTGGGAGAACCGTCCGGGGGAGGGCGTGCCGCTGATCCTCGCGGCCTGGCCGGACATGGAGGCCGAGGAGAACCGCTATGCGATCGAGATTCCACGGCTGGGCAGCCTGATCCTGACCCACAGCCTCGACGGCACCATCCCGGCGCTCAAGGATTTTCCCCGGGAGGACCGTCCCAACACGCTGGTGGTCTTCTGGACCTTCCGGGTGATGGTCGGCCTCGGGCTGCTGATGATCCTCCTGGGACTCATCAGCCTGTGGCTGCGGCGCGGCGGGCGGCTCTACGACTCGCGGCCATTCCTGCGCTTCGCGCTCGCGATGGGACCGGCGGGCCTGGTGGCCATCCTCGCCGGCTGGATGACCACCGAGATCGGTCGCCAGCCGTGGATCGTCCACGGCCTGATGCGCACGTCCGAAGGCGTCTCGGCGCATGACGCCGCCCAGGTCGGCTTCACGCTGGCGGTCTTCGTGGTGGTCTACCTGGTGGTCTTCGGCGCCGGGACGGTCTACATGCTGCGGCTCATGGGCGGCGGGCCACGGCCGGGCGAGGGCGCGGAGGCGATGCCGGGCGGGCCCGGCACGCAGCGGCAGCAGATGCGGCCGATGTCGGCCGCGCCAGGCGCCGCTGGCGCAGCCGGCGGGGAGTCGTGATGGGCATCGACCTGGCCCTGATATGGGCGATCATCATCCTCTTCGGCGTCATGATGTACGTGGTCATGGACGGCTTCGACCTCGGCATCGGCATCCTGTTTCCGTTCGTCTCGGACAACGTCGACCGCGACGTCATGGTCAACACGGTCGCGCCCGTCTGGGACGGCAACGAGACCTGGCTCGTCCTGGGCGGCGCAGGCCTGCTCGCCGCCTTCCCGCTCGCCTATTCGGTGATCCTGAGCGCGTTCTACCTGCCGCTCATCCTCATGCTGGTCGGCCTCGTCTTCCGCGGCGTGGCGTTCGAGTATCGGGTCAAGGCGCCGTCGGCGCGGCGTCACTGGTGGGACAAGTCGTTTGCCGCCGGCTCCTACACCGCGACGTTCTTCCAGGGCGTCGTCCTGGGCGGCTTCGTGCAGGGCGTGCCGGTGGCCAACGGCGCCTATGCCGGCGGGCCGTTCGACTGGCTGGCGCCGTTCCCGGTCTTCACCGGCCTGGCCCTCATCGTCGCCTATGCGCTGCTCGGCTGCACCTGGCTGATCATGAAGAGCGAGGAGGGCCTGGAGGCGCGCATGCGGCAGCTGGGATACCGGCTCGCCTGGGCGCTCCTCGCGATCATCATCGCGGTCAGCCTCTGGACGCCGCTGTCCCAGGCCCGCATCGCCGAGCGCTGGTTCAGCCTGCCGAACCTGTTCTGGTTCCTTCCGGTGCCGGTGCTGGTGGTGCTCTTCTCGGCGGCGCTGCTGCGCACCTTGCGCAGCGGGCGCTTCGCTCCGTTCCTGCTCACGCTGGGGCTCGTCTTCCTCGCCTACAGCGGGCTCGGCATCAGCCTCTGGCCGAACGTCATCCCGCACTCGGTCTCCATCTGGGAGGCCGCCGGCCCCGAGCAGAGCCTCGGCTTCACGCTGGTGGGCACGCTCTTCATCGTTCCGTTCGTGCTGATGTACACCGGGTGGTCCTACTGGGTCTTCCGCGGCAAGGTGCAGCGCGGCGAGGGCTACCACTGATGGGCCGCGATCCGCAGGCGGCCGCGTCGGCGCGGGCGGGCGGCCCCGCGTCGGCGCGCTGGGGTCGGCGCATCGCCTGGCTGGTCGGCCTGTGGGCCGCGGGCGTCGCGCTGCTCACCCTCGCATCCTGGCTGCTGAAGGGCTTCATGCGCTGGGCCGGCCTCGCGGCCTGACGCCCGGCCCGGGCGGCCGTCGCGAGGGGCAGCCGACCGGTTGTGCCACAATCCGGGCCGGTGTTTCACTCGGACTCGGATAGTGCGGCGCAAGGTCTTCCATGGCTGGCGGATGGTCGCCGCGGGCAGCGGCATCCAGTTCATGCAGGCCGCGCTGCTCCACCACGCATTCGGGGCCTACTTCGCCGCGCTGCTCGACGAGCGGGGCTGGAGCAAGACCGCGCTCTCGGGGGCGGCGGCGCTGCAGCCGATGGAGTCGGCGCTCCTCGGACCGGCGCTCGGCTGGTTCGTGGACCGCTTCGGCCCGCAGGGGATGATCCGGATCGGCATCGTCGTCTTCGGCCTCGGCTTCATCACGCTCAGCTACATCGATTCGCTCGCCGGCTTCTACGGCGCGTTCATCGTCATCGCGTTCGGCTCGAGCCTGTGCGGCTTCTTCCCGATCAATGTCGCCATCATCCACTGGTTCGAGATCAAGCGCGCCCGCGCGCTCTCCGCCGTGGGGCTGGGGCTCGCGCTCGGCGGCGTGTTCGTGCCGGTAGTGGCCTGGTCGATCCAGGACTTCGGCTGGCGCCACACCGCCTTCGCGTCGGGCATCGCGGTGATCGTGATCGGCTGGCCGCTCGCACGGGTGTTCCGTCGCAGCCCGGCGGAGGTCGGGCAGACGGTGGACGGGCTGCCGGCGCTGGCGCCTGCCGCGCCGGCGTCCGCCGCTGCCGCCGTGCCGCCGCCGGGCATCGCGGGCCTGACCGCTGCCCAGGCCTTGCGCACTCGGGGCTTCTGGCTGCTGTCGCTCGGGCACGGCTTCGCGCTGCTCGTGGTCTACGCGGTCAACGTGCATGCCATCACGCACATGAAGGAAGGCCTCGGCTATTCGCTCGCGGAGGCGTCGCTGGTCATCACGCTGATGACGGTGGCGCAGATCGGCGGCGTGCTGGTGGGGTGGTGGATCGGAGACCGCTTCGACAAGCGCCGGGTGGCGGCCGCCTGCATGCTGATGCATGCCGCGGGCCTGCTGATGCTGACCTATGCCAGCAGCCCCTGGATGCTGGGCGCCTTCGCCGTGCTGCACGGCGGCGGCTGGGGGCTGCGCGGCCCGTACATGCAGGCGCTGCGCGCCGACTTCTTCGGGCGGCGCGCCATCGGCATGATCCTCGGCCTGTCGTCGATGGTCATCGTCTTCGGCCAGGTCGGCGGGCCGATGATCGCCGGCCTGCTGGCCGACGCGACCGGGTCGTACCTTGCCGGTTTCACGCTTCTTGCCGTGATGGTGGGAAGCGGCTCGCTGTTCTTCCTGCTGGCGCGTCCGCCGGCCGTTGCGAAGCATGCGCCGGCCGTCGCCAGGACCGCGACCGGCCCGGGGGGCGCTCAATAGTGACAGAATGAGGCGGCCGGCCCGTGCCGCGGGCCGCCAGCCACCATCGGAGGCATCAACTGGAAGTTTCATTTCACGACGAGATCCGCTCGCTCAAGCTGGGCGACGGCGAGACCTTCCACGGCGAAGGCATCATGGCGGTGACCAAGGCGCTCCTGCAGTCGGGCGTGAGCTATGTCGGCGGGTACCAGGGCTCGCCGGTGTCGCACCTGCTGGACGTGATGGTCCAGGCGCGCGACTACCTCGACGAGCTCGGCGTGCACGTGGAGGCCTGCACCAACGAGTCCTCGGCCGCGGCGATGCTTGGCGCCTCGATCATGTATCCGGTCCGCGGCGCGGTCACCTGGAAGTCGGTGGTCGGCACCAACGTCGCCTCGGATGCCCTCTCCAACCTGTCGTCGCCGGGAGTCATGGGCGGCGCCCTGATCGTGGTTGGCGAGGACTACGGCGAGGGCGCGAGCGTGATCCAGGAGCGTACCCACGCCTTCGCGATGAAGTCGGCGATGTGGCTGATGGATCCGCGTCCGGACCTTCCGACCATCGTGCGCATGGTGGAAAAGGGCTTCGAGCTCTCCGAGGCCTCCAACACGCCGGTCATGATGGAGCTGCGCATCCGCACCTGCCATGTGCGCGGCAGCTTCGAGGCGCGCGCCAACCAGGCGCCGGCGATCTCCAGCAAGCGGCTGCAGCAGCAGCCGGCGCCGTTCGAGTACGACCGGCTCGCCCATCCGCCGGCCACCTTCCGGCAGGAGAAGCTGAAGTACGACGTGCGGCGCCCGGCGGCGCGCCGGTTCATCGAGGAGCAACGGCTCAACGAGCTGGTCGCGGGCGAGCATGGCGAGGTCGGGCTGATCCTGCAGGGCGGGCTGTACAACAACGTGATCCGCGCGCTGCAGCTCGCCGGGCTCGCGGATGCCTTCGGCGCCTCGAAGATCCCGCTGCTGGTGCTCAACGTGGTGTATCCCCTCGTGCCCGGGGAGATCGAGCAATTCTGCGCCGGCAAGCGCGCGGTGCTGGTCATCGAGGAAGGGCAGCCGGAGTTCATCGAGCTCGAGATCGCGGCGCTGCTTCGCCGGGCGGGGCTCGACACCCGGCTGCACGGCAAGGACCGGCTCTCCATGGGCGGCGAGTGCACGGCCGACCTGGTGCTGGAGGGCCTCGTCGGATTCCTCGGCGAGCACCTGCCGGCAGTGGACATGGCGGCCGGGCGGCGCCATGCCGAGGAGGTGGCGGCGCTGCGCAAGCAGGCCGCCGAGCAGCTCGGCGAGCCGGTGCCGCCGCGGCCGCCGAACTTCTGCACCGGCTGCCCGGAGCGCCCGGTCTTCGCCGCGCTGAAGCTGGTCGAGCGGGAGCTGGGGCCGATGCACGTCAGCGCCGACATCGGCTGCCATGCCTTCGCCACCTACGCCCCGTTCTCGTTCGGTAACTCCATCCTCGGCTACGGCATGAGCATGGCCTCGAGCGCCGCGGTGAAGAACTTCTCGGCCAAGCGTCCGATCGCCATCATGGGCGACGGCGGTTTCTGGCACAACGGCCTGCTCTCCGGCGTCTCCTCCACGCTGCTCAACCAGGGAGACGGCGTGCTGGTGGTCATGAAGAACGGCTATACCTCGGCCACCGGGACGCAGGAGACGGTGTCGACGCCGCAGTCGGAAGTCCGCCGGGTCGCCGAAGGCACCAGCGCGACCGGAGCCGAACGGACCATCGAGAAGACGCTCGCCGGCATGGGCGTGAAGTGGCTGCGCACGGTGCACAACTACAAGGTGGCATCCGTGCGCAAGGTGCTGCGCGAGGCGCTCACCACCCCGTTCAGCGGCCTCAAGGTGATCGTGGCCGAAGGCGAATGCCAGCTGGAGCGCCAGCGGCGCCTGAAGCCGATCCGCGCGCGCCGGCTGAAGGAGGGCCGTCGGGTGGTGCGCACCCGGTTCGGCGTGGACGAGGACACCTGCACCGGCGACCACTCCTGCATCCGCCTGTCCGGCTGCCCGACCCTGACGGTGAAGGACTCCACCGATCCGCTGCGGCGCGCGCCGGTCGCCCACGTGAACAACGGCTGCGTCGGCTGCGGCCTGTGCGGCGAGGTCGCGATGGCGGCGGTGCTCTGCCCGTCCTTCCATCGCGTGGAGATCGTGAGCAATCCCGGCTTGTGGGACCGCCTGAGCGACCGGGTGAACCGGTTCGCGCTCGGGCTGCTGCGGCGATGAGCACTACCTCACGGCCGGACACGGACCCGGGGGCCGCGCCGATCGCGATCGTCATCGCCGCGCTGGGTGGGGAGGGCGGTGGCGTGCTCGCCGACTGGCTGGTCCAGTGCGGCATCCGCGCGGGGCTGCCGATCCAGGCCACCTCGGTGCCGGGCGTCGCGCAGCGCACCGGCTCCACCAGCTACTACATCGAGCTGATGCCGCAGCCGCTGCCGCCCGGCAGCCCGCGGCCGGTGTTCGCGCTCACCCCGGTGCCGGGGCGCGTGGACGTGCTCGTGGCGAGCGAAGCGGTCGAGGCCGGACGGATGATGGAGCGCGGGTTCGTGCGGCCCGACCGCACGCTGCTGATCGCCTCGACGCACCGCGTCTACACCACCGCCGAGAAGATGCACATGGCGGACGGCCGCTACGACACTGGCCGGGTGGTGGCCGCGGGCCGCCGGATCGCGCGCGAGGCCGTGTTCCTCGACATGGAGGCGATCGCGGCGCGGCACGGCACCGTCCTGTCCGCGGTGATGTTCGGCGCCATGTCCGGAGCCGGCGCGCTGCCCTGGTCGCGCGAGGACTGTGAAGCCGTGATCCGCCAGTCCGGGCGCGGCGTGGACGCGAGCCTCGCGGGCTTCGACGAAGCCTGGCGCCATGCCGCCGCGGCGGTCGGCACCGGACCGGCTTCGGAGCTCGATGGCGCGGCCGACGCGCCACGGCCCGCGCCCGACGCGCTGCGGGTGCTGCAGTCCGGCGGCTTGCCGGACGCCCGGTTCCGCGACTGGTCCGGGACGATCGCCGCGCTGCCGCTCGCGATGCAGGCGAGCGCCGCCCATGGCGCGCTGCGCTGTCGCGACTACCAGGACGACGCCCATGCCGGCCGGTACCTCGCGCGTCTCTCCGGGCTTGCCCAGGCGGCGGGTGAGGCGGTGGCGGCGGGGTCGGCCGCGGGCGAGGCGCTCGACGAGGCCGCTAGACATCTCGCGCTCTGGATGTGCTACGAGGACGTGATCCGCGTTGCCGACC
>JAEWEW010000039.1 GCA_023389175.1 Pseudomonadota bacterium | reverse complement strand
GCCCGGCGCCGGCGGCGCCGGCCAGGCCGCCGGCGGACGCGGCGACCGCAGCGCACGTGGCCACCTGAACCGGTAACGGCGCGGCGCGGCATGCCGACGGCGGCCGACACCGCGCAAGCAGAGGAGCAAGCAGCAATGACGACGTACCGAGGCAATCCGGAGGCGGTGCGGGCACTGGTCAGGCCCGACGGGGTCCACCGGGATCTCTACATCAACGAGGAGATCTTCCAGCTCGAGCAGGAGCACTTCTTCGCCAACGCCTGGAACTATGTCGGCCACGAGAGCCAGATCCCGAACCACGGCGACTACATCCGCAACGAGATCGCCGGGCGACCGCTGATCGTCGTGCGCCATGGCGACGGCTCGGTGCGGGTGCTGATGAACCGCTGCGCGCACAAGGGCGCCCAGCTGGTCAGCTCGCCGTGCGGCAACACCGGCAAGTTCTTCCGCTGTCCCTACCACGCCTGGACCTTCCGCACCGACGGCTCGTTCCAGTCGGCGCCGATGCGCGAGGGCTACGAGGGAACCGGCTTCGCCGACTGCGAGTCCGCCCGCGGCATCAGCACGGTCAAGCACGTGCGCAGCTACCGCGGCTTCATCTTCGTGAAGCTGAGCGATGCCGGGCAGGACTTCGAGGAATGGTTCGGCGATTCGCTCTCCTCGATCGACAACATGGCGGACCGCTCGCCCGAAGGCGAGCTCGAGATCGCCGGCGGCTGCCTGCGGTACATGCACGCGTGCAACTGGAAGATGTTCGTCGAGAACCTCAACGACGCGATGCACCCGATGGTGGTGCACGAGTCCTCGGCCGGCACCGCCCGCAGGCTCTGGCTCGGCAAGCCGGAGGAGGAGCCCAAGCCGATGGCGGTCGAGCAGTTCGTGCCGTTCGTCTCCCCCTATCAGTTCTTCGAGGACATGGGCCTGCAGGTCTACGAGAACGGCCACAGCTTCACCGGCGTGAACTTCAGCATCCACAGCAAGTACTCGGCGATTCCCGCCTACGAGGAGGCGATGAAAGCCCGCTACGGCGCGGAGCGCGCCGCGAAGATCCTCGGCACCGTGCGCCACAACACCGTCTACTACCCGAACCTCACCATCAAGGGCGCGATCCAGTCGATCCGCGTGGCCAAGCCGATCTCGGTGGACAAGACGCTGATCGAGAGCTGGACCTTCCGGCTGAAGGGCGCGCCGCCGGAACTCCTGCATCGGACCACGATGTACAACCGCCTGATCAACTCGCCGTTCTCGGTGGTCGGCCATGACGACCTTCATGCCTATCGCGCGATCCAGCAGGGGCTGCGCGCGAGCGGCAACGAGTGGATCAGCCTGCATCGCAATCACCGACCGGACGAGCTGGAGCGCATCCCGGCTGCGGTCAACGGCACCAACGAGCTGCCGTTCCGCAACCAGTACCACACCTGGGCCCGCCTGATGACGGAGACGATGTGATGGAAGCCACGGTCAAGCCACAGGACCTGATCGATTTCGTCGTGCAGGAGTCGCGCCTGCTCGACGCGAAGCGCTACGACGAGTGGAATGCCCTCTTCACCGACGACGGCTACTACTGGCTGCCGCTGGTGCCGGACCAGGCGGATCCGCTCGAGCACACCTCGCATCTCTACGAGGACAAGCTCCTGCGCGACATCCGGGTCGAGCGGCTGAAGAGCCCGCGGGCCTTCTCGCAGCAGCCGCCGAGCCGCTGCCACCACCTGCTGCAGGTGCCGACGGTGGAGGAGTTCGATCCGGCGGGCAACCGCTTCGTGGTCCGCACCGAGTTCCACTACACCGAGTCGCAGGGCGACGAGCTGCAGTTCTACGTCGGCACCTTCTTCCACCACCTGCGCCTCGTGGACGGCAGGCTGCGCATCACCCTCAAGCGGGTCAACCTGCTCAACCCGGACGCGGCCTTGCCGTCGGTCCAGCTCTTCATCTAGCCGCCGATGGCCCAGACGGTGCATGACGCCTTCGCGGCGACCGCGGCCCGCACGCCGCAGGCGGAGTTCCTCTTCGTCGAGTCGGTGACGGCGGCCGCCTACGGCATACCCGCCGGCCCGATCACCTGGAGGCAGGCGGCCGCCCGGGTCGCCGAGCTGCGCGCGGGGTACCAGCGGGCCGGCTACGGCCACGGCCACCGGGTCGGCCTGCTGCTGGACAATCGTCCCGAGTTCCTCTTCCACTGGTTCGCGCTCAACGGGCTCGGCGTGAGCGTCGTGCCGATCAATTCCGAGATGCGGGCCGCGGAGCTCGGCTACCTGATCGGGCACAGCGAGATCGGCCTGGCGGTGTGCCTGCCGTCGCGCCGGGCGGACCTGGAGGCGGCGGCAAAGGCGGCCGGCATGCCGCTCGCCACGATGGCGGCGGACGCCTGGGACGCCGCAGACCCGGTCCCGCCGGCGCGCGGCGCCGCGCCGAGGGCCGGCGATCCGGTCGGCTCCGGCACCGAATGCGCGCTGCTCTACACCTCCGGCACCACCGGGCGGCCGAAGGGCTGCATGCTGGACAATGCCTACTTCCTCCGCGCCGGCCAGTGGTACGCGAGCCTCGACGGCGTCTGCCGCTTCCGCCGGGATGCGGAACGGGTGATCACGCCGCTGCCGCTCAACCATGTGAATGCAATGGCGTTCTCCACCATGGTGGTGGTGGTGGCAGGCGGTTGCCTGGTGCAGCTCGACCGATTCCATCCGAAGACCTGGCTCGCCAGCGCACGGGAGGGACGGGCCACCATCGCGCACTATCTCGGCGTGATGCCGGCGATGCTGCTTGCGGCGCCGCCGTCGCCATCGGATCGCGACCACGGCATCGCCTGGGGCTTCGGCGCCGGCGTCGACCGCAAGAACCATGCGCCGTTCGAGGCACGGTTCGGCTTTCCGCTGGTGGAGGCCTGGGCGATGACCGAGACCGGCGCCGCCGCCTGCGTGATGGCCAACCACGAGCCGCGGCATGTCGGTACCAGCTGCTTCGGTCGGCGGGAGGCGTTCGTCGAGATCCGGCTGGTCGATGACGAGGGCCGCGACGTGCCGGACGGCACGCCCGGAGAGCTGCTGGTCCGCTCCGCCGGCGACGACCCGCGGCGCTACTTCTTCTCCGGCTACCTCAAGGACGAGGCGGCGAGCGCCGAAGCCTGGGCGGGCGGCTGGTTCCACACCGGCGACATGGTGCGCCGTGACGCCGAAGGCAACTACTACTTCGTCGACCGCAAGAAGAACGTGATCCGCCGTAGCGGCGAGAACATCTCGGCGGTGGAGGTGGAGAGCGTCCTCAACCAGCATCCGGCGGTCGCGGCCTGCGCGGTTGCCGCGACGCCGGATCCGGTGCGGGGCGACGAGGTGCTCGCCTGCGTGGTGCTGCGCGAGGGTGTCCACGGCGAGCCGGCCGGGATCGCCGCCGGCATCGTGGCGCATGCGCTCGCCCAGCTCGCCTACTACAAGGCGCCCGGCTACGTGGCCTTCGTCGATGCGTTGCCGCTCACCGCGTCGCAAAAGATCCAGCGTGGGCAGCTCCGGGAGCTGGCTAGGGCGCTCCCCGGGACGGCCGGCTGCATCGATACCCGATCCCTCAAGAAGCGCCAGCCGGTGGGTGCGGAACGCTGATGGCCGCCACCCGTCGGCTGTCCTACGAAGGCGTCGCGGTGGCGGTGCCGGTGACGGTGCCCTATGTGCGCTACTCCACGCGGCTTGCCCACTGGTTCATCGGCCAGGCGCTGTCGGCGCTGATCCGGGAGAGCGGCATTGCCAAGGAGGAGATCGACGGCCTCTGCCTCAGCAGCTTCTCGCTGGTGCCGGATACCGCGGTCGGGGTGACCCAGCACATGGGGCTCGAGCCGCGCTGGCTGGACCATGTGCCGACCGGCGGCGCCTCGGGCGTGATGTGCCTGCGGCGGGCGGCCCGAGCGGTGCAGGCCGGCGACGCGAGCGTGGTCGCCTGCGTCGGGGCCGACACGAACCATGTCAACTCGTTCCGTCTCACGCTGGGCAGCTTCAGCAACTTCGCCCGCGACGCCACCTATCCGTACGGATCGGGCGGGCCGAACTCGATCTTCGCCTTCATCACCGCAAACTACATGCGCGAGTTCGGAGCGACGCGCGAGGACTTCGGGCGGATCGCGGTGGCCCAACGCAGCAACGCGCTCGGGAATCCGACGGCCGTCTTCAAGAAGCCGCTCACCATGGAGGAGTACCTGGGCGCGCGGCCGATCGCGGAGCCGCTGCATCTCTTCGATTGCGTCATGCCGTGCGCCGGCGCCGAGGCCTTCCTGGTGATGAGCGAGGAACGCGCCCGGGACCTCGGCTTGCGGTACGCGGTGATCCGCGGGTCGATCGAGCGGCACAACGCGTATGCGGAGGATCCGGTGATGATCCGGGGCGGATGGCGGATGGACCGGGATGACCTCTATGCGCAGGCAGGCCTTGCGCCGTCGCAACTGGACTTCGTGCAGACCTACGACGACTATCCGGTGATCGTGATGATCCAGTTCGAGGATCTCGGCTTCTGCGAGAAGGGCGAAGGCCCGGCGTTCGTGCGGGCCCACCGCCTCACGCACGACGGCAGCTTCCCGAACAACACCAGCGGCGGCCAGCTCTCCGCCGGCCAGGCGGGCGCCGCGGGCGGCTTCCTCGGCATGACCGAGGCGCTGCGCCAGCTGACCGACGCGGCCGGCGAGCGCGCGGTGCCGGATGCGCGCACCGGGCTGGTCTCAGGGTTCGGCATGGTCACCTACGACCGATGCCTCTGCACCGGCGCCGCGATCCTGGGAAGGCCCGCATGAGCCGCCGGCCACGCTCCTGGAGGGCGTCACGATGACCATGCCGCTGATGAAACCGCGGCGCAAGAATCCGGTGCTGCGCACCCGGCAGATGAACCTGCCGCCCTATGCACGCAGCCGGGTCGCGCTCGGCCTCACGGCGGCTGCCGCGGAGGGCCGCTTCGAGCTCCAGGTGTGCGACGACTGCGGCACGACCCAGTATCCGCCGCGCGAGGCCTGCCGCAAGTGCCTCTCGACGCGGCTGGCCTGGCGCGAGCAGACCGGGGAGGGCCGACTGATCGCCGCCACCACCCTGCACCACAGCAACGACCTCTTCTTCCGCGAGCGACTGCCGTGGCGGCTGGGGCTGGTCCATCTCGACGCGGGTCCGACCGTCATGGTCCATCTGCATGGCGAGGTGGGCGACGAACCGCAGCGGGTGAGGGTGGGCGCCCGGCTCGACCGCGCCGGCGAGGCGGTGATGATCGGATTTCCGTTCGAGGGAAGCGCACACATGGCCGACGACAGGATGTTGAGAGAGATGACCAGCGATCCGAAGTACCGCAAGATCCTGGTGACCGACGGCAAGACCGCGGTCGGCCAGGCGCTGGTGCGGGCAATGGTCGCGGCCGGCGCGGACATCGTCTGGGTCGGCCACGCGGAGCCGTGGAAGAAGTACGGCGGGCTCGAAGCGCTCGCGGCGCTTCCCCAGGTCACCATGGTGCCGCTCGACCTCACCAACGCCCGCTCGGTCACCGAGCTGGCCGGCGAGATCGGCGGCAAGGTGGACATCGTGGTGAACAACGCCGAGGTGCACCGCACCTTCGGCATCGCGGCGCGGCGCGGCACCGATGTCGCGCGCGACGAGATGGACATCAACTACTTCGGGCTGCTGCGGCTCGCGCAGGAGTTCGGCCCGGCGCTCAAGGGCCGCTCCGCCGACGGCGTCACCAGCGCGACGGCCTGGGTCAACCTGCTCTCCATCTACGCGCTGAGCAACTTTCCTCCGCACGGCACCTTCAGCGCATCCAAGGCGGCCGCCTACTCGCTCGCGCAGTGCCTGCGCGCCGAGATGCGTCCGGCCGGCATCCGGGTGGTGAACGTGTTCCCCGGGCCGATCGACGACGAGTGGAACCAGCACATGCCGCCGCCGAAGGTGACCCCGGAGGCGCTCGCGAAGGCGATCGTCAAGGCGCTGCGCGAAGGCGTCGAGGACGTCTACCCCGGCGACGTGGCGCAGGAGTGGCTGGAGCGCTGGCGCGACAATCCCAAGGTGCTCGAGCGCGAGCTTTCCGCCGGCGGCAGTTAAAAAATGAAACCAACCCCCCTTGGGCCTTCGGCCCTACCCCCCTTGAGAAGGGGGGCGCCGGCAGCGGCCGGGCCAAGCCCGTTCCGCGCCGGCCGCTGGCTTGGTTCGTTTCATGCGTCGGGTGGCGCCCCCAATGCCGTGGATAACTGACATGGAGCCGGACATGACGACGACACTTGAAAGGCCCGCCGCGCTGTCGGCCACCGACCTCCTCGGCCAGCTGGTGGCGGCGCTTGCCACCGGGCGGATCCGGGTGGTCGACCTCACCCAGACCCTCACGCCGGAGTTCCCGCAGATCGCGTTGCCGCCGGAGATGGGGCAGTGCTGGCCGTTCCGCATCGAGGAGGTCTCGAAGTACGACGAGCGCGGCCCCGGCTGGTACTGGAACAATTTCTCCTGCGGCGAGCACACCGGCACGCACTTCGACGCGCCGATCCACTGGATCTCCGGTCGCGACCTGCCGAACAACTCGGTCGACACCATCCCGGTGGGCCATTTCGTCGCGCCGGCCCATGTCATCGACTGCTCCGCGCAGGCCGAGGCGGATCCGGACTACCTGATGACCGTGGCCGACATCGAGCGCCACGAGGCGGCCCACGGCCGCATCCCGCGCGGTGCCTGGGTGCTGATGCGCACCGACTGGTCCAAGCGCAAGGATCCGGAGGCCTACCAGAACTTCGACGAGACCGGGCAGCACACCCCGGGGCCGAGCGCCGAGGCGGTCCGCTTCCTGATCGAGCAGCGCGACGTGCTCGGCTTCGGCTCCGAGGCGATCGGCACGGATGCCGGGCAGGGCTTCCACCTGCGCCCGCCGTATCCCTGCCACTACTTCATGCACGGCGCCGGGCGCTACGGACTGCAGTGCCTCGCCAACCTCGACCTGCTGCCACCGGCTGGCGCCGTGCTCCTCTGTCCGCCGCTCAAGATCGAGAAGGGCAGCGGCAGCCCGCTGCGCGTGCTGGCGTTGGTGGGGGCATCGTCATGAGCGCTGCGTCCGCAGGCGCAGCGCCGGCAACCCGGTCGTCGCAACCGTCGGATCGCGGCGTCGCCGTCGTGACCGGCGGCAGCACCGGCATCGGCCGCGCCATCTGCGAGGACCTGCTCGCGCAGGGCTTCGAGGTGGTGTCGCTCGCCCGCCGGCGCTGCGACATCGACCATCCGCGGCTGCACAGCATCGAAGTGGACCTGATGGACCGGCAGGCGACGGGCGAAGCGGCTGCCCGGCTCGTCCGCGAGTTCACGGTCGATACCGTCGTCCACAACGCCGGCGTGATCCGGGCCGCTCTGCTGCCGGAAGTGGATCTCGCGGACCTGGATGCGCTGGTCAACCTGCACCTCGGCTGCGCGGTGCAGCTGGTCCAGGCGACGCTGCCCGGCATGCAGGCACGCGGCTATGGCCGGGTGGTGCTGCTGTCCTCGCGCGCGGCGCTCGGTCTGGCCACCCGCACCAGCTACTCGGCGACCAAGGCCGGCATGCTCGGCATGGCGCGCACCTGGGCGCTGGAGTTGGCGCCGCAGGGGATCACCGTCAACGTGGTCGCGCCGGGACCGATCCGCAGCACCGACATGTTCCACGACGTGATACCGGCCGGCAGCGAGCGCGAGCGCGGGCTGGCGGCATCCATTCCGGTGAAGCGGCTCGGCGAGCCGCAGGACGTGGCGCGGGCCGTGCGCTTCTTCGTGGATCCCCAGAACGGCTTCGTGACCGGCCAGGTGCTGTATGTCTGCGGCGGCGCGAGCGTCGGCAGCCTCGCGCTCTGACTGCGGACAACCAGCGAGCAGGCGGCGGGCCTTTTCAGGCAAGGCCCGCGTCGTTAGCATCATTGACAATTAAACAATTCAACAGTGAAGGTCCAGCCATGAAGCAGCTCTCCCGCATTCTCTCGACCGCGGTCGTCGCCGGCTGCGCCGCGCTTGCCGCGGCCGGCGCCCATGCCGCCGACCTGAAGGTCGGCTTCATCACCTCCCTCTCCGGACCGGTCTCCTCGCTCGGCATTCCGTATGCCAAGGGCATGCAGGCCGCGCTCGCGCATCGCGCCGACGTGGACGGCCGCAAGGTCCAGCTGATCGAGCTCGACGATGCTTCGGATCCGTCGACCGCCGCGCGCAATGCCCGGAAGCTGATCGACGAGGAGAAGGTCGACGTCGTCATCGGCACCGCCGGATCCCCGGGGGCGCTCGCGATCGCGGCGGTCGCACGCGAGACGAAGACCCCGCTGATCTCCATCGCCAATGCCAACCTGCCCGGGCCGGAAGGCGCCTGGATGGTGACGCTGCCCCAGCCGGCGCCGCTCATGATGAGCGCGGTGCTGGAGGAGATGAAGAAATCCGGCGTGAAGACAGTCGGCTACATCGGCTTCTCCGATGCCTGGGGAGATCTGGTCTACGACGCGCTGAAGGCCGGCGCCGAGCCGCTCGGTATGAAGGTCGTCTCCAACGAGCGCTATGCCCGCGCGGATTCCTCGGTGACCGGGCAGGTCCTGAAGATCGTCTCGTTGCGTCCGGATGCGGTGATCACCGGCACGTCCGGCACCCCCGGGGCGCTGCCTTACCTGGCGCTCGCCGATCGCGGCTACAAGGGCAAGCTCTACGGCATGCACGCCCTGATCAATCCGGACTTCGTCCGGGTGGGCGGCAAGTCGGTGGAGGGCCTGCTCGCGCCGACCGGCCCGGTGGTGGTGGGCGATCAGCTCCCGGAAAGCAACCCGATCCGCAAGGTGTCGATGCAGTTCCGCGAAGCCTACAAGAAGGCGAACGGTGCCTATCCGACGGATGCCTTCTCCGCCTATTCGTTCGACGCGTGGCTGGTCTTCCTCGACGGCGCGAAGCGGGCGCTGGCAGCCGGGGCCCAGCCCGGCACGCCGGAGTTCCGGGTGGCCCTGCGCGATGCCATCGTCGGCACGAAGGAGCTGGTGGGCACGCACAGCGTCTACAACTTCCGCCCCGACAGCCGCTACGGCTCCGACGAGCGCTCCCGGGTGATGGTCCGCCTGGAGAAGGGCGAGTGGAAGCTGGTGCAGTAAGCGCCTCGGAACGCGCGGTGAGCGGCTATCGCGACCGGCCCGACGCGATCCGGGCGCTGGTGCGCGACGATTGCGTCCACCGCGATCTCTATCTGAGCGAGGAGCTGTTCCGGCTCGAGCGCGAGCGGTTCTTCACCCGGACCTGGAACTTCGTCGGCCACGCGAGCCAGGTGCCGAACCCGGGCGACTATGTCCGCGCCGAGCTCGCCGGCCGGCCGCTCGTCATGGTGCGCCAGCCCGACGGATCGGTGCGGGTGCTCTACAACCGCTGCGCCCACAAGGGCACGCAGCTGGTGAGCGACGAGGCGGGCAACACCGGCAAGTTCTTCCGCTGCCCGTATCACGCGTGGACCTACCGCCTCGACGGCAGCCTGCTCGCGATGCCGCTGCGCGCGGGCTACGACGGCACCGGCCTCGCGCAGTGCGAGGCGGGCCGCGGCATGGCGAGCGTCGCGCGCGTGGCCGTGCATCGCGACTTCGTCTTCGTCCGGCTTGCCGAACAGGGACCGGCATTCGAGGACTACTTCGGCGGCATCCTGGGCGCGCTCGACGACCTGTCGGACCGATCGCCCGAGGGGCGGCTGGAGGTGGCCGGCGGGGTGCTGCGCAACGTCATCCCCTGCAACTGGAAGATCTATCTCGAGAACATCAACGACACGGTGCATCCGCCGTCCACGCACGAGTCGGCGACCCGCGCTGCCGGTGCGCTCTGGCAGGGGCATGCGCCCGCCGAGCCGAAGCCGATGGCGATGGAGCAGATCCTTCCCTTCGGCTCCTCCTACGACTTCTTCGACGGGATGGGCGGCCGCGTCCTTCCCAATGGCCACAGCGTGCTCGGCACGAACTTCAGCATCCACTCGGGCTACGGGCAGCCGCCGGGCTACGAGGAGGCCATGCGCGCGGCGCACGGGGCCGAGCGTGCCGCCGACGTGCTGCACCGCTCGCCGCAGAACGCGGTGCTCTTTCCCAGCCTCGCGGTGAAGGGCTCGCCGCAGGCGATCAGGGTGATCCGTCCGCTTGCGGTGGACCGGACGCTGGTGGAGGCCTGGAGCCTGCGCCCGGTAGGCGCGCCGGACCTGCTGCTGGATCGTGCCATGAGCTACAACCGGCTGGTGTTCTCGCCGATGTCGGTCGTGGCTCATGACGACGTGCATCTCTTCGAGAGCATCCAGCGCGGGCTGCGCGCCGACGGCAACGACTGGATCAGCCTGCACCGGAACTTCGATCCGGCCGAGCTCGGGCGAGGCACGGTCACGACCAACGGCACCAACGAGCTGCTGATGCGCAACCAGTTCCGCGCCTGGCTCGCGTGGATGCTGCCCGACGAGGCTGTGCATTGATCCCCGCCCGGGATGCCGCGCTGCCGGCGGAGCTGCTCGCGCAGGCGCGCGAGCTGGTGGTGACCGAGGCGGCGCTGCTCGATGCCGGGCGCTTCGACGACTGGCTCGCGCTCTTCACGCCGGACGGGCGCTACTGGGTGCCGCTGCTCGGCGCCCGCCAGGCCGACCCGGTGTCGCACAACTCGATTGCCTACGAGGATCGACTGCTGCTGCAGCTGCGGGTGGATCGCCTGAAGGATCCGCGCGCGCATTCGCAGCATCCTCGCAGCGAATGCCAGCATGTGCTGCAGCAGCCGCAGGTGGAGGCGGTCGCCCGCGAGGCCGACGGGGCGGTCGCCCGGCTGCGCACGCCGTTCGTCTATGTGGAGTGCCGTGGCGAGGAGCAGCAGCTGCTCGCCGGCGCGTGCCGCCACGAGCTGGTCCACGGTGATGGCGGCTGGCGCATCCGCCTGAAGCGCGTGGACCTGCTCGGTGCCGGTCGCCCGCTGCCCGCGATACAGCTGTTCATCTAGGATGACCGAGCCGCATGCCCGGGCGGCCGTGCGTCACCGACCCGACCCATCAACCGCCGCCAGGAAGGCGGCGCGCATCCCGGAGGAGAAGTCGACATGAGCATCGTGAAGAAGGGCCTGGCCCGTACCGCGCTCGCTGCAGCGCTGGCGACCGGCACAGCCGGCGCGCTCGCCGCGGATTTCACCGTGGGGCTGAGCGTCTCCCTGTCCGGGCCGAACGCATCCCTGGGCGTGCCGTATGCGCGCGGCATGGAGGCGGCCATCGCCCACACGCCCCAGGTGGCCGGCCGCAAGGTCCGCCTGGTGGTGCTGGACGACGGGTCCGATCCCACCGCCGCGGGCCGCAATGCCCGCAAGCTGGTCGAGGAGGAGAAGGCCGACGTGCTGATGGGCACCTCCGGCGTGCCGGCGGCGATCGCCATGGCGCAGGTCGCGAAGGACTCCGGGACGCCGATGATCGGCCTGACACCGATCGTGCTCGATCCCAAGGAGAACCCGTGGTTCTACACGGTGGCGCAGCCCACCCAGCTGATGGTCGACGCCGTGGTCCAGCGCATGCAGCGCAACGGCGTCAAGGCGGTCGGCTACATCGGCTTCTCCGACGCCTGGGGCGACCTGGTCTACAACGCGCTGATGAAGGCCGCGCCGGGCGCCGGCATCAAGGTGCTCGGCAACGAGCGCTATGCGCGCGCGGACTCCTCGGTGACCGGGCAGGTGCTGCGGCTGCTCGCGATGAAGCCGGACGCGGTGATGACCGGCGGCGCCGGCACGCCCGGCGCGCTGCCCTTCCTCGCCCTGACCGAGCGTGGCTTCAAGGGCGGCCTCTACGGCCAGCACGGCCTCATCAACGCGGACTTCGTGCGCGTGGTCGGCGCAGCGGGCGAGGGCGCGCTGATGCCCACCGGCCCGATCATCGTGGCCGAGCAACTGCCGCAGGACCATCCCACCAGGAAGATCGGCCTCGAGTTCCGCGCGGCCTTCCAGAAGCTGCACAACGCGCCGACCAGCGATGCCTTCTCGGCCTACTCGTTCGACGGCTACCAGGTGTTCCTGGATGCGGTCAAGCGGGCAGGCGGCAAGGGCGAGCCGGGCTCTGCGGAGTTCCGCCGCGCACTGCGCGATGCGATCGCCAGCACCAAGGA
>JAEWEW010000033.1 GCA_023389175.1 Pseudomonadota bacterium | reverse complement strand
GCCTCCGGCAGCGCAGCGGCGTCGACCGCCCCGGCGGCAAGCGCACCGGCGGCGCGCTCGCCCGCAACCGCACGGCCGGGCGCCGCGACGGCCCCGGCCAAGGCGACTTCCGAGCCGGACGGCGACGCGTCGACGTCCCCGGGCCGATCGGCGTCGCTCTAGCCGCCTTCTGCTCGAAGCCCAGGCGCAGGTACCACCCCCAGCTCGTCGGATGTCCACCGAAGCCGCCTATCGCTGCGGCCATGTCGCCATCGTCGGCCGGCCCAACACCGGCAAGTCGACCCTGCTCAATCGCCTGGTCGGCCAGGCGCTCTCCATCACCGCCGACCGGCCGCAGACGACGCGCCACCGCGTGCTCGGGGTGCTGACGCGTCCCGATGCCCAGCTGATCCTGGTGGACTCGCCCGGATACCAGACACGCAACGCCGGCGCGCTCAACCAGCTGCTCAACCGCACCGCCCAGGCGACCGCGCAGGAGGCCGATGTGGTGGTCATGGTGGCGCAGGCGAGCGGCTGGACGCCGGCCGATGCGCAGGTGCTGCGGCTCGTGCCTGCCGGCGTGCCGGTGGTGCTCGCGCTGAACAAGGTGGACCGCCTCGAGCGTCGAGACGAGGTGCTGCCGGTGATCACGCGCATCAGCGAGGCTGCGCCGGGAATCGACGCGATCGTGCCGATCAGCGCGCGCACCGGGTACGGCATCGACGAGCTCCTCGCCGTGGTGACGCAACGGCTGCCCGTCGGGCCGCCGGCGTACGACGAGGACATGCTGACCGACCGCTCCGAGCGGTTTCTCGCCGCCGAGCTGGTGCGCGAGAAGCTGTTCCGGCTGCTCGGCGACGAGCTGCCCTATGAGAGCACGGTGGTGATCGACCGCTTCGAGGTGGAGGAGGCGGCAGGCGCCGCCAGGACCGGGGCGCGCCCGGACCGCCCGCCCGGGGGGGCGGCGGAGCCCGGGACGGCACGGCGTTCGGTCAGGCGCATCGCCGCGACCATCGTCGTGGAGCGGCGGGCGCACAAGCCGATGATCCTCGGCAAGGGCGGCGAGCGCATCAAGCGGATCGCGAGCGAGGCGCGCCAGGACATGGAGAAGCTCTTCGGCGGTCCGGTGTTCCTCACGCTCTGGGTGCAGGTGCGCGGCGGTTGGTCGAAGGACGCGGCCCATCTGCGCAGCTACGGCTATGAGTGAGACCGCATTCGTGCTGCACAGCGTGCCTTACCGGGAGACCAGCCTGGTGGTGGAGCTCTTCACCCGCAGGACGGGACGGCTCGCCGTGGTGGCCAAGGGGGCGCGCCGGCCGCAGTCGGCGCTGCGCGCCGTGCTGCTGCAGTTCCAGCCGGTGGAGATCGCGGTGGCCGGCAAGGGCGAGCTGCGCACCCTCACGCGCGCCGAATGGCAGGGCGGCCTGTCGATGCCGGCCGGCGAGGCGCTGCTCTTCGCCTTCTACCTGAACGAGCTGCTGGTGCGGTTGCTGATGCGCGAGGATCCGCATCCGGCGCTCTTCGACGGCTATGTCGCCGCGCTGCATGCCCTCGGCGAGCGCGGCGCCCAGGAGGAGATCCTGCGGCGCTTCGAGTGGCTGCTGCTGCGCGAGACCGGCTATGCGCCGGACCTCACCTGCGACCAGGATGGCCGCGAGTTGCTGGCCGGCGCGGACTACCGCATGTCGGCGGGGCAGTGGGTGCTGAGCGACGCGGGCGACGACGAAGCCTTCCCGGGCCGGCTGCTTCGGGACATTGCCGTCGGACGGTATGATGCACCCGGGGCGCTCGCGACGGCGAAGCGACTCTCCCGCCAGGTCCTTGGGGCACAGCTGGAGGGCGTGCCGCTGAAGACCCGGCAGATCCTGATCGACCTGCAGCGCCTGTAGCGTCTGTAGCGCCCCAAAGCACTCGGGTGCGGCGGATGCGGTGCCCATGCCTTCCCGGACGAACGAGCCAGCAATGATCGAACTCGGTGTCAACATCGACCACGTGGCGACGCTGCGCCAGGCGCGTCGCACCTACGAGCCGGACCCGGTATGGGCGGCGGTGGAAGCGCACCTGGGCGGTGCCGACGGCATCACCGTGCACCTGCGCGAGGATCGCCGCCACATCCAGGATGCCGACGTTAGGCGCCTGCGCGAGCTCACCCACATCAAGCTCAACCTGGAGATGGCGGCCACCGACGAGATGGTCGACATCGCGGTGGCGCTTCGGCCGGAAATGGCGATGCTGGTGCCGGAGGGACGGCATGAGATCACCACCGAAGGCGGGCTGGACATCGTCTCGCAGGAGACGAAGATCGCCGCCGCGATCGCGCGGCTCGCAGATGCCGGCGTGGTCACCAGCGTCTTCATCGATGCCGAGCCGGCGCAGGTGAGCGCCGCCGCCCGGGTGGGTGCCGCTGTGTGCGAGATCCATACCGGCCCCTACGCCGAAGCCTTCCACCGCCAGGGCCGAGATGCCGAGAGCCCCGCGGTGGTGCGCGAGCTCGCGCGCATCCGCGACGTCGGCGCGCAGGTGCGGGACCAGGGGATGCGGTTCAATGCCGGCCATGCGCTCAACTACTTCAACGTGCAGCCGGTGGCCGCGCTGCCCGGCGTGCGCGAGCTGCACATCGGCCATGCGATCGTGTCGCGAGCGCTGTTCGTCGGCCTGCGCGAGGCGGTGGCCGAGATGAAGCGGCTGCTGCGCGAGGCCGCGGCCGGGGCCGCCTGAGGAATCCATGGCGGTCTACGGCATCGGCACCGACATCGTCCTGCTTCCGCGCATCGAGACGCTCTACGCCAAGTACGGCGAGCGCTTCGCGCGCCGCGTGCTCGGACCCGACGAGCTGGCCGAGTTCGAGCGCCGCCGCGGCCGCGGCGCCGCCGACGGCGTCGCCGGCAACGATCGCGCCGTCCGCTACCTGGCGAAGCGGTTCGCCGGCAAGGAGGCCTTCTCCAAGGCGCTCGGGCTCGGCCTGCGCGGACCGATGACGCTGCTGTCGTTGCAGATCCTGAACGATCGTCGTGGCCGCCCGTACCCGGTCGCCCGCAAGGCGCTCGCGCCCTACCTGGAGTCGCTCGGCGTCACCGCGCACGTCTCGCTCTCCGACGAGAAAGACAGCGCGCTCGCTTTCGTGATCCTGGAGAAGGCGCGATGAGCCGCGCAACCGCCGCGACGGCGCCCGCCGCGCTGCCCCTGGGCCCCGTCATCGTGGATGTCGCCGGGCTGGAGCTCACCGATCACGAGCGCGACCGGTTGCGGCACCCGCTGGTCGGCGGCGTGATCCTGTTCGCGCGCAACTACGAATCGCCGCGCCAGGTCGCCGCGCTCGCCGCCGCGATCCACGCGATCCGCACGCCCCCGCTGCTGGTCTGCGTCGACCACGAGGGCGGCCGGGTGCAGCGGTTCCGCAAGGGCTTCAGCGAGATCGCGCCAATGCGCGAGCTGGGCCGGCTGTGGGATCGCGACGTCCTCGCCGCATGTCGGGAGGCCACCGACGTGGGCTACCGCATCGGCTCGGAGCTGCGCGCGGTCGGGGTGGACCTGAGCTTCACGCCGGTGCTGGACGTCGACCACGGCGCTTCAGGCGTGATCGGCAACCGCGCCTTCCATCCCGATCCGCGGGTAGTGGCGATGCTCGCGCGCTGCCTCGCGCACGGGCTGCTGCTCGGCGGGATCGGCAACTGCGGCAAGCACTTTCCCGGACACGGCTACGCCAGCGCCGATTCGCATGTGGCGATGCCCACGGACGACCGGCCGCTCGACGACATCCTTGCAGTCGATGCGGCTCCGTATGCCTGGCTCGGACGCGTGCTCACCGCGGTGATGCCGGCGCACGTGATCTACCCGAAGGTGGATCCGTCGCCGGCCGGCTTTTCCCGCCGGTGGCTGCGGGACATCCTTCGCCGCCGGCTGGGCTTCGACGGCCTGGTCTTCTCCGACGACCTCACGATGGAGGCGGCGACGGTGGCGGGCGGAATCACGGCGCGGGCGTCCGCTGCCCTGAAGGCAGGCTGCGACATGGTGCTGGTATGCAACCGTCCGGATCTCGCCGACGAGTTGCTCGCCCGGCTGCGGCCACCGCGCAACCCGCACCTCGCCCGCCGGCTCGCCGCCGTCCATCCCGGCCTCGGGATGCCCGGCAGCGGCGCCCCGCGCTGAGGGGCGGATCATGACGGCAGGAAACGGCAGCGCCGAGGCGCCGCCGCCGCAGGACATCAAGGCGTTCCTGAGGCGCCTGCCGAACCGGCCGGGCGTCTATCGCATGATCGGCGACGACGACGTGGTGCTTTACGTCGGCAAGGCGCGCGATCTCAAAAAGCGCGTCTCCTCGTACTTCAACAAGAACCAGGCGAGCCCGCGCATCGCGCAGATGATCGGACGCATCCGCCGGATCGAGACGACCGCCACCCGCTCCGAGGCCGAGGCGCTGCTGCTCGAGAGCAACCTGATCAAGTCGCTGCTGCCGCGCTACAACATCGTCTTCCGCGACGACAAGTCGTATCCGTTCCTGCGCATCACCTCGCATGAGTATCCGCGCATCGCGTATTACCGCGGCGGCGTGGACCGGGAGTCCCGCTTCTTCGGGCCGTATCCGAGCGCATGGGCGGTGAAGGAGGGCATCCAGGTGCTGCAGAAGGTGTTCCGGTTGCGCACCTGCGAGGACACGGTGTTCGCCAACCGGTCGCGCCCCTGCCTGCTGCACCAGATCGACCGCTGCAGCGCGCCCTGCGTGGGCCTCGTCACGAGCGAGGCCTACGCGGCGGACGTGGAGTCCGCGGTGCGGTTCCTGCGCGGCGGGCACAGGGAGATCCTGGCCGATCTCGAGCGCGCCATGACCGAGGCGGCCGAGGACCTTCGCTTCGAGGAGGCGGCGGTGCATCGCAACCGCATCACCGCGCTCTCCCGGGTGCTGCACCAGCAGTCGATGGACACCGGTTCGGACACCGACGCCGACATCATTGCGATCGCGGTGCGCGGCGGGAAGGTCTGCCTCAACCTCGCCATGGTGCGCGGCGGCCGCCACCTCGGCGACAAGGCGTTTTTCCCGACGCATGTGGGCGAGATCGACGACTCGACGTCGGTCTCGGTGCTGGAGGCATTCCTCGCGCAGCACTACGCCGGCGCCTTCGTGCCGCCAATCATCGTCTGCGCGATCGAGCCGCAGGACCCCGAGGTGCTGTCGAGCCTCGCCGAGCAGGCGGGCAAGCCGGTGCAGTGGATCCGGGTGCCGCACGAGACCCGCCGGCGCTGGCTCGAGCAGGCCCAGGGCAATGCCGAGATCGCGCTCACCCGCGCGCTCGCCGAGGAAGGATCGCAGCAGGCGCGCACCCGCGAGCTTGCCCGGGTGCTGCGCCTGGACGAGGCTCGCCTCGAGCAGCTGCGCATCGAGTGCTTCGACATCAGCCACACCATGGGCGAGGCGACGCAGGCCTCCTGCGTGGTGTTCCAGGGCCACCAGATGGCGCGTGGTGAATACCGCCGCTTCAACATCGCCGGGATCGAGCCGGGCGACGACTATGCCGCCATGCGGCAGGTGCTCACGCGGCGCTACGGACGGCTTGCGGTCAACGGCGATGCGACGCCGGACCCGGCGGACCCGCTGCCGGAGCACCGCCTGCCGGACATCGTGCTGATCGACGGCGGCAAGGGGCAGGTGTCGGTGGCACGCGAGGTATTCGAGGAGCTCGGGCTCGACATCGCCGCGCTGGTCGGCGTGGCCAAGGGGGAGGGGCGCAAGGTCGGCCTCGAGACGCTGGTCTTCGCCGACGGGCGCGAGCCGCTGGAGCTCGGGCGCGAATCCGCGGCGCTGATGCTGATCGCTCAGATCCGCGACGAGGCCCACCGCTTCGCCATCACCGGCATGCGGGCGCGCCGCGCGAAGGCCCGTCGCGCCTCCACGCTCGAGGAGATCGGCGGCATCGGCGCGAAGCGCCGGCAGCGGCTGCTCGCCCGGTTCGGCGGGCTGCGCGGCGTGATCGCCGCGAGCGTCGAGGACCTGGCGAGCGTGGAGGGGATATCGCACACGCTCGCCGAGGAAATCTACCGGCGGCTGCACTGAGTACCGAGACCCGGCCCCGCCGATGACCGCTCCCGCCACTACGTCGCTCCTGCACGCGGACAGCGGTCGCAATCGCCTCATCGGCATCGCCATCGTCTCCGCCTCCGTGCTTCTCTTCTCCATCCTCGATACCAGCGCCAAGTGGCTGGTGCAGACGCTGCGGCTCGCGCAGGTGGTGTTCCTTCGATTCCTCGGCCACACGGTCTTCACCGCGGCGGTCATGGTGCCGGTCTCTCGGCTCGACATCCTGCGCACCCGCCGCCCCTGGCTGCAGCTCGCGCGCGCGCTCATGCTGCCCGCGATGACCGCGATGAACTTCTGGGCGCTGCAGTACCTGCAGCTCGCCGAGACCGGATCGATCATGTTCCTCGCGCCGATCGTGGTGGCGGTGCTCGGCGTGCGTCTCCTCGGCGAGCGCCTCGATACCGGCCGGTGGGTCGCGATCGTCGTCGGCTTCATCGGCGTGCTGGTGATCCTGCAGCCGGGCGGCCGCGGCTTCCACCCGGCGATGCTGGTGTCGCTGGTGCAGACGCTGCTCTACGCCTGCTTCATCCTGCTCACCCGCCACCTCGCCGCAGTGGACCGGCCGGAGAGCACCAACTTCCTGTCCGCGCTCGGGTCGACCGTGGTGATCGCTCCCTTTGCGCTCGCCGCCTGGCAGGCACCCGGCACGCTGCTCGAGTGGTCGGTGGTGGCGCTGACCGGCATCGCCGGCGGGCTCGGTCACTATCTGCTCGCGCTGGCGCACCGCTTCGCGCCGGCCTCGACGCTCTCGCCCTTCATCTACCAGCAGATCCTGTACATGTGCCTGCTCGGGTATCTCGTCTTCGGCGACGTGCCGCGGCCCGCGGTGGTGCTCGGCGCCGCGATCGTGGTGGCGAGCGGACTTTACCTGCTCTATCGGGAACGCAGCCTGCCGGCCGCGCGCCGCTGAGCTGCACCGGCTTGGCGCACCGGCGGCGACCGGCCGCGCCGTCGCGGTGGAGTTACTCGCACGGGCGCGCGTCGCAGTGCTAAAGTCGCTCCACTCCGGGAGTTCCGATGGAATTCGCGTCGCCCGTCCTGCTGTGGCTCCTGCTGCTGGTTCCCCTGCTCGTGGCGTTCTACCACTGGGCGCTGCGGCGCAGCCGCGGCCTGGTGTACCCCAACGTCGGCATCGTCAGGGCGGCGATCACGCCCGGGATGCGGCTGCGTCGCCACCTGCCGCCTTTGCTGCTGCTGGTCGCGCTGATCATGCTGGTGGTCGCGATGGCCAGGCCGAGCGCGACGCTGGTGCTCCCTGCGCAATTCAAGACCATCGTGCTCGCGATCGACACCTCCGGCAGCATGCGGGCAACCGACGTCGAGCCGACCCGCCTGAGCGCGGCGCAGGCCGCCGCCAAGTCATTCGTTCGCGACGTGCCGAAGGACGTGCGCATCGGAATCGTGGAGTTCGGTGCCACCGCGTCCGCGGTGCAAATGCCCACCGCCAACCGGGACGAGCTGACCGCCTCGATCGACCGCTTCATCCTGCAGCGGGGCACCGCCACCGGCAGCGGGCTCTACGCGGCGCTCGCCATGCTGTTCCCGGACGCCGGCATCGACCTCGAGAAGCTGGTCGGCGGGCCGGGCCGGGAGCGGGTCCATGCCGGCGGCAGCCGTTCGACGAGGCAGCGGCCGCTGGGCGAGCGGGAGGAGGCGCCGGAGCAGCCGGCCCCGATGGTGCCGGGCTCCTACCAGCAGGGCGTCATCATCCTGCTCTCGGACGGGCGGCGCACCACCGGACCGGATCCGCTGGATGCGGCCCGGATGGCAGCCGATCGGGGCGTGCGCGTCTACACCGTGGGCTTCGGCACCCGCGACGGCGGCTCGGTGGACTTCGGCGAGTATTCGTTCTACGTCCGGCTGGACGAGGAAACGCTCAAGGGCGTGGCCAGCATCACCCGCGGCGAGTACTTCCACGCGGGGACGGCCGCGGACCTTCGCAAGGTGTACGAGGATCTGCGCAACAAGCTGGTCATGGAGCGGCAGCGCACCGAGGTGTCGGCGTTGCTGAGCGCGGTCGGGGCAGTGCTGGTGGTTGCCGCCGGGCTGCTGTCGCTGCTCTGGTTCAACCGGTTCACTTGAAGCGTCCGGGTTCGCCATTGCCGCCGGCGGAGCGCCCGGTTCGCACGGCGGACGTGCTGCGGCTCGCCGAGGCCGGGGTGGTCGCGCCGGAGGGAGTGGGCCGTGCGCTGCAACTGGCGGGCCGCGCGCCGACGGGCGCGGGCTGGATCCGGGCCGCGGAGCGGCTGCTGCTCGGCGTCGGCGTCGCACTGCTGCTCGCCGGCATCGTCTGTGTCGTCGCCTACAACTGGGCCGGCCTCGGCCGCTGGGCCCGCTTCGGCCTCGCCCAGGCCGTCCTGATGGCGGTACTGGCGCTCGCGCTGTTGCTGGGGCCGGGCTCCCGGCCAGGTCGAGCAATGGTCACGGCCGCCATCGTGCTGGTCGGGCCGCTGCTCGCGCTCTTCGGCCAGACCTACCAGACCGGCGCGGACCTGTCCGAGCTGTTCCGCAGCTGGGCGTTCCTCAGCCTGCCGTGGGTACTCGCGAGCTGCTTCGCGCCAGCCTGGCTGGCCTGGCTGGTGATCGCCGAGACCTGGCTCGCATTGCATGTCGACGCGTTCGACCTCTGGTGGCACATCTGGATCGGCGTCCTGCCGACCTGGCTTCTCGCCTGCGCACTGAACGCGGCCGCCCTGGTGCTCTGGGAGGTTGCGGCGGCACGCTTCGTCTGGCTTCGCGACGATGACATGCCGGCCGCAGTGGCGCGCAGCGGCCCCTGGCTGATCGCGGTGGCGCTGCTCGGCCTGCTCAGCGGGATCGTCTGCGCGCTCGTCCTCGGCGCGGGGCCACCCGGCGCCGCAGCCGCGCCGCTCGCCTGGTTCCTCGTCCTGGCGGCCGGTTACCACGCCTATCGCGTGCGGCGCGTGGACCTGGTGATGCTGGCGCTCGGCTGGACGTCGGTTACCGCGGTGGCGCTGTCGGTGATGCTGCGGCTCGCCGTCCGGCTGGGCATGCCGGAACTGGCGATGCTGGTGGGTGCGGGTGTTCTGGTCGCATCCTCGGTGTGGGGACGGCAGTGGCTCGGGCAGGTCGCCCGCGGTCGCGCGGGATCCGGTGACGGAGCCGGTGATGCGGCGGCTGGAGGCGGGCGATGACACCGGAGACCCTGGGTCGCCTGCTCGCGCGCGAAGGCCTGGTGGCCGATCCGGCGCTGCCACTCGGCGAGGAGCAGGATCCGAGCCCCTGGTTCGTGAAGCTGCTGGCCGGAGCGGGTGCCTGGCTGGCGGCGCTCTTCCTCTACAGCGCGACGGTGGCGCTCACCTGGCCGCTGCTCGACTCCATGCCGGTGCGCGCGGCGGTGGGCATCCTGGCCTGCGCCGGCTGCGCCGTCGTCGCGCGCCTGCGCCCGGAGCCGGCGGGCGTGTTCCTGCCGCAGTTGCTGCTGGCGATCAGCCTTGCCGGCTTCCTGTTCGTCTTCGTCAGCTCGTGGAGCCTGCCCGGCCTTGCCGCCGTGGCGCTGCTGGCCGCGTTGCTGGCGGCGGCGCTGACGTTGGCGAACCCGGAGCCGATCCATCGCCAGCTGATGGCGCTCCTGCTGGTCGCGGCGCTCGTCGTCGCGGCGATCGACCTGCACTGGTTGGTGCCGCTCGGGCTGCTGCTCGCCGCGGCAGCGACGCTGCTCTGGGCGACGCAGGCGCGCTGGGCGGCGGCGGGCCTTGCGCCGATCCTCGCGCCGCTTGCCGCGGCGCTCACCGTCGGCCTGGTGCTGGTGCCGGCAATCGTCACCGATCCGCTGCTGCGATC
>JAEWEW010000019.1 GCA_023389175.1 Pseudomonadota bacterium | reverse complement strand
GTGCCGGCCATCGGCCACCTCGCCGGCGACGGCGTCGACACCATCCACGGCCCGATCCTCTACCTCGAAGGCGTGACCGTCTCGTTCGACGGCTTCAGGGCGCTGAACGACCTCTCGCTCGCGGTGGACGCAGGCGAGCTGCGCTGCATCATCGGTCCGAACGGCGCCGGCAAGACCACCATGATGGACTGCATCACCGGCAAGACCCGGCCGGACCGCGGGACCGTCTACTTCGGTTCGACCATCGACCTCACGCGCCTCAACGAGGCGCGCATCGCGGCGATCGGCATCGGCCGCAAGTTCCAGCGGCCGACCGTGTTCGAGACGCTCACCGTCTTCGAGAACATGGAGCTTGCGCTGGCCACCGCCAAGGGTCCCTTTGCCAGCCTGCGCGCGAAGCTCGATTCGGAGCAGCTCGACCGGATCGAGCAGACCCTGGTCCGCGTCAGCCTGCGGGATGCGGCCTGGCGGATGGCGGGAATCCTGTCGCACGGCCAGAAGCAGTGGCTCGAGATCGGGATGCTGCTCGTGCAGCAGCCGCGGCTCATCCTGCTCGACGAGCCGGTGGCCGGCATGACCGACGCGGAGACCGAGCGCACCGCGGAGCTCTGCCTCTCGCTCGAGGGCTCGCATTCGATCGTGGTGGTCGAGCACGACATGGAGTTCGTGAGCCGGATCGCGCGCAAGGTGACGGTGCTGCACGAGGGCTCGGTGCTGGCCGAAGGCAGCATGTCCTCGGTGCGCAACGACGAGCGGGTGATCGAGGTCTACCTGGGGCGCTGAAGGGCCGAGCATGCTGAGGATCGAGCGACTCAACCAGTACTACGGCGGCAGCCACACGTTGCGCGACGTCAGCCTCGACGTGCCGGCCGGCAAGGTGACCGCGCTGCTCGGCCGCAACGGCATGGGCAAGACGACGCTGCTGCGCTGCCTGATGGGGCTGCTGCCCGCGAGGACCGGGCGGATCCTGATGGACGGCCAGGACCTCGCGCGCCTGCGGCCGGACCAGCGGGCCCGCGCCGGCATCGGCTACGTTCCCCAGGGGCGGGAGATCTTCCCGCGGCTCACGGTGGCGGAGAACCTGCGGATCGCGGTCGAGGCGACGCCGCGCGGGCGCCTCGAAGGCGGACGCGGCACGCCCGATTGGGTTCTCGAGGCGTTCCCGGTGTTGCGCGAGTTCTCCCACCGCCGCGGTGGGGATCTCTCCGGCGGACAGCAGCAGCAGCTCGCCATCGCGCGCGCCCTGGTCACGCGCCCACGACTGCTGGTCCTGGACGAGCCGACCGAGGGCATCAGTCCGATCGTGATCCAGCAGATCGAGAAGGTGATCGCCTCTCTCGCGCAGCAGCGCACCATGGCGATCCTGCTCGTCGAGCAGTACTACGACTTCGCGCGCACGCTCGCGGATCGCTACTTCGTCATCCAGCGCGGCGAGATCGTCCGCGCAGGCGAAGGCAGCCGCATGGAGGCGGAGGGTGTTCGCGAGCTGCTCGCGGTCTGACTGCGCGGCGCGGTTCAGGCGCGTCCGACCAGGACCGGCGCACATAGGCGGGCGGCCGCCGGCCTGAGGAGTCAGGTGCGGCCAGGCGTCCCGGGGCGCGGCTTCCGAGCGGCCCGCGCCGGACGGAGTGCCTCGAGGAACGCCTGCAGCATCGGCGCGACCGCGGCCCGCAGCGTCGCCTCGTCGGTCTTGCCGGCGCCGAAGCCATCGAACTGGCCGGCAAGCGCCAGGTTCGCGAAGCCGTGCACCACCGACCAGATCGAGATCAGCGAGGTCCACTGCGCCTGGTCGAGCGGCTCCCCAGGCGTCACCCGATAGAGATCGCGCACCCCGCGCTCCAGTGTCGCGAAGGCCGCCTGGGCGCTGCGTTGCAGCGCCTCGGTCTTGCGCAATCCGGCCCGGAACATGAGGATGAAGCGGCCGGGATGACGCAGCGCGAAGCTCACATACCCCACGCCCTGCTCGCGCAGGCGGGCGACCGCATCGTCGCCGCCGCGGCGGTTGCCGGCCTCGAGCGCGGCCGTGAGGCCGTCGAAAGCCTGGGTCGCGACCGCGGCGAGCAGCCCGTCGACGTCGCCGAAGTGATGTGCCGGCGCAGCCGGCGAGACGCCCGAGCGCCGCGCCACCTCCCGCAGCGAGAAGCCCTCCAGCCCCCGCTCGGCGAGCAGCGCTTCCGAGGCTTCGATCAGCGTTTCCCGGAGCGATCCGTGGTGATAGCCCTCCCGTGACTGCGAACGAGGGGAGCGGGACGGTGAAGTCGGCATGGTCGGCCAGCAGGGACTTGACAGTGTTCAGATGGTACCGTATCTTCCATCTAAACACTGTCTAGATAAACCTGCAGGAGGGTGCCATGCCGGCGTCATTGCTTCTCGATCCGGATACCGCCTTCACCCTGGGCGGCCGGCTGGCGATGATCGGCTGGCTCGCGTTGGCCGTCTCGCCGTACCGGTTGCCATGGGCGGCCCGCGCGCGCTGGTTCGCCGGCCGCGTGGTGCCGGCTCTCCTGGCGCTCGCCTATGTCGCGCTCTTCGCCGCCACCGGAATGGCCGACGGCGGCTTCGATTCGCTCGCGGCCGTGAAGCGGCTCTTCGACGTGCCGGCGCTGCTCGCGGCCGGTTGGCTGCACTTCCTCGCCTTCGACCTGTTCGTCGGCGCGTGGATCGCGGAGCGCGCCGGGGCCCTCGGCGTGCCGCACCTGCTGATCCTGCCGGTCCTCGGCCTGACCTTCCTCTTCGGTCCGGCGGGCCTGCTTTCCTATGCCGTGATGCGTGCCGCCTGGCGCCCGCGTCCGGCGCCCGCTCACTTCGACCACGGAGCGGAGACGCCATGAACACTTCGGACACGCTTGCGACCGCGACGCCGGACGTTGCCAGCGGGCCCGCGCCCGTGACGTCGGCGGGGGCGCAGGGGCTGCCGCGCCTCGCGGCCCGGCGGCTCTACGCGCGCGAGCCGCGGCTGGCCGTCTACGGCGCCCTGTTGCTCGGCCTGCTGCTGCCCCTGGCGTTGGCCTGGGCGATCGACGAGCGGATGGTGCACGGCGCCAACGTGTGGACCAAGCCGATGAAGTTCGCGCTGTCGATCGCGGTCTTCGCATTCACGACGTGCTGGTTCATCGGCCATCTGCCGGCATCGCGGCGCCGCGGACGTTCCGTCGACCTGGTCGTGTGGCTGCTGATCGCCAGCGGCACCTTCGAGCTCGCCTACATCACCTTGCAGGCGGGACTCGGCGAGGCGTCCCACTACAACGTCGGCGATCCCTTCCACTTCGCGATGTACGCGCTGATGGGGATCGGCGCCGCGGTGCTGACCGCGACCCAGCCGATGCTTGCCTGGGAGCTGTACCGGCACGGCGATCCCGGTCGACCGGCCGCCTACCGGCAGGCGGTCATCATCGGGCTCGTACTCACGTTCGTCTTCGGCGCCGGCGTGGGCGGGCTGCTGGGTGGGATGGAGCCGCCGCGCACCGGCCCGCGGATGCCGCTCCTGGGCTGGTCGCTGCAGGGCGGCGATCTGCGTCCGGCTCACTTCCTCGGCATCCACGCGGCGCAACTGCTTCCGCTGGTCGGGTTCGTCGCGGTCTCGCGGCGGTTTGACCGCCCTCGGCTGGTCGTCTGGGCGGCAACGCTGCTATATGTCGGCCTCTTCCTCGCGCTGGTTGCCTGGGGGCTCTCGGGCCGAAGCTGAACGCGCGGCCGAGGCGCGTGGCGCCCGGCATCGCGCTCATGCCCCGCCTTGGGGCATGAGCGCGGCGTGCTTCCGACCCAGGCGGCCGCCACGTAACATGCGCAGTGCGCCGCGCTACCGCGGTGTGAGGAGCAGCGGTGAGGAGCAACGGATGCAGCGCGGGATGATCCCAGGCGAGGTCCTGGTCGCCGACGGCGAGATCGAGCTCAATGCCGGACGACCGACGGTGACCGTGCGGGTCGCCAATACCGGCGACCGGCCGATCCAGGTCGGCTCGCACTATCACTTCTTCGAAACCAACCCCGCGCTCGAGTTCGATCGCGAGCGTGCCCGCGGCTTCCGGCTGGACATCGCCGCCGGCACCGCGGTCCGGTTCGAGCCGGGCCAGGGGCGGACGGTGGACCTGGTGGCGCTCGACGGGGGCCGCCGGGTGTTCGGCTTCCGCAAGGCGGTGATGGGGCCGCTCGGGCCGGCCGCTCGGCCGGCCACCAAGGCACGCAAGCCGCGCGGCACGCCATCCGGCCGGAGCTGACATGGCGCGCATCTCCCGCAGGGCCTATGCCGAGATGTTCGGCCCCACGGTGGGCGACCGCGTCCGCCTCGCCGATACCGACCTGGTCGCCGAAGTCGAGCGCGACCACGCCACCCCGGGCGAGGAGGTGAAGTTCGGCGGCGGCAAGGTGATCCGCGACGGCATGGGCCAGGGCCAGCTCGGCGCGAAGGATGTCGCCGACACCGTGATCACCAATGCGCTCATCGTCGACGCGGTGACCGGCATCATCAAGGCCGACGTCGGGCTCAAGGCGGGCCGCATCTGGCGGATCGGCAAGGCAGGCAATCCGGACATCCAGCCGGGCGTGACCATTCCGATCGGCGCCGCGACCGAGGTCATCGCCGGCGAAGGGCAGATCCTCACCGCCGGCGGCGTCGACTCGCACATCCACTTCATCTGCCCGCAGCAGATCGAGGAGGCGATCTCCTCCGGCATCACCACCATGCTCGGCGGCGGCACCGGGCCGGCCACCGGCACCAACGCGACGACGGTGACGCCCGGACCCTGGCACATGGAGCGGATGCTGCGCGCGGCGGAGTCGTTCCCGGTCAACCTCGGCTTCCTCGGCAAGGGCAACGTGTCGGTGCCCGGGCCGCTCGCCGAACAGATCGAGGCCGGCGCGATCGGGCTCAAGCTTCACGAGGACTGGGGCACGACACCGGCAGCGATCGACAACTGCCTCTCGGTCAGCGACCGCTTCGACGTGCAGACCGCGATCCACACCGACACGCTGAACGAATCGGGCTTCGTGGAGAGCACCATCGAGGCGATCGCCGGGCGGGTGATCCACACCTATCACACCGAAGGCGCCGGCGGCGGCCATGCGCCCGACATCATCAGGATGGTGGGGCTGCCCAACGTGCTGCCGTCGTCCACCAACCCCACCCGCCCGTTCACGGTCAATACGCTGGACGAGCACCTCGACATGCTGATGGTCTGCCACCACCTCGACGCGGCGATCGCCGAGGACCTGGCGTTCGCCGAAAGCCGGATCCGGCGGGAGACGATCGCGGCGGAGGACATCCTCCACGACATCGGAGCGATCTCCATGATCTCCTCGGACAGCCAGGCGATGGGCCGTCCCGGCGAGGTCATCCTGCGCACCTGGCAGACGGCGCACAAGATGAAGCAGCAGCGCGGCCCGCTCGCACCGGACGGCGCACGCAACGACAATTTCCGCATCCGCCGCTACATCGCCAAGTACACCATCAACCCGGCGATCGCGCACGGCATCGCGGACCATGTGGGCTCGGTCGAGGAAGGCAAGTGGGCGGACCTGGTGCTCTGGCGGCCGGCCTTCTTCGGCGTGAAGCCGTCACTGGTCCTGAAGGGCGGCACCATCGCCCACGCGCTGATGGGCGACCCCAACGCCTCCATCCCGACGCCGCAGCCGGTGCATTACCGGCCGATGTTCGGCAGCTTCGGCAAGGCGATGAACGACGCCTGCCTCACCTTCGTCTCGAAGGCGGCGCTGGACGCCGGCATCGCGCGCCGCTTCGGCCTCGCGCGGCGACTGGCGGCGGTTTCCGGCATCCGGGGGCTCGCAAAGAAGTCGATGCTGCTGAACGACGCGACGCCGGCGATCGAGGTGGACCCGGAGACGTATGAAGTGCGCGCCGACGGCCGCCTGCTCACTTGCGAGCCGGCCCGGGAGCTGCCGATGGCGCAGCGCTATTTCCTGTTCTGACCCGGGCCGCGGCGCCGGGGCCGGATCAGTCGGCTTCCGCTACCAGCCGGATGCCGACGAGCACATAGCGCGTCTCGGGCGTATTCCAGTTGCGAAAAGACGCCCGGGCATAGAGCGGCCAGGTATGCCAGGAGCCGCCTCGCCTGACCCGCACGCTGCCGAAGTCCGGACCGCCGGGGTCCTCGCGGGGCGACCGGGCGTAGAAGTCCTCGCCGTACCAGTCCGCGACCCACTCCCAGGCGTTGCCGTGCATGTCGTGGAGGCCCCATGCGTTCGGCGCGAAGCTGCCGACCGGGGCGGTGAACGGGAACCCATCACGGCCGGCGAGCGCGCGGTTGCTCCACTCGGGCCAGTAGCGCGCGGCATCGCGGTCGAAGACGTTGGCCACGCCGATCAGGGTCGCGGGATCGTCACCGCCGTGATAGCGGGTGCGCGATCCTGCTCGACAGGCGTACTCCCATTCGGCTTCCGTCGGAAGCCGGTAGGTCCGCCCCTCGGTACGCGTCAGCCAGCGCGCCAGCGCCTGCGCGTCGTTCCAGCTGACGTTGACCACCGGATGGTCGTCGCGCTGCGCGAAGCCGGGGTTGCGCCATGAATACTTCGGGTCGCGGCCCTCGAATGCGTCGCCGCGGGGGCTGCGCCGCGGGTCATGGTCCGGGTTGAAACCGTAGGCGCCGGTGCCGTCGGCAACCGACTCCGGCTGGTGGCCGGAGTCACGCAGGAAACGGGCGAACTGGCCCACCGTCACCTCGTGCCGGGCGATGAAGAACGGGCGGGAGATCCGCACGACGTGAGCAGGCGCCTCGTCGGAAAGCGCCAGCAGCCGATCGGCTTCGTAGTCCGGGAAGTCCGCACGCAATCGCTCGGGCGTCTCGTCGCTGCCCATCAGGAAGTCGCCCGCCGGCAGCCGGACGAACTGCATGCCGAGGACGTTCACGAAGGTGGGCAGGGCGGTTGGCGCCGTCGATGGGGGAGGCGTCGCGCAGGCCGCGAGCAGCGCCAGCAGGCCGGCCGCGACAGCCGTGCTCGAGTACGTCGAGTACGTTGAGCAATGGGCCGTCATTGGCGACAATGGTCCCTTTCCCCGGTCCTTCCGGATGCTGCGAACGGCGCGATTATGAACGGAAAGCCACAGGGCGGGATCTGCCGGGCAACCCGCTTTGCACCGGACGATGCAGTGGTCGACGACGTGCTGGAGCTGCCCTTCGACGCGCGCGAGCGCTCGCGACTGCGTGCGCGCACGCTGTCCGGGCGCGAGATCGGCATCGACCTGCCGGTAGGCACGCTGCTCGCCCACGGCTGCCGGCTCGCGCTCGAGGATGGCCGCGTGGTGGCGGTCGAGGCCGCGCAGGAGCGCCTGCTCGAGATCACTGCGCCGGATGCCGCCGGCCTCGCGCGCATCGCCTATCACATCGGCAATCGTCACGTCCCGGTCCAGGTGGGCGCGGGCTGGCTGCGCATCCTGCCCGATCACGTCCTGGAAACGATGGTGCTCGGCCTCGGCGGCAGGGTGGCGCAGGTCGCGGAGCGCTTCCAGCCCGAGTCCGGCGCCTACGGCCACGGCCACGTGCATCACCATCATGACGATGAAGGCCACGGCGGCCGCATCCACGTGATGGCCGACCTGAAGCCGGCCGGCTGAGCGGCGGCCCGCGGACGATGGAAGACCGCTCGCGCGTGTCGCGCCTCGTCCGGCTGCTGCAGCTCGCCTCCCCGGCCCTGCCGATCGGCAGCTACAGCTACTCGACCGGCCTCGAGACCGCGATCGACAGGGGGCGGGTGCGGGATGCCGGCGCGGCGTTCGACTGGATTGCCGATGCGGTGACACTGGTGCTCGCCCGCTTCGACGCGCCACTCCTGGCGGCGGCACTCGATGCCGGTGTCGCCGGCGATCGGGCGCGCCTGGCCGACCTCAATCGGCAGGCGCTCGCCGCTCGCGAGACGGCGGAACTGCGCCTCGAATGCGAGCAGGCAGGCTATTCGCTCGCGCGCTGGATCGAGCAGGTCGCTTGTCCCCTGCAGCACGACCACGATGACCTGCAACCCCGGCCGGGCGACACCGCATCGAAAGACGACTCGCTTCGGGCAGGCGCCATCGCCGACCTCAGCGCCTCCATCGGCCGGCCGCTTGCCGCGCCGGTGGGATGGGCGCTCGCCTGCGCGAGCGTCGGGCTGCCGGCGCGCGACGCGGTGACCGCCTTCCTGTGGAGCTTCGCGGAGAACCAGGCGGCGGTTCTGCTCAAGGCGATGCCGCTCGGCCAGGCCGGCGCGCAACGGCTGCTGCTGCGGCTGGGGCCGGTGGTCGCCGCCGCGGTCGACGCCGCGCTGGCATTGTCGCCGTCGTCCTGGTCCAATGCCGCGCCGGGCCTCGCGATCGCCTCGATGCGGCACGAGACCCAATACTCCCGCCTCTTTCGCTCGTAGCACCTTCAGGAAACTCGCCATGGCAGCATCGACCACCACCGGCAGCCGCAGTGAAGCCGGGCCGGCGCAGGCGCGCCCTGCGGCACGGTCGGCGCACGGCCCGCTTCGGGTCGGCATCGGGGGGCCGGTCGGGTCCGGCAAGACCGCGCTCACGCTCGCGCTCTGCAAGGAGCTGCGGGACCGCTACGAGGTCGCGGCGGTCACCAACGACATCTACACGCGCGAGGATGCCGAGTTCCTGGTCCGCAACGACGCGCTTCCGCCCGAGCGCATTCTCGGCGTCGAGACTGGCGGCTGTCCGCATACGGCGATCCGGGAAGACGCCTCCATCAACCTCGAGGCGGTCGACCGCCTGCAGCGCGCCTTCCCGGCGCTCGACCTGGTGTTCATCGAGTCCGGCGGCGACAACCTCGCCGCGACCTTCTCACCCGAGCTCTCCGACCTGACCCTGTACGTCATCGACGTGTCGGCCGGCGACAAGATCCCGCGCAAGGGCGGCCCGGGCATCACCCGAAGCGACCTCCTGGTCATCAACAAGATCGACCTTGCTCCGCATGTCGGCGCCTCGCTGGAGGTGATGGAGCGGGATGCACGTCGCATGCGCGGCGAGCGACCGTTCGTCTTCAGCAACCTGAAGTCCGGCGAAGGGCTCCCGCGCATCGTCGACTTCATCCGGCACCAGGGGATGCTGGGCTAGGGGCAGCCTCCTGGGTCAATCGCGCGCCGCACTGCCGGAACATCGGCGCCGCCGGGCTTGGCGCCGATGCTCAGGCGCCCCGGTCGCGCTTGCGATCGCGGCCGCTGCGCCAGATGGAGCCGAGCAGCCAGACGCCGCCCACCACCGCGCCGATGAAGGCAAGGAAGCCGAGCGAGGGCCAGCCGCTCAGGTACTCGCCTTCGCGCGTCATGACGATGGACGAGCCGATGATCAATGCCGCCACCACGATCCCGACGGTGAGGCGGCTCGCCGCCCGGTCCACCTTCTCGCCGAAACGATCGAGCGGCACCACGTCGACATCCACCTTCAGCCGTCCGTGCCGGGCCAACCGGGCGAGCCGCTCCAGGTCGCGCGGCAGCCCGCCGATCAGGCGGATCAGCCGGCTCGCCTCCCGAGTGCCGCGCCGGGCCAGCCGCTCCGGCGCGTAGTGGTCCGCCACCACGCGGCGCAGGTATGGCGCCGCCGCACTCGTCATCTCGAAATCGGGATCGAGGCTGCGGCCCAGTCCCTCCAGGGTGATGAATGCCTTGATGAGCAGGGCGAGATCCGGCGGCAGGGCAAGCCTCTGCTCGCGCAGGATCGCCATCGCGCCGCCGAGCATCTCCGAGAAATCGAGCTCGCCGAGCGGCACGCCGTGGTAGCGGTCGATGAACTCCTCGACCCGCTCCTGCAGGTGGGCCGGCACGGCTTCGGCGTCGCCCCAGTCGAGCAGCACCTCGGTGACCGCGTCGGCTTCCTGCTCGGTCAGGCCCTTCAACAGCATCGCCACCTGGAACCGGCGCTGCTCCGACAGCCGCCCCATCATGCCGAAGTCGATCAGCGCGATGCGGTTGCCCGGCAGGTAGAAGACATTGCCGGGATGGGGATCGGCATGGAAGAAGCCGTCCTCCAGCATCATCTTGAGCACCGCGTCGGCGCCGCGGCGCGCGAGCGCGCGACGGTCGAGCCCCGCGGCCTCGAGCGCAACCAGGTTGCGCCCGGCGATCCCGCTGACCCGGTCCTGCACGTTGAGGCGCTCGCCGCTCCACTGCCAGTGGACCCGCGGCACGACGATGCCGTCGCGTCCGGCAAAGCTTGCGGCGACCCGCTCCGCGTTGCGGCACTCGGCGGCGAAGTCGAGCTCGCGGCGCATGGAATGGCGGAACTGCCGGACCACCTCGACCAGCTGGTAGCGGCGCAGCTCGGGTATCCGGGACTGCACCAGGTCCGCGAGCCGGGCGAGCAGCCGCAGGTCTGCTTCCACGATCGGCACGATGCCCGGCCGCCGCACCTTCAGCACCACCTCCGTGCCGTCGCCGGGCAGCCGGGCGGCATAGACCTGCGCCAGCGAGCCGGAGGCGATCGGCTCGGTGTCCAGCCCGGTGAACACCGCCTGGGGGTCGGCGCCGAGGTCCTCGGCGAGCTGCGAGCGGAGGTCCTCGAACGGCACCGTCGGCGATGCGTCCTGCAGCTTGCTGAACTCGGCGATCCAGGCGGGCTCGAACAGGTCCACGCGCGTGGCGAGCACCTGGCCGAGCTTCACGAATGCCGGGCCGAGCTCCTCGAGCGCACGCCGCACCCGCGCCGGCGGCTCGAGCCGCGCAAGCTCCTCCGGCGCCCCCCAGTGCAGGACGCGACCGGCTTCCTCCAGCAGGCCGGCCAGTCCCATGCGCCGGACCATGTCGCCGAAGCCGTGCCGGATCAGGATCGCCGCGATCTCCTGCAGCCGCCCGAGCTCGTGGCGCAGCTCCGATGATTCCCGTCCCATTCGATCCTCAGTGCCCTCAAGGAAACGCCGGGCCGCCCCAGGTTTCCTTGACCCCCTCGGGGGGCGGGCTGGCGAAGCCCCGCCCTGGGGGCGCTGGGTGAGGGCTCGCGGCATTCTACCGATGTGCCGCCGATCGGCCGCGCGCGGCCGGTCACCGAGCCGGCCCGGGTGCGAATGTGAAGAGCCGGCGGAGTTTTGGCGATTTTCCGCGGGGGGCGGCCGGTCCGCCTTGAGCCGGGGCGGCCGGGTGCGGTCCAATGCATCCAGGGAGCTCCGGCCAATGAAGATCGGCATCGCCTTCAAGCTGTTCTGCGCGCTGCTCGGCGCGGGCATCGTCATGGCCGCGGCCATGGGAGTGGCGAGCCGCATCAGCTTCCAGCGCGGCTTCCTCGGCTACCTCAACGACCTGGAATCGCAGCGGCTCGCGGTCCTCACCGCGACGCTCGCCGACGTCTACGAGGAGCACGGCGACTGGACGTTCCTGCGCGGCGAGGAGGACGAATGGCGCCGCATCGTGCGCACCAGCGACCGCAGCTTCCGCCAGGCGCGCGATGCCGGGCAGGCGAGCGCCGCGCCGGCTGCGACGGCTGCGCCGGCTGCAACGGTT
>JAEWEW010000377.1 GCA_023389175.1 Pseudomonadota bacterium | reverse complement strand
GAGATGGCGAGGTTGCGCACGCCCGGCTGCACCCGTGCGGTCCGCGACACCGGGTCCACCGCGATGATGCGGTTGAAGCGGGCGAGCGAGAGCACCACCCCGGCGGCATGCGGCATCGCCCCGCCCGAGAGGCCCGTGCCGGCCCCGCGCGGCACCACCGGCACCTCCAGAGCACGGCACACCTTGAGCACGCCGCAGACCTGCTCCTCGGTCTGCGGCATGGCCACCACCATCGGCAGCTGGCGGAATGCGGTCAGGCCGTCGCACTCGAAGGGACGGAGGTCCTCCTCCCGATAGAGCAGCGCGCCCTCGGGCAGGATGTCGCGCAGCGCGGCCACCACCGCGCGCTGCGCCTCGGCCGTGGCGGGCCGGCCGAGGTCGGCGAACCGCTCGGCCGATGCCAGGGCCGCTGGCGCCGGAGCCGGCGGCGATTGGATCGGCATGTTCATCGGGCTAGCGTACCTGCAAGCAGCCGCCGGATAAAGGAAGGCAACCGGCAAACATCTTTTACCCGGGCGACATGAGACGATGTCACCGCGGGGAAATCATTGGCGGGGACCATGACGGCACTGGCATGACCGGTCCGCTCCAGACCGCGAGCCACCACGCCAAAGAGGAGGCACGAATGCTCCATCGACTCGACCTCGCGCTCCTTCGCTCTCCCGGAAGCCGCTGCGCTGTCCGCACCCATGCACCGGTGGCCGGCGGTTACCTGCCGGACGGCATTCCGGCGCACCGGCCAGCCCTCGGGCTCGCCCCGTGGCAGGGCGACCGGCCCATGCCCGTAGCCGCCCTTCGGGTGCTGGAAACCACGTGGCGCTTGTGGCGCGAGCCGGCTGCTTGACATGCCCTGCGGCCACGGATACTGTGCGGACAGTCTTTCCTCCGAAGCGGGAGAGACCGTGATTCTGCCAGATGACCGGAAGCCCGGCCCGACGGCAGTTGCACGGCGCCGAAGGTGCACGCCGACCCCGCAAAACTCTCAGGCAAAAGGACCGCTTCGGATCGGACTCTCTGGAGAGTAGGCCGCGGCCGCGGCTCGCCGAAGGTCAATATCTCAGGCACAACGGACAGAGGGGGTGACGAGGGCAGGCACGGCCTTTCCTCGGACCCGCCACCCACCTCGCATCCCTGGAGAATCCCGTGCCTGCCACATCCAATCCTTCGGATCTGAAGTACACCGAGTCCCACGAGTGGCTGCGCCTGGAAGGCGACGGCAGCTACACGGTCGGCATCACCGACCACGCCCAGGACGAGCTCGGCGAGCTCGTCTACGTCGAGCTGCCCGATGTCGGCCGCAAGCTGGCCCGCGAGGAAGCCTGCTGCGTGGTCGAATCGACCAAGGCCGCCTCGGATGTCTATTCGCCGATCGCCGGCGAGATCGTCGCGGTCAACGAGACCTTGCGCGATTCGCCCCAGACCGTGAACGAAAAGCCGTTCGGCGAGGGCTGGCTCTTCCGTATCCGCCCGGACGACCCGGCCGACACGAAGCACCTCATCTCCGCGGACGACTACGCGCGCGCCGTCGCAGGAAATCAATGAACGCCCCGGAAGGGCGGGCGCTCCCCGGCCAGGAAGATCGCGCCGCAGAGGATAGCCTGGCCGGACTCTTCGGCCACGACGAGTTCCATCGCCGCCACATCGGCCCCTCCCCCGAAGAGGAAGCCGCCATGCTCGCGGTGCTCGGCTGCCCCAGCCGGGGGGCGCTGGTGGACCAGACGATTCCGCCGGCCATCCGCCTGCCGCGCTCCGGCCCGGCGCCCGGCGCGGGCGAACCGGTCACCGAGGCCGCAGCGCTTGCCGAGCTCGCCGGCATCGCCGCGGACAACCAGGCCTGGCGCAGCTACATCGGCGCCGGCTACCACGGCACCATCACGCCCGAGCCGATCCGGCGCAACGTGCTCGAGAATCCGGGCTGGTATACGGCCTACACCCCATACCAGGCCGAGATCGCCCAGGGACGCCTGGAAGCCCTGCTCAACTTCCAGCAGATGGTGATCGACCTGACCGGCCTGCCGGTCGCGAACGCCTCGCTGCTTGACGAAGCCACCGCGGCCGCCGAAGCCATGACGCTGCTCCGCCGCTCGGTCAGGTCGCCAGGCTCACGCTACTTCGTCGAGAGCGGCACGCATCCGCAGGTGATCGCGGTGATCCGCACGCGCGCCGCCTGGATGGGCATCGAGGTCGAGGTCGGACCGGTGGAGTCGCTCGACCCGGCCAGCGTGTTCGGCGCGCACCTGCAGACGCCGGACACCGAGGGCCGCGTGCGCGACTTCACCGAGGCCGTCGCGGCGCTGCATGCCGCCGGCGCCCGGGCCTGCATCGGCACCGACCTGCTGGCGAGCCTTCTCGTCAAGTCGGCCGGCGCGCAGGGCGCCGACGTGGCGATCGGGTCGGCGCAGCGCTTCGGCGTGCCGCTCGGCTACGGCGGGCCGCATGCCGCCTTCATGGCCACGCAGCAGGCGCTGGTGCGGATGATGCCCGGCCGCATCATCGGCGTGAGCCGCGACGCCGCCGGCCGTCCCGCCCTGCGCATGGCGCTGCAGACGCGCGAGCAGCACATCCGCCGCGACAAGGCGACCAGCAACATCTGTACCGCGCAGGCGCTGCTCGCCAACATGGCGTCCTTCTACGCCGTGTACCACGGACCGCGGGGCCTGCGGCGCATCGCGCTGCGCACCCATGCCATGGCTCGCCTGCTCGCGCGCGTGGTCGCGGGCGCGGTCGGGCGCGATCCGCGGGCCGCCTCGTTCGCGGCACCGGTGCATCCGGCCTGGTTCGACACCGTCTGCTTCGATGCCGGTGGCCATGTGGACCGCATCGTGGCGCGGGCGGCGGCGCAGCGGATCAACCTGAGGCCGCTCGCCGGCGGTCGCATCGCCGTCGCCTTCGATGAAACCGTGGGCCTCGCCGATGTCGCGGATGTCGCATGTGCGCTCACCGGCGTGCGGCCGGATCCGAACGAGCTGCGCGCGCTCGCGGCGGAGATGCCGGTGGCAAGCGACGTGCTGCCCCCGAGCCTGCAGCGCGCGGATCCGGTGCTGACCCATCCGGTCTTCAACCGATACCACAGCGAGACCGAGTTCGTCCGCTACCTGAAGAAGCTGGAGAACCGCGACATCTCCCTGGTGCACTCGATGATTCCGCTCGGCTCGTGCACCATGAAGCTCAATGCCGCGAGCGAGATGGCGCCGGTCACCTGGCCCGCGTTCGCCGACATCCATCCGTTCGCGCCCGCCGCGCAGGCCCAGGGCTATGCCACCATGCTGGGTCAGCTCGGCGGCTGGCTCGCCTCCATCACGGGTTTCGCCGCGGTCTCGTTCCAGCCGAATTCCGGCGCGCAGGGCGAGTATGCCGGCCTGCTCGCCATCCGGCGGTACCAGGCGGCGCATGGCGAGGGCCACCGGGACGTCTGCCTGATCCCGTCGTCCGCGCACGGCACCAATCCGGCTTCGGCCCAGATGATGGGCATGAGGATCGTCGTCGTGGACTGCGACGCGCAGGGGAACATCGACCTCCCCGACCTCGCGGCCCGGATCGAGGCGAATCGCGACCGGCTCGCCGCGCTGATGGTGACCTATCCGTCGACGCACGGAGTCTTCGAGGACGGCATCCGCGAGGCCTGCGCGCTGGTGCATGCCGCCGGCGGCCAGGTCTACATGGACGGCGCGAACATGAACGCGCAGGCCGGGCTCACCAGTCCCGGCCACATCGGCGCGGACGTGTGCCACCTCAACCTGCACAAGACCTTCTGCATTCCCCATGGCGGCGGCGGCCCCGGCATGGGGCCGATCGCGGTGGCGAGCCATCTCGCGCCCTACCTGCCCGAGGATCCGTTCGCGGCCCAGGACGACGCGGCGGTGTCGGCCGCGCCCTGCGGCAGCGCGCTGATCACCACCATCTCGTGGATGTACATCCGCATGATGGGATCGAGCGGCATCCGCAAGGCGACCGAAGTGGCGATACTCAACGCCAACTACATCGCCGCGCGGCTGGCCGGCCACTACGACATCCTCTTCACCGGCGCGAACGGGCGGGTTGCGCACGAGTGCATCCTTGACCTGCGCCACTTCAAGTCCCGCTACGGCATCACCGCGGAGGACGTTGCCAAGCGGCTGATGGACTTCGGCTACCACGCCCCCACCCTCTCCTTCCCGGTGGCGGACACACTGATGGTCGAGCCCACGGAGTCCGAGAGCAAGGCCGAGCTCGACCGCTTCTGTGACGCCATGATCGCTATCCGACAGGAGGTCGCGGATGTTCATGCAGGGCGGCTGCCCGCGGACGACAATCCGCTGGTCAATGCGCCGCACACGGCGGGGGAGATCGCCGGCGAATGGGGCCATGCCTACAGCCGGGAGCAGGCTGCCTTTCCGCTGCCCTGGGTGCGCGAGGCCAAGGTGTGGCCGGCGGTGAAGCGCGTCGACAACGCGGCAGGCGATCGCAACCTGGTCTGCACCTGCCCGCCCGTGTCGGCATACGCGGAGTGACCCCGGCGCAGGCGCGCGCCGGCACGCAAGGAGACGGTCGATGACTCAGGACGCGAAGCAACCGCCGGCGACACCCGGCGCAGGCGAGGCGCTGGCGCGGGTACCGCTGGACGCGCTGCACCGCGAGCTCGGCGCGCGCATGGGGGCCTTTGCCGGCTTCGACATGCCGATCCAGTATCCCGGAGGCCTGCGGCACGAGCACCTCCGGACCCGCGAGTCCTGCGGCCTCTTCGACGTCTCGCACATGGGCCAGCTGGTCGCGCGGCCACGCGACGGGCGCATCGAGACGCTGCAGCAGGAGCTCGAGGCCTGTCTGCCGGTGGATTTCGACGGCTGGCATCCGGGCGTGCAGCGCTATTCGCTGCTGCTCAACGAGCGCGG
>JAEWEW010000306.1 GCA_023389175.1 Pseudomonadota bacterium | reverse complement strand
CCCAGATCTCCTCCGACGCCCGGGCGTAGGCCCGCGGATTGGCGCGCTTGGAGGCGGACGCCGCGTCCGCCGCGCGCGGCAGCTCCAGTGGCACGTCCCCCGTATTGATCGGCGAAACGAAAGACGCAAGCGCATCGAGCTCGTGCTTGGCATCGCGCGCGATCTCCGCGGCGCCCCATCCGAGCGGCAGCCGCTCACGCATGGCGCAGGAGAGCGTCCTGCGCCAGTGCAGCGACAGCGTGTCGTAGGCCTGCCAGCGCTCCAACTCGGCATGGTCGTGATCGCGGACCAGCTCCGTCGCCCCGCGTCGCGCGAGCTTGAGGAGGCACGGCACCTCGCCGATGTCAGCGTCCCGGTTCGTGGAAAAGCCGTCCAGCGACTCCAGCACGACCGACTTGAGCCGGTCGCGATCCTCACCGGCCTGTCTCGCCGAAATGTCCCGCATGGCGGGATCCAGGCTCCTCGGCAGGGTGAAGGCAAAGAATCGGCGGTCGTTCTCCCTGGCAACCTCCGCGGCGATGCGGGAGAGGACCGCGGGATGGGTGGCGGCGAACATCAGCTCCTGGCTCGCTGCCAGCGCCTGGATGTAGAGGCTGCGGGCCGCGGTCTCTCCGTGCGCGGTGTGCTGGGTGACCTGGCTTACCCACCAGGCGGCATCCTTGATCGCCTCCGTGATCTGGCCCACCACCGGCAGGTAGCGCGCGACATCGTTGACGTTCTCGCTGAATCGCTCCAGGAACTTCGCGTAGGACACCATGGTGGCCGCCTGGGCGATGGCCACCTCGTTGGCGATGATGGCGCGGTTGGTATAGGCGTAGTAGTTCATCGCGCGGGCCCGCCACAGCGCTACGCTGTAGGCGGCCGCGTCGGTCGCGTTGACGATGCGCAGCTTGGCCGCGACCGCCTGGCCGCTCGAGAACTGCACGAAGAGCAGGAGCGCCGCGAGCAGCAGCACGCAGAGTCCGAACACCAGCGCCTGTCCGCGCTGCCGGGCGCACGGCGGGACTCCGGTCGCTGCCGAGCGGGCCGTGACGTTACGGCACTGACGCTTCATTTGCGCTCCCCGGGTGCCGAAGTTGCGCGCAGCGTCAGTGGTTGCTCGCGTTGTACTCCTTCAGGGTAGCCTTGGTCTGGGAAGTGACGATTGCCTCGTCAGAGGCCCGCTTGGCTTCGTCGATACCCGCGCGCGCATCCTCGCCCGCGATCTCCAGGGCGAGGCCGGCCGTTGCGCCGCGGATGGCCTGCCCCAGGAAGGAGTACGCGCCGATGGCCGCCACGCCGATGAGCGCGACGATCACGATGTACTCCGTCATGCCCTGGCCGCGCAGCCTGCGGATCGAATTCATTGTGATGCTCCCTGGAAGTGTCATGGGAGCATCGATCTTGCGCGTTACGCGGCCCGCTCGCGATCGGCCGGACGCGCTAGGCATCCTAGGCCGGAGGGAGCACGGGCGAAGGGAGGTTGGCCTCAGGCGGGCTGCGTCGCCTGCATCGCAGGCGTTGCGGCCGCCCGCTCGTACCAGCGGGCCAGGTTCGGATTCGCCTTGCGCCAGTCAAGGTCGGCAAAGCGAAAGTCGAGATAGCCGAGCACGCAGGCGAGCGCGATGGTGCCGATGTCGAGCCGATCCGAATCGGCGTCGATCGATTTCTCGAACCGGGCAACCCCCGTCTTGATCTTGTCCATCTGCCCGTCGATCCACGGCTGCGACCGCGCAGCCTGGTCGCGGATCGTCAGCTCGTATCTCACCAGCAGTGCGGCATCCAGGATCCCGTCGGCCAGCGCCTGGTCAGTCAGCGCGCGCCAGCGGGCAGCCGCGGTGGTGGGGAACAGGCTGCCCTTGGCAAGGTCGTTCAGGTACTCGCAGATGACCCGGCTGTCGTAAAGCACGGTGCCGTCGTCCGCAATGAACGTCGGTACCTTGCCGAGCGGGTTATGGGGAATGATGGTCTGGTCGCGGTTCACCGGATTGGCTGCGCTGGGCAGCTTCTCCATCCGGCCGGACAGGCCCAGGTGATGCGCAGCCACGAGGCACTTGCGCACATAGGGCGATGTCTGGGAATGATAGATCTTCATCTTCGTTGTCCTCTGGCCCGGGCATCGGGGATTTGCCGTCCGATTCTAGCCGCCTCGGACTCGCTGTCGCGTCGCGCCTTCCCGGGCCGCGCCTGCCAGCAGCCGATGGTTGTCCCGAAGGTGCTCACCCGCAAACACGATGTGCTCGCGCATCAGCTCCTCCGCGCGCCGCGCGTCCCGAGCGGTTACGGCACGCAGGATTCGATGGTGGTCATCGTGCGAGCGAAGGATGACGGCATGATCACTCCACAGGACGATCCGGTCGGAGGCGAACGGGATCGCCTGCGCCTGACGCACGAACCGCTGCACCAGCAGGTTTCCCGACGCCTCGAGCAGGCTCGTGTGGAAGGCGACGTTCATCTCCTGGTACGGTGCATGGTCCGCCGCCCGCAACGCGCCCTTGGCAAGAATCGAGTCGCCCACCGCCAGGTAAGCGCGCATGCGAACGATCTGCTCGTCGGAAAGGCCCCGAATCGCGGCGAGACGGCAGGCCAGGCCCTCGAGCGAGGCCCGCACCTCATAGGCGGCAGCCAGGTCGCCGAGGTCGAAGATGCGAACCCGGTAGCCCCGATTCGGCTCGTGCTCGATGAGCCCCTCGCCGGCGAGCGTCAGGAGCGCAGCCCGCACCGGCGTGCGCGATACGCCCAGCGCGAGCGAGAGCGGTACCTCCTCGATCCGCTCCCCGGGGCGGATCCGGCCATCCAGAAGCCAGCCCCGAAGCGTCTCGGTGATCCTGTCCGTGCGGGTTGTCATCCCGAATGTATACATGAAACGCGAGGAACCCAACAAGCTGTCCAGCATCCCGCGTTGACACTCTGGGTCCATGTATACATACTTCGGCGACTAACATTCTTTGGCGACTATTCACCGGAGCAGCGGTGGTGGCTACGGACAGGGGGAGACCATGACACTCAAGCGATTCGCTCGCGTACTGGCGATGGCAGGGGCAGTCCTGCTGGCCGCGCCGGCGGCGGCCCAGCAGCAGGACGGCATCACGGACAAGACCATCAAGCTGGGAATGTTCGCCCCGCTCTCGGGCAATGCGATGGCGTACGGCTTCGACGTCGTCAACGCCGCCCGCATGTGGTACGACAAGATCAATCGTGAGGGCGGCATCCACGGCCGGAAGATCGAGGTCGTGCTCGAGGACGATCGGTGCAACGCCAATGACCTGGTGGCAGCGGTCAAGAAGTTGAACGAGCAGGACAAGGTCTTCATGCTCAACGGAGGTTCCTGCTCGGCGGCAGTCGTCGCAGCGCGGGAGTACGTCGAGCGCTCCCAGGTACCGCTGGTGATGCTGAATGCATCGGGCGATGGCGCGCTGTATCCGCCTTCACGGTATATCTATGGCGCCTTCTCCATCTCGCAACGCGCGGCGGGCGGGTCCATCGTCGCCTTCGCGAGCGAGCACCTCAAGGCGAAGAAGATCGGCTATGTCAACCACGACGATGCCTACGGCAGCTGGAACCTGGAGGCGGCCCAGTTCCAGGCGAAGAGCATCGGTGGCATCGATCTGCAGGTGCAGTCGGTCAACCCCAACATCACCGACGTCACCGCGCCGATGTTGAAGCTGAAGGCCGCCAACCCGGACGTCATCCTGCTGCTGACCTACGCCCGACCGGCTGCGCTCCTGATCAAGAAGGCGCGCGAGATGGGCATCACCAAACCGATCGTGCTCGCGGTAACCGGAACGGCGGACCTCAAGCAGCTTGCCGAGAACGTCGGATCGGCGGAGGCGTTGCAGAACTTCTACGTCCAGGACGTGCTCGCCGACGTCCCGGAAGGCCCGAAGATCAAGTGGGTCTACGACATGTACCGGCAGAGCTATCCGGACCTGGCGGCCAAGCCCGGCTATCCGCAAAGCTACATGCCGTACGGCATCGCGCCTGCGATGGCCGTGGTGAAGGCGCTGGAGGCGGCCGGTCCGCAGCCGACCCGGGAGAAGGTGCTTCAGGCGCTATCGCAACTGAAGTTCGATTCCAAGGTCATGGCCGGTCCCATCGAGTTCGGCCCGGGAGACACCGCCGCTCAGGAATCGGCGATCTTCCTCAAGTTCGACGGAAAGGGGCAGACGCTCGTTCCCGGTTCGTTCAAGAGCCTGTGGACGTACCAGGCGAAGAACTGACCCCGCCGCTGCGTGCGCCGCATGAGACCGCCAGCCTGCACGCCGGCGCTGCCGTCTTCCCGGCGGTAGGAGGATTCCAGGCCGCCGGAGGGCAGACATGAGCCTGTCCGACTTCTGGCTCTTCCTCCAGCAAGGGGTACTCTCCGGGCTCGTGACCGGCAGCGTCTACGCCCTGCTCGCCCTGGCGATCGTGATCGTCTTCAAGACGACCGATGTGCCCAACTTCTCCCAGGGCGAGATGTTCATGGCCGGGGCATACGTGGCGCTGATGCTCGTCGTGGTCGCGGGTTGGCCGCAGTACGCGGTCATCCCCGCCACGCTCGGTGCGATTGCGCTGGTCGCTGCCATCTTCCAGCGGGTGGTCCTGCGCCAGGTGGCGCGATCTCGCGGCGTCGGAGTGCAGTTCGTGATCGCCACGCTCGGGCTCGCCTATCTCCTCAAGGGGCTGGTCCGCTTGACGGGACTGGGTGACACGCCACGCTCCCTGCCGTCACTGGTACCGAGCGGCTCCGTCACGATCGGCCAGGGGACGCTGACCTACCTGGACATCGCCATCCTCTCAGTCGCGTTGACCGCGATGCTCCTGCTGTTTGCGATGTTTCGCTGGAGTCGCATGGGCAAGGCGATGCGTGCCGTGGGGATGAATCCGAAGGCCGCGCAGCTCGTAGGCGTCAGCCTCGGTCGCATGCACATCCTTGTCTGGGCACTGGCAGGCCTGCTGGGCGCGATCGCGGCACTGTTGATTGCGCCGAAGGTCCTCGTCTCGCCGGAGATCGCGCACCTCGCGATCCTCGCCTACGCCGCGGCGATCGTGGGCGGGTTCACCAGTCTTCCTGGCGCGGTCCTCGGTGGCTTCGTCATCGGCATCGTGGAGAACCTGGTGGGGCTCTTCGTTTCCACCAATGCGATCGTGGTGGCGCCTTTCGTCGCCATCATGCTCGTTCTGCTGCTGCGGCCCCAGGGGCTGCTCGGCGGCAGGCCACAGGTGAAGAAGGTATGACCCGCGGGTTCGATCGGATCGCCCTGATGCTCCTGGCGATCCTCCTGGCCGGCCTTCCGTTCGTTGCCTCCGGCTACGTGGTCTACATCGCCAATCTGCTTCTGGTGTTCGTGGTCCTTTCGCTCGGCATGCACCTGGTGATCGGCGAGACCGGCCAGTTCGCCCTGTCGCATGCTGCGTTCTACGGGATGGGGATCTACACCGCCGGCGTGCTCAACAATGCCTTCCACCCGCCGTTCCTGATCTCGATCGCTGCGGCCGGTCTGCTTGCCGCTGCGGTCGGGTACGCGATCGGAGCACTTGCGATCCGCATGCGCGACATCTATCTCGCGCTCGCCACCTTCGCCTTCGGCGAGGCGATGCAGTGGGTGTTCTTCAACTGGACGTCGGTGACCAACGGGGCGAACGGACTGCGGCTCTCCCCTGCCGTCCTGTTCGGCTACGAGATCGTCTCGGACCGCAATGCCTATCCGTTCGTCGTCGCCCTCGCCGCCCTGATGCTCTGGGCGACGGTGCACATCAGCCGGTCGCGGCTTGGGCACGCCTTCCGCGCGGTTCGCGAGAGCGAGGTCGCCGCGATGGCGATGGGGGTGGACGCGCGCAGCGTCAAGCGGACTGCCTTCGCGCTCTCGGCCGCCTGGGCCGGCATCGCGGGCGGCATCTTCACGCTGTTCTCTTCCTTCATCCATCCGGAGAGTCTCGGGTTCCAGACGACCATCCTGGTGCTGACCATGGTGGTCGTCGGTGGCCTTGGATCCGTCCGCGGGGCGATCGGCGGGGCGATCGTGTTCGGCCTGGTCTCCGAGTTGCTGCGCCAGGCACTCTCCTTCCAGGAGATCATCTACGGGGCGATCCTGATGCTTTTCATGATGTTCGCCCCTCGCGGCATTCTCTCCGGTCCCCAGTCGAGCCGTTCATTGGCCGCAGCCACGAAGGACCCTCCGCGATGAGCCATTCCGTCGCCAACGGAATGTCCGGCGCCGGCATCACAAAGCCCGTTGCGTCGGGCCCGGTGCCTGCCGCGGGGGTGTCCGCCAACCCCTTCCTGGAGGTGAACGGCCTGACCGTTCGATTCGGCGGACTGGTCGCGGTCAATGACTTCTCCATGTCGGTGGCGAAAGGACGCATCCACGCGTTGATCGGTCCCAACGGTGCCGGCAAGTCCACCACCTTCAACTGCGTCTCGCGGTATTACCAGCCCTCGGCCGGGACGATCCTCCTCGACGGACAGGAGATCACCAAGCGACGACCGCACGAGATGGCCACCCTCGGCGTGGCGCGGACCTTCCAGAACCTGGAGCTCTTCGCCGAGCTTACCGTCCTGGAGAACGTGCTGATGGGCAGCTACGCCCGGCATACGACGAACCTGCGCATGCGATTGGGCAGACGGCGCGCGGAAGAGGTCGACTTCGCCGTTTCGCTGCTGGAGCGCGTGGGCCTCGCGGATGAACGTCACCAGATCGCGCGGAACCTCGACTTCGGGCACCAGAAGCTCCTCGAACTCGCCCGCGCACTTGCCATCCGCCCGCGACTCCTGCTGCTCGACGAGCCCGCCGCAGGTCTTCGCAACCGCGACATTCTGGCCATCGACCGGCTTCTCGCCGAGTTGGCCGATCGCGACGGCATCACCGTTCTGCTGGTCGAGCACGTGATGCAACTGGTGATGTCCATATCGCACCGCATCACGGTGATGTCGTTCGGTCAGAAGATCGCCGAGGGGACACCTGCGGAGGTGCGCAGCGACCCACGCGTCATCGAAGCCTACCTCGGGGGCGACTTACGTGGCTGACGTGCTCCTCGAGCTCCGGCAGGTCACAGCCTCCTACGGGAAGATCCAGGCGCTCGGCGGGATCTCCATGGCCGTGCCTGAGAAGGCGATCATCGCCTTGCTAGGGAGCAACGGCGCGGGAAAATCGACCACGCTCAACGTCGTCTCCAGGCTGGTGCCGCTGGGATCGGGCGAAGTGCTCCTTGACGGACAGCCGATTCACCGAATCGCCTCGGATGCGGTCGTGGCACATGGCGTGGTACAGGTTCCCGAGGGACGAGAGGTCTTTCGCGACATGACCGTGCGCGAGAACCTCGAGATGGGCGCCTACCTGCAACGCGACCGCGCCAAGATGCGTCAGGACCTGGACCGCGTCTGTGCGTTCTTTCCTCGTCTCAGCGAGAGGCTGTCGCAGAAGGCCGCCACCCTCTCCGGCGGCGAGCAGCAGATGCTTGCGATCGGCCGCGCGCTGATGGCGCGTCCGCGGCTCATCCTGCTTGACGAACCGTCGATGGGACTGTCTCCGATCCTGGTCCACGGAATCTTCGAGAACATCGCCCGGCTCAACCGCGATGAAGGCATCACCTTCCTCGTCGTCGAGCAGAACGTCAAGCTCGCGCTTGCCATCTCGTCCTACGCGTACATCCTCGAGAACGGCGAGATCGCCCTCGAGGGGGAGTCCTTGAAGCTCGCCGACGACGAAGGCGTCCGTCGCGCCTACCTCGGCGGCTGATACGCGTGGCACCACTCATTCCGATCATGAAGGAGCCCGGCATGAACACTCCCGCGACCGGCCTGCTGCAAGGAAGGCTGGCTCTTGTCACCGGCGCCGGCCGAGGGCTGGGCGCAGCCATCGCAGGCGGGCTGGCCGCCCAGGGCGCAGCGGTTCTCCTGGCCGATGCCGACGGTGAACGGGCAGAGTCGACCGCCGCGATGCTTCGATCGCAAGGTTTCCAGGCCAATGGCTCCCGGCTCGACGTCACCGATGCAGACGCCTGCAACCGATATGCCGCGCACGTCGCCGCGCGCCATGGCGACATCGGCATCCTGGTGAACAATGCCGGCATCGCGCTGGCCGGCCGGTTCGACGACACTGACGCACGGTCGAGCTGGCGGCGACAGATCGACGTCAACCTCGAAGGCGTCTTCAACGTCACCCAGGCTTTCGTCGGGCAACTCGAGGCCACGCGTGGGGCCATCGTCAACCTCGCCTCGATCGCGTCCTTCACGGCCGGGACGTCGGCCCCCGGCTACATCGTGTCCAAAGGCGCGATCCGGTCGTTCACCCAGGTCCTCGCGCGCGACCTGGCTCCCCATGGCGTTCGCGTCAATGCAATCGCGCCCGGCGTCATGGATACCGAGATGACGGCGGCCAAGCGGGCCGATCCCGCGCAGATGGCCAGCTACTGCCAGCGGGTGCCGCTTGGAAGGACCGGCTTGCCGGAAGAGGTCGTGGGTCCCGTGGTCTTCCTGGTGTCACCCTGGGCAAGCTACATCACCGGCGCGATCCTGCCGGTGGACGGTGGCTACCTCGCTTCCTAGATGCCGGTGAACCTCGAGGGGAACGCCACGATGAGCCCGTCCGAAGCCGTTCCCGGCAACCAGCGCGCGGGAGCCGATGACCTGCCGCGCGTCGACAATGGCCCGATCGCACTCGTGACCGGCGGAGGGTCGGGCATCGGGCGGGCCATCGTCGAGCGCCTGGCCGCCGACGGGTTCCAGGTCGTCATCGCCGATCGCGACGCCGCAGCGGGTGCCGAAGTGGCGAACTCCTGCCGTCGGCAGGGACTGGCTGTGTGGAACCGGATCCTCGATCTCGCCGATGAAGCCGCGTCCCGCGCGCTGCTCGCGGCATTGCCACCGCTCACCGTCCTCGTGAACAACGCCGGCGTCTTCGATGAACGTCGCTTCGACGATGTGTCTGCCGACGACTTCCGGCGCGCGTTCGAGATCAACCTGGTTGCGGTCGCAACGCTCACCCAGGAGGCTGCGCGTCGCATGCGCCGCGGCAGCCGGGTGGTCAACATCGCCTCACGGGCGTACCTTGGCGCGCGCAACCATCCGCACTATGTCGCGTCGAAGGCCGCGGTCGTCGGCTTCACGCGCGCGGCCGCGATGGAGCTGGCATCACGAGGCATCCTGGTCAATGCGGTTGCGCCCGGCCTCATCGATACACCTTTGCTGCGCAACCTCACGCCGGAACGACTGGCGGCGCAGCTCTCGCTGCAGCCAACCGGCAAGGCAGGACGACCGGAAGACGTCGCAAACGCGGTGGCCTTCCTCGCCTCGCCGCGCACCGACTTCATCACCGGACAGGTGCTGTTCGTGGACGGTGGCAAGTCACTCGGAGGCTCCGCTTCATGAACTGGGACAGGGAGGTCGACGTCGTCGTGGCCGGCGCAGGAGCTGGCGGCATGGCGGCAGCGCTGACGGCGAGCATCCTGGGCCTCGACGTCCTGATCGCAGAGAAGACTGCCCACGTCGGCGGCTCCACCGCGATCTCGGGAGGCGCGGTCTGGCTGCCCGGAAACCGCCAAGCTGCGCAGGCCGGACATCCCGACACCCGGGAGCGCATCGACGCCTATCTGGCCGCGACGGTTGGCGAGGCCGCACCGGCACGCCTGCTCGATACCTATATCGCCGCGGGGCCGAGGATGCTGGAGTTCCTCTCCGGGCATACCCATCTGCAGCTCATCGCCCGCACTTATTCGCCGGACTACTACTCCGACCGGAACGGCGCGTCGTTCGGAGGGCGCGCACTCGACCCGGCGGAGTTCGACGGGCGAATGCTGGGTCAGGATTTCTCCCGACTGCGGGATCCGTTGCCGGAGTTCATGGTCCTCGGCGGGATGATGGTGAACATGAACGATGTCTGGCACCTGCTGGCCGCCGCCCGTTCGCTCACCTCGTGGCGCCACGGGATGCGACTCATCCGACGCTACCTGGCCGATCGGCTCCGCGGCTATCACCGGGGCACTCGCCTGGTGTTGGGCAATGCGCTTGCGGCTCGGCTCTTCCGCAGCGTCCTCGATCGCCGGATACCGGTGTGGCTGGAGAGTCCGATCGAATCCCTCGAGCGCGGGGGTGCCAACGGCGCGGTCACCGGAGCAGTCATCCATCATGAAGGCCGGTCCGTGCGCGTTCGGGCGCGGCGCGGGGTCGTCCTCGCAACCGGTGGATTCGCCTGGGACAAGGAATTGCGCGAGGCGACATTCCCCGATCCCTCCGGCCCCTGGTCGATGGCTCCCGCCGGCAACGCCGGGGACGGCATCCGGGTTGCTCGCGAGGCAGGTGGCACACTGCGGGCAGGCAACCTGAGCCCCGCCTTCTGGGCGCCGATATCGGTGCTCGAGCGCCCGGACGGCAGCACCATTCGCTACCCCCATCTGGTCTGGGACCGGGCGAAACCCGGCCTCATCGCAGTGAACTCGGCAGGACAGCGGTTCGTCAACGAGGCGACGTCATATCACGAGTTCGTGATCGGCATGTACCGCTCGCACAGGGACGTGCCGACCATCCCCGCGTTTCTCCTTGCGGACCACGACTTCGTGCAGCGCTTCGGCCTCGGCCTGGCCCTGCCTGGTGGCCGACCGCGCCGGCACCTGGTCGCGGCCGGGTATCTGGTGAAAGCAGGCAGCCTGGCCGAGCTGGCCACCGCGCTGGGGCTTCCCGCGGAGCAGCTGCACTGCACGGTCGAGCGCTACAACGAGTTCGCGGTTCGCGGCGAAGATCCCGATTTCAGCAAGGGGTCCACGGACTACAACCGCTACCTCGGTGCTCCCGGGCATCGACCCAATCCCTGCCTGGCTCCGATGGTGAAGCCGCCCTTTTATGCCGTGCGGGTCTATCCCGGCGACATCGGCACCGCGCTCGGGCTGGCAGTGGACGAGCGCGCCCGTGTCCTCGGGGCAGACGGTGACCCGATCCCCGGTCTCTACGCCGCCGGCAACGACATGGCTTCGGTCCTGGCCGGTGCCTATCCCGGCCCCGGCATCACCCTGGGCCCGGCCCTGACGTTCGGCTACGTCGCGGGGATGTCCGCCGCAGGCAAGGACCCTTGCGCGAACACCGGAATGGAGCCGAGCGCGGAGCGCGCCACCGCGCAATGAAACGGGGCGGCTCGCGCCGCCCCGTCTCCTCGACTACCGGAACAGCCGACCTCGCCTCAGGCCGCCTTGCGCGCAGCCTTCTCGGCCGCCTCGCGATCCTCGAAGAACTGCTCGTCCTCGGTCGAGCCCTTGAGCGCGGTGGTGGAGGACTGGCCGCCTTCGATGGTGTTGGTGACCGCATCGAAGTAGCCGGTGCCGACCTCGCGCTGGTGCTTGACGGCGGTGAAGCCCTGCTCGGCTGCGGCGAACTCGTCCTGCTGCAGCTCCACGAACGCCTTCATCTGCTCACGCGCATAGCCGTGGGCCAGCTTGAACATCGAGTAGTTGAGCGCGTGGAAGCCGGCCAGGGTGATGAACTGGAACTTGTAGCCCATCGCGCCGAGCTCGCGCTGGAAGCGCGCGATGGTGGCATCGTCCAGGTTCTTCTTCCAGTTGAAGCTCGGCGAGCAGTTGTAGGCGAGCAGCTTGCCGGGGAACTGCCGGTGGATCGCCTCGGCGAAGCGCCGCGCGAACTCGAGGTCGGGCTTGCCGGTCTCGCACCAGATCATGTCCGCGTACGGTGCGTAGGCAAGGCCGCGCGAGATGGCCTGGTCGATGCCGGGCTTCGTGCGGAAGAAGCCCTCCACCGTGCGCTCGCCGGTGAGGAAGGCGCGGTCGTTCTCGTCGACGTCGGAGGTGACCAGGTCGGCAGCCTCGGCATCGGTGCGGGCGAGCAGCACGGTCGGCACGCCGCACACGTCGGCGGCAAGCCGCGCGGCCACCAGCTTCGAGATCGCCTCGCGGGTGGGCACCAGCACCTTGCCTCCCATGTGGCCGCACTTCTTCACCGCCGCGAGCTGGTCCTCGAAGTGCACGCCGGCGGCGCCCGCCTCGATCATCGACTTCATCAGCTCGAAGGCATTGAGCACGCCGCCGAACCCGGCCTCGGCATCGGCCACGATCGGCGCGAAGAAGTCGATCCAGCCGGACTCGCCGGGATTGCGCCCTTCGGACCACTGGATCTGGTCGGCGCGCGTCAGTGCGTTGTTGATGCGGCGGACCACCTGCGGCACCGAGTTGACCGGATAGAGGGACTGGTCCGGATACATCTCCCCGGCCAGGTTCGCATCGCCCGCCACCTGCCAGCCGGAGAGGTAGATCGCCTTGAGGCCCGCCTTCACCTGCTGCATCGCCTGGTTGCCGGTCATGGCGCCCAGGGTGTTGACGAACGGCTCCTCGTTGACGAGCTTCCAGAGCTTCTCGGCCCCACGCCGGGCCAGCGTGTGCTCGACCGCCTGCGATCCCCGCAGGCGAACCACGTCGGCGGCTGCGTATCCGCGCTTCACGCCGCGCCAGCGCGGACTTTCGGCCCATTGCTTCTGCAGGGCTTGTGCTTCCAGTTCTCGAGATGACATCTTCACGGCTCCAGGATTCCGCGCCGGGCCGGATTGCCGGGCGCTTTGACTGGAATCCATCTTAGGCCTGCATGGTGCGAAGCGGGGACCGTAAGACGCCCTTGGAGCTAACTAAAACACTTGCCTTTTCAATGACTTCGGATCTGATTTCACGATGTGATTATTCCTCTTTCATCATAAGAGAAGCGATTGCTGCATTGCACGCCTGATTTTTCGTAATGTGCAATGCACCAGCCAGGCGCTGAAATCGACCGTACCCACCGACCCGCCCGCTGGCTACCATCCCGGCACATCGCCGTTCGTTTCCGACACTGCTGGAGCCCCCATGGACATCGCGTCGCCCTCCTCGCCTTCGGCCGCCGAGCCGCCGGTTCGCACCATCGTCGACGGCGTCGAGCGGCTGCGCGAAGACGCGGTGGCGCTGCTCGGCGACCTGGTGCGCGAGCCCTCGCTGCTCGGTGCCGAGGCCGGCGCGCAGGCGCGGATCGCAAGCGCTTTCCGCGACCTGGGCCTTGCGGTGCGCGAGTTCGAGATCGACGAGGCGGCCCTGAAGGACCACCCCGGCTATTCGCCTTCGATCCTGCCCTACGCCGGCCGGCGCAATGTCGTCGGCACCCACGCGCCGTCGGGGACGGCCGGCGGCCGATCCCTCATCTTCAACGGCCACATCGACGTCGTTCCGGTCGGCGCCGAATCGCTCTGGAAGCATCCGCCCTTCTCCGCCCATCGCGACGGCGACCGGCTCTACGGCCGCGGCGCCTCGGACATGAAGGCCGGCATCGTCGCCTACACCATGGCGTTCAAGGCGCTGCGCGAGCTGGGCCTCGAGCCGGCGGCCACGGTGCACCTGCAATCGGTCGTGGAGGAGGAGTGCACCGGCAATGGCGCGCTCGCCTGCCTGGTGGAAGGCTATCGGGCGGATGCCGCGGTGATTCCGGAACCGGTCCCCGGCCTGCTCACCTGCCAGCTCGGCGTGATGTGGGTCTCGGTGGAGGTGCTCGGCAAGCCGGTGCATGCGCTGGAGGCGCATGCCGGCGTCAGCGCGATCGACTTCTCCATCCATCTCTTCTCGGCGCTCAAGGCGCTGGAGCGCAAGTGGAACGAGCCGAAATCGCGCCACGGCTACTTCCTGCGGCATGCGCATCCGATCAACATCAACCTCGGGCGCATCCAGGGCGGCGAGTGGGCATCGTCGGTGCCGACGCAATGCCGCAGCGACATCCGCATCGGCTTCTACCCGGACATGTCGCCGGCGCGGGTGCGCGACGAGGTGGAGCGGGCGCTCGAGGAAGCGCATGCCGCGCATCCGAATCGCGGGAGCCTGCAGTACCGGGTGTTCTACCAGGGCTTCCAGGCGGAAGGATGCGTGGTGGACGAGAACCAGCCGGTGCTCGGCGCGCTGCGCGAGGCGCATCGCGAGGTCGCCGGACGCGAGCTCGAGTCGGTCGCCCTCACCGGAACCACCGATGCCCGCTTCTTCAACATCTATGGCGGCATTCCGGCCACCTGCTACGGGCCGGCCGGCGGGAACATCCACGGCATCGACGAATGGGTCTCCATCGACAGCATGATGGAGACGACAGCGGTGCTGGCGGTGTTCATGGCACGCTGGTGCGGCACCCGCCCCATCGGCCCGCGGTGACGTGCTCCCGCCGCGGCCGGCGCGGCGCAGATGCCCTCAGGCGCCGCGCAGGCTCGCCATCGGCGGCGTGCGCACGACGCTGCGCAGGCTCCACCAACCGGCCACCGCGGAGAATGCGCCGCCCGCGAGCGTGCCGACCGGCAACAGCCACCAGCCAGGCCGGTAAGCGAAGTCGAAGACCTGGGTGGCGAGCACCCATCCGACCAGGATGGCGCCGATCGCGGCAAGCCCGCCGGCCAGCAGGCCGGAGAGCGCAAGCTCGAGCACCTGCGCGCGCGTGAGCTGGCTGCGTGAAGCGCCAAGCGCCCGCATCAGCCCGGCCTCGCGCACCCGCTCGTCTCGCGAGCCCGCAAGCGCGGCATACAGCACCACCACGCCCGCGGCCAGCGCGAAGAGGAAGAGGAACTGCACCGCGCTCACCACCTGGTCCACCATCGCCTGCACCTGGCGAAGGATCGCGGTGGTGTCGACCACGGTGAGATTGGGCATGCGCTCGACCAGTTGCAGCGCCACCGCCGACCGGTCCTCCGGCAGGTGGAACGAGGTGATGTAGCTCTGCGGCTTGTCCGAGAGCGCGGACGGCGATCCGATCATGAAGAAGTTGACCTTCATGGAATCCCACGCGAGCTTTCGGGTGCCGACCAGCGCGAGTTCCACCGGGTCGCCCGCCACGTCGAATCTCAGGCGGTCGCCCAGGACGAGGCCCAGGGTGTCCATGATGCCCTGCTCGGCGGACACCTCCGCGGCGCCTGGCGCCAGCCAGCGGCCGCTGTCGAGCTGGTTGTGCGCCGGCATCCGCTCCGCATAGGAGAGGTTGAACTCGCGGTTCACCAGGCGGCGGGCACGCTCCTCCTCGTAGCGCGACGGATCGACCGCCACGCCGTTCACAGCGACCAGCCGCCCGCGGATCATCGGATAGAGCTCGACCCCGGCAATGCCGGCCTCCTGCAGCATCTCCTCGAACGGTGCCCGCTGGTCGGGCTGGATGTTGAGGACGAAGCGGTTGGGCGCGTCCGCCGGACTCGCGCTGCGCCAGCTGTCGAGCAGGTCGTTGCGCGTGACGGTGAGAAGCATCAGCGCCATCATCCCCACGGCAAGCGCCGCGGTCTGCACGACCGACGCGCCGCGGCGCCGCGCCCAGCTCGCGAGCGCGACCCGCATCGCCGCGCCGCTCGGCCCGACACCGACCCAGCGCCGCAGTGGCGCGAGCATCCGCACGCCGGCGAGTGCCACGAGAGCGAAGACGGCAGCGCCGGCCGCGAAACCGCCGATCGCGTAGAGCGCGACCCGGCGGTCGCCCGCGTACCAGAGCAGCAGGAGCCCGAAGGCCACCATCGCCGTCGTGAGCGCGAGCCATGCGGACGGGGCCGGCGGACCCAACTCGCGCCGCAGTACCCGCAGCGGAGGCACGCCGGCCAGGCGCACCACCGGCACCGCCGCGAATCCGACGATCAGGACGACGCCGGCTGCCAGCGCCTGCAATGCCGGCAGCCATCCCGGCGGCGGCAGGGGCAGCGGCATGATCGGCGCGATCAGCCAGACCAGCACCCAGTGCGCGAGCCAGCCGGCCAGCGCGCCGACGGCGGCGCCCGCGAGCGCCAGCCAGAACATCTCGAGCAGCAGCGACCAGGCGAGCAGCGACTGCTGCGCACCAAGCGACTTCAGGACCGCGAAGCCGTCGAGATGGCGATCGGCGAAACGGCGCGCGGCAAGCCCGATCGCCACCGCCGCGATCAGCGCCGAGAGCAGGGACACCAGCGAGAGGAACTGCCGGGAGCGGTCGAGCGTCATCCGCAGCTCCGGCCGGCCTTCCTCCAGCGTCTCCATCCGCTGCCCCGCGCCGAGCCGGGACTTGATCCAGGCCTCGTAGCCGGCCACCTGCTGGCGGCTGCCGGCGGCAAGCAGGCGATAGCGCACCCGGCTGCCCGGCTGGATGAGACGCGTGCTCTCCAGGTCTCCGAGCGGCAGCATGGCCCGCGGGGCGAAGTTGATGAATGACGTGCCGCGGTCCGGCTCGACCAGGATGATCCGGGAGATGCGGAAGCTGCGGTCGCCGAGCTGCAGCGTGTCGCCCACGGCAAGGCCGAGCGCCTGGAGCAGTGCCCGGTCCACCCACACCGTGCCGGCTGCGGGCGCCTTCTCCTCCATCGCGCCGCCGCCGGCGGCGTCCGCGCTCACGGTGAGCGCGCCGCGCAGCGGATAGTTGGCAGAGACGGCCTTCACCGAAGCGAGCTGGCTGCGCAGCAGGCCGCCGGCGGAAGCGCCTGCCCCGCCACCGGCGCCGCCCTCGGCTGTCTCCGGCGTGCCGCCGCCGGGCGGCGTCGCGAGCGCCATGCTTGGGAACGAGACGGTCTGGGCGATCGTCAGTCCGCGCCGGGTGGCTTCCGCAGTCCAGGCCTCCGGCACCGGCTGGTCCGACGAGACCACGACGTCCCCGCCGAGCAATTGCGTCGCCTCGCGCGACAACGCGTTGCCCAGCCGGTCGATGAAGAAGCCTACGGTGGAGATCGCTGCAACCGCGACCGCGAGCGCCACGACGAGCAGCCGCAGCTCGCCGGCGCGCCAGTCGCGCCGCAGCAGGGTCAGCGAGAGCCGCAGCGCGTTCATGCGGCTGCCGCGACGCTGGCGAGCCAGCGATCGATCGCCGCGACGATCACCGAGGGCGCGGGGATCTCGCCGATGCCACCGAAGCTCTCGCAGAAATCCGCGCCACTCACGGCGCACTGGACCGCGTCGAAGTCGCAGAAGATCGCGATCGTGGGGCGGCCGAGCGCGCCGGCAAGATGCGTGAAGCCGGTATCTAGGCCCACCACCAGGTCGGCGCCGGCGATCGCCCTGGCAGCCTCGGTGACCGAGAGGAACGGCGGCACCACCGCCGGGGTCGCGGCGGGACCGGCAGCCTGCGCGGCGAGATGGGACAGGCGCTCCGCCCTCGCGCGCTCGGCCTCGCTGCCCCAGAACCACACCAGCCCGCGCCCCGCCTGCTGCAGGCGCTGGGCGACACCGATCCAGTGCGCCTCCGGCCAGAGCTTCTCGTCCCGACTCGCGCCGGTCACCAGCAACGCATAGCGGCCGGCCGGCAGCCACGGTGCCTCCGTCGGCGCAAGCGGCACGGCTTCCAGGCCGAAGTCCGGCGGGTCGTCGATGCGATACCCGCCCGCGGCCGCACCGACCGCGCGATTGCGTCGCACGACATGCCAGTCCCGCGGGACGAGCGCCTTGCGGTCATAGGCGAGCGAGGCCAGCGGCTCGCGGGCGAAGGCCCAGGCCGGTCCCACCCGGGTGACCGCGGGCGCGAGCCGGGCCACGACGGCGCTCTTGACCAACCCCTGGCAGTCCACCACCAGGTCATGGCGGTCCGCCCGCAGGCGGCGGCGGAAATCGCCCATTTCGGCCAGCGACTCCGCGGCCAGCAGGCGCTTGCGCCAGCGGCGCCATGCGATCGGGATGACTTCGTCGATTGCCCGGTTCATCGCGCAGATGCCGGCAAAGGGCTTCTCCGCCACCCAGGCAATCCGTGCGTCCGGATAGGCACGCCGCAGGTCGGTGGCGAGCGGCTGGGCGTGGACGATGTCCCCCATGGATGACATCTTCACGATCAGGATCCTCATGGCCGAGCGCCCGGACGGTTGGCCGGGAACGAGGCAGGCGTGCGGCAGGCGGGGGTCGGAAACCGGCGGACAGCCTTCAGGACGGCGCGCCGACGAGGAAGGATGGCTTGCGGGAGGAAGGTGGGAGAGGTGGGGAAGCTGGAAAGGATGGGACGGCGGGCGGGGCGGATGGCATTCGGCAGGAGTCTGCCGCGCCTGCAGCGCGTGGAACCGGGCGACCGGCTCGCACGCACCGTACGGCTCGTGTTCAGCTGAGGCCGAGCTCGCGCAGCATGTTACGCTCTTCGATGGCGCGGCGAGCTTCGCGCAGCCGCTTGGCCTGCTCGGTCACGGCGATGTCTGCATAGTCCTCCGGCCTCGACTCGACCCGTCCGGCGCGCATCCGAGCGGCATGGCGCGCGGTGACGATAGCGCTGTGATGGTGCGCGGTCATAGCTGAATTGGGCTTGCGAGTTGTTTTCATCCCTGTGTCCCGTGTTCTGAGAATGGAAGGATGTATCGGATTCGCATCAGAGAACAGCGCCTACCCGTAGTGCCGCCGGCCGGGGGCAAACCTGCCGACACCGCGGTGTTCCGATGCAGCCCTTGCTCCCCCGACGGCCAGGGAACGCAGTTGCACTAAAACAACGCGCGTCACTACAACAATCTGTACCTGGATAGCTGAATCTGAAACACTATGAGAGCACGCAGTATATCACATACCGGCACTGCGGTGCTGATCGCCGTCCTCTCCTGGGCCGGCGTAGCCGCTGCTCTCGTCAGCCAGCATTTCTTCGACATGCAGCCCTGCCCCTGGTGCACGGTCCAACGGCTGCTCTTCCTCCTCGCGGGACTCTTCGCCCTGCTCTCGGTACCGGTCAGGCAGTCGAGCCTGCGCGCCCGGCTGCTGCTGCTGGTGGCAGGGCTGCTCGCCGCGGGCGCACTGGCGGCGGCGCTGCACCAGCACTTCGTCGCGGCGCAGACTTCAAGCTGCGCCCTGACCGCGGCGGACCGGTTCATGATGGCAACCGGCCTGGACGAGCTGCTCCCGTTCCTCTTCAAGGCGACCGCCGCCTGCGACGAGGCCAACGCCCCGATGCTGGGCGTGCCCTATGCCCTCTGGAGCGCGGCGCTGGCCGTCATCCTCCTGGTGCTGGTGGCACGCGCCATGGCGCGGGCGGGCGTGCGGACCTGAGGGACCGGTTCGGTCAGGGCGGAGCGAGGCCGCGCGCCGGCGGTGGCGGCGCGATCAGTGACGACCCCGCCGCGATGACGATCAGGGTGCCACCCACCAGCACCCGCCACGACAGCAGTTCCCCCGCGATCAGCGCGCCGGACACCGCCGCGACCGCCACCTCGGTCAGCATGATGAGCGAGGTGGTGTTGGCCGGCAGACGGGCGGCGCCGTACTGGAGCGCGATGTTCCCGAGCACGTAGGCAACCGAGGTCCCGAGCACCAGCCAGATCCAGGGCCCGGCGCCTGCGGGCATCGGCAGGGCCTTGCCGCTCACGCCGAGCGCCAGCCCTACCGCTGCCGGCAGGACCGCCGCGCCGACGAACATGCTGAGCGCGATCGCGCTGCGCGACTGCCCTGCCACCCGTCGCAGCGTCACGGTGTTCACCGCGAACGCCGCGCCAGCGGTGATCGCCAGGATGTCCGCGAGCCAGGAGGTGGGGCCGGCCAGCCGATGCGGATCGGCGAAAACGAATGCCGCACCGGCAAGCGCGATCCCGATGCGCAACATCACCGCGGAGGTGAGCGGCTCCTTCAACAGCCATCGGGCAAGCAGCGCCGCCCACACCGGCAGCAGATAGAAGAGCAGCGCCACCCGGGCGACGTCCGTCAGCGTGACGGCCCAGTTGAAGCTGGCATTGGTCAGGCCGCTCGCGACCAGCAGCCAGCCCAGGCCGCGCGCGTTGCGCAGGTCCTCGCGCAGGGTGGCGCGAAATGCCAGGGCAATGCCGACCGTGGCCGCGCAGTAGATCAACGACGTCGCCCACAACGGGTGCATGCCGGCTTCGCCGAGCAGGCGAATCGGCCACCAGGCCAGCCCCCAGGTGGTGGCGTTGAAGACCAGGGCCGAGACGGCAAGTGCCCGGTCGCTGCCGGCAGCCGCAGCAGAAACCTTTCTATTCACTTCAATACTTCTGTCCAACTACTTGATTAAACCGACCGGCGTCGTCCCCTGATCTTGAGATCTCACTTGAAATACATTTTCAAGTTATACCTAATATGACACGTGTATCTCTCTGATTATTATTGATTTTTCAAGTAATCCCCCCACGGAGGCGAGAACTTCCGCCATCGACCAACAGGGCCGGCACTGCCAAAGGAATCGGCTCGAGCTCGCGTCGCGGAGGACGGCTGAATGCATACCGGCCGGACCTCGCCAGGCCGGCCGGACTGTATCAGGGCTGCGGCGGACGACCGGGTCGTCGTCCCGCGGCCTGCGCCAGGTTGCCGGCGCGCCGACGTCGGCCTTACCGGCCGGTGCCGAGCGTCTTCGAGGCCGGGGTGGAGCCGCCCGAGACACCCAGCCGGCCGCCGGCGCCGAGCCCGCCCCTGACCTCCTGGGCGCGGTAGTTCCGCAGCCCCATCACCAGCTGGTTGTAGGCGTCGGCGAATGCGCCGGCGAGCACCTTGCCCTCGGCGGTGTTGGTGTAGCCGCCGAGCGACCCGCCTGCGCGGCTGCCGAAGAGGCTGCTCCAGGCGCCGAAATCGGTCTTGGAGGCGCTGCCTTCGGCGGCGCCGAGCTGCACGCCGGACCGGTTGTCCACCAGCGTCAGCATGGTGGAGGCCTCCTTGAACTTCATGCTGCCCGCCACCGCGCCGAGCATCCCGAGCCGGCGGCCGAACCCGCCGAGCGCGGCACCCACGCCGCCGGCGTCGCTCTGGCTGAAGGCGATGCTCGGATTGAGGCTGTAGTCGGCCGCCACCATCTGGCCCTTGCCGAAGTTGCTGCCCCGGCGCATCTCGCCGCTCGCCTCCAGGGTGCGTTCGGTGCTCATGGAGCGCATGCCGGTGCCGCGCTCCACCACGACGAAGCAGTTGGACTGCTGGACCAGCATGCGGATCAGCGGCACGGTGGACTGCAGCTTGTACTCGTTGCGAAGCTGGTAGTACCAGGGCGACCCCTGGTCCTCGACCACGGCCAGGGTGCCGAGGGATTCGTCGCAGCGCTCGAGCTGGCTGTTGGCGTTGGCCGAGGCCGCGCCCGCCGCAGAGCCTGTGGCGACCGTCTTGGCGCTCTGGCTGCCCATCTGGACGCCCTGCATGTCGGCACAGCCGGCCAGGGCCAGCGCAACGGCCACCGTCAACATCCGATACTTCATTGCATTCTCCCCGAGGACAATAGCGGATCAGATCCTGCGGCGTCGACGATGCACGGCGACTGCGATGGCTGCGGCGCCCGCGGATGCGGAATGCTACCCTTGACGGCGCCATCCCGACAGCATCACACGCGAATCGTCGCCGTGCCCGACACGGTGCGGTCCGCCGCGGTACGGCACGGCGGCACGTGCTTCGCCGCATGACAACGGAGACCACATCAGCATGAGCAAGCCCCGCCTCAGGCCGGAACAACTGCGCAGCCACCGCTGGTACGGGGCCAGGGACCTGCGCGCATTCGGCCATCGATCGCGCACATCCCAGATGGGCTACCACCGCAGCGACTATGCCGGCAAGCCGGTGATCGCGGTGATCAACACCTGGAGCGAAATCAATCCCTGCCACACCCACTTCCGCCAGCGGGCGGAGGAAGTGAAGCGCGGCATCTGGCAGGCCGGCGGCTTTCCGGTGGAGATGCCGGCCTTGTCGCTGTCCGAGCCGTTCCAGAAGCCGACGACGATGCTCTATCGCAACCTGCTCGCGATGGAAACCGAGGAGCTGCTGCGCTCGTATCCGGCCGACGGCTGCGTGCTGATGGGAGGCTGCGACAAGACGACGCCGGCGTTGCTGATGGGCGCGATCACGATGAACCTGCCGACCATCTTCGTGCCGGCCGGGCCGATGCTGCGCGGCGACTACAAGGGCGGCGTCATCGGCAGCGGCAGCGACACCTGGAAGTACTGGGCGGAGCTTCGTGCCGGGAACATCACCGAGGACGACTGGCAGGAGCTGGAGGACGGCATCGCCCGCTCGCCCGGACACTGCATGACCATGGGCACCGCCTCCACCATGACGAGCGCGGCCGAGGTGCTCGGCTTCACCCTTCCAGGCGCCGCCTCCATACCAGCCCCCGACTCCCGGCATGCCCAGATGGCGACGCTCTCCGGCAAGCGCATCGTCGACATGGTGTGGGAGGACCTGCGGCCGGACGCGATCCTGACGGGCCAGGCCATGCGCAACGCGGTGGTGGCGGTGCTCGCCCTCGGCGGCTCCACCAACGCGATCGTGCACCTGATCGCAATCGCCCGGCGCGCCGGCGTCCCGCTCGATCTCGACAGCTTCGACAGCCTCGCGCGGGAAACGCCGGTGCTTGCCAACCTGCGTCCCTCCGGGTCCTTCCTGATGGAGGACTTCTACTATGCCGGCGGGCTGCGGGCGCTGCTGGCGCGGCTGGGCGGCATGATCGATCGCGGCACGCTCACGGTGAACGGCCGCACGCTCGGCGAGAACATCGCCGATGCCCGCGTCCATGACGACGAGGTCATCCGGCCGCTCGATCGCCCGCTGATCGCGCGCGACGGCCTCGCGGTCCTGCGCGGCAACCTGGCGCCCGACGGTGCGGTGATCAAGCCGGCCGCAATGGAGCAGCACCTGCGCCGCCACACCGGGCCGGCGGTCGTCTTCGAGAGCTACGACGACATGGCCGCGCGCATCGACGCACCGGACCTGGACATCGACGAGCGCTCGGTGATCGTGCTGAAGAACGCCGGACCGCAAGGCGCGCCAGGCATGCCGGAATGGGGGCAGTTGCCGATCCCGCGCAAGCTTCTCCAGAAGGGCGTGCGCGACATGGTGCGCATTTCCGATGCCCGCATGAGCGGCACCAGCTACGGCGCCTGCGTGCTCCATGTCGCCCCCGAGAGCCATGTCGGCGGGCCGCTCGCGCTGGTGCGCACCGGAGACCTGGTCACGCTCGACGTGGATGCGCGACGGCTGACGCTCGAGGTAAGCGACGAGGAGCTCGCCGCCCGCCGCCGCGACTGGCAGCCGCCGGCGCGGCGCTTCAGTCGCGGCTACGGTGCCATCTACCTGAAGCATGTGCGCCAGGCCAATGAGGGCTGCGACTTCGATTTCCTCGAGCCGGGCACCGCCGAAGCCGCGTCGGGATCCGGCGAACCGGAGATACACTGAGCCGCGTCCGTCCCGCACGTCGAGACGATGGCGGCGCAGGCAGCGACGCCGCCCAGCCATGGAGGAACCGTGATGAGACACCCGTCAAAGAATGCGTCGCAGCGCCGGCGCGCGCTGCTCGGCGCGGCGACCGCGACCGTCGCGCTCGGCGCCATGCCGGCGGCGCTCGCGCAGTCCGGCTATCCGGAGAAGACGGTGCGCTTCATCGTCAACTTCCCGCCCGGCGGACCACTCGACATCCTCGCCCGCACGCTTGCGGAGAAGCTGCAGGCCTCGCTCGGCCAGCCGTTCGTGGTGGAGAACAAGCCCGGCGCGGGTGGAAACATCGGCGCGGATCTGGTCGCCAAGGCCCCGCCCGACGGCTACACCGTGCTGGTCTCGATCGACACGCCGTTCACCATCAACCCGGGCGTGTACAAGTCGCTGCCGTTCAAGCCGGATGACCTGAAGCCGGTGATGACGCTCGCCTCCTCGGGCCTGATGATCGCGGTGCACCCCTCCGTGGGCGCCGCGAACCTGCCGGCGCTGGTGGCCAAGGGAAAGCAGGATGCGCTCGCATTCAGCAACGCCGGCAACGGCAGCCCCGGCCACATGGCGGCCTCGATCCTCGCCGCCGCCAGCGGCGCGAAGGTCAATCACATCCTCTACAAGGGCAACGCGCCGGCGGTGCTCGCGGTGGTCTCCGGCGAGGTGCAGGGCGGCATCCTGGCGACGCCGGGATTCCTGCCGCAGGTGAAGGCAGGCAAGGTGATACCGGTCGCGGTGACCAGCCCGCGGCGCTCGCCGCTCGCGCCGGAGGTGCCCACCGTCGCCGAGGCCGGGTTGCCGGACCTCGGCTTCGAGGTGCTCTACGACGCGCTGGTGCCGGCCGCGACGCCGCAGGCGGTCGTGGACCGGCTCGGCGCGGCCTTCGCCGCAGCGCTCGCACAGGAGGACGTCAGGAAGCGCCTGGCCTCGCTCGACATGGAGGTGCTTGCCGAGCCTGCGGAGGCGGCGCGCACGCGGCTCGCCCGGCTGCGCGAGCGCTATGCCGGGACGATCGCTGCGACCGGCATGCGGGCGGAGTAGGCGCATGACCAACTTCGTCTTCATCGTCGCCGACGACCTGGGCTACGCCGACCTCGGCTGCTACGGCGGGCGTGTCCCGGTGTCGCCGCGACTGGACGCGATGGCGCGCGACGGCCTGCGCTTCACCCAGGGCTATTCCAACTCGCCGGTGTGCTCGCCCACGCGTTTCGCGATGATCACCGGCCGATACCAGTACCAGCTGCGCGGCGCCGCGGAAGAGCCGATGACCGCCCGCTTCTACGGCAGCACCGAGGTGGGGCTGCCGCCGTCGCACCCGACGCTGCCGTCGGTCCTGCGCGCCGCGGGCTACCGCACGGCCCTGGTGGGCAAGTGGCACCTCGGCTATCCGCCGCACTTCGGGCCGCTCAAGAGCGGCTACGACGAGCACATCGGCCCGCTCTCCGGCGGGGTGAGCTACTTCAGCCACCTGGACCGCGAGGGCAACCACGACCTGGTGCGAAACGGCGAGCCGGAACGCCACGACGGCCACTACCTGACGGACCTGCTGAGCGACGAGGCGGTTGGCTGCATCCGGCGTCGCGCCGCCGACCGCGCGCCGTTCCTGCTCAGCCTGCACTACACCGCCCCGCACTGGCCGTGGGAGACCCGCGCCCAGGGCGGCGCCCGGCCCGAGATCGACGCCGACATCCGCCACAAGGACGGAGGGTCGATCCGCATCTACCAGCAGATGATCCGCGAGCTGGACGAAGGCATCGGCCGCGTGCTGGATGCGCTCGACGAGACCGGGCTCGGCGAGGACACGCTGGTGGTCTTCACCAGCGACAACGGCGGCGAGCGCTTTTCGGACAACTGGCCGCTGGTGGGCGGCAAGATGGACCTCACCGAGGGCGGCATCCGCGTGCCCTACATCGTCCGCTGGCCGCGCGTCGTGCCGCCGGGCAGCGTGACCGGGCAGCAGGCGATCACGATGGACTGGGCGGTGACGATGTTCGACGTGGCCGGCATCGGCACCGGTCCGGACGTGCCGCTCGACGGCGTCTCGCTGCTGCCGGTGCTGCGCGATCCGGACGCCACCTTCGGACGCGAGCTGTTCTGGCGGATGAAGTACCGCAGGCAGAAGGCGCTGCGCGACGGGCCGTGGAAGTATCTCGCCATCGACGACAACGAGTATCTCTTCGACCTGTCCCAGGACGAACGCGAGCGGGCGAATCTCGCGCGCAGGCATCCGGAGCGGCTCGCGCGCATGCGCGCCCGGTACGACGCCTGGAACGCGACCATGGCCCCGATTCCGGATGACGCGCGGGCGATCCTGGTCTACACGGAAGCGGACATGCCGGCCCGCTGAGGCCCGGAACCTGCGATCCGGGATCTCCGGTGCTCAGCGGTTGAACAGCCCCTTAAGCGCCTCGCGCGCCTTCTCCTTCGCCCGGTTCTCCAGCTCGTCGGTCTTCAGCCGTTCCTTGAGCTCGCTCGCGGCGCGGGACTTGATTGCCTCCTTCCCGGCGGTTTCCCAGTCGATCGCCCAGCTCAGGTTCTCGAACGGGCCGGTGAGGCGCACCGGGATGGTCACGCCACGCAGCTCCTCCAGCTCGCGGCCGCCCTGCCCCGCGCTGGTGCCGACCACCGAGGCGCTGACCGTGTAGTCGAGCGTGCCGGCCGCGATGTCGGCGCGGCCTTGTCCGCCGATCCGAAGTAGCGGCGAGCGCACGTCCAGGTCGTTGCTGCTCGCGACGCCGTCCTTCACGGTGAAGCTGACGTCGAGCGAAGTGAAGTCCGTCTTCTGCGTCGCGTCGGCCGCCTTCGTCTCCGAGCGGCCGCCCTGCAGCAGGCTGCGGGCGTTTCGGATGGTCTCGCCGAGGTTGATGCCCTTGATCGCGCCGTCGCGCAGGTTCACGGCGCCATTGCCCCAGAGCCCGCGCTTGATCGCCGCGACGGTGGCACCGCCACTGGCGATCGACATCGCGACGTTGCCGCGGCCCTCCAGCAGGTCCTGGTCCGCGACATCCCGCAGCAGCGGGCCGATCGCCACGCCTTTCAGGTCCACCGAGGTGCTGTAGCGGTTCGCGCCGGGCTCCGCGCCGGCCGCGACGGCGGCCTTGGCGTCGAGGCGTCCCTGATAGAGCCTCGCTGTGATCGGCGCCGCATCCAGCCGGCCCTTGGCGGCGACGACCGCGACCGCCAGGTCGGACACCTTGATGCCGCGGGCCTGCAGCTGGCCGATCCGCAGCTTGCCGCGGGCGTCCACGTCGCGCAGCGCGGAAAGGTCGATCGGCTGGTCGGCGCCACCCTGCGCACCGCCGCCGGCCGGCGCGCCGCCCTTGGCGGCCGGCTCGGGCGGAAAGAAGCGGTCCACGTCGAGCTGGTCCGCATCCACGTCGAAGCCGATGCGTGGCTTCGCGAAGCCGGCGACATCCACCTTGGCCCGCAGCGCCGTGCCTTCGGCCTTCGCGTCGAGCTGGGCGGCGACCTTCTCGTTGGTCGCGTCGGCCGTGGCCGAGCCGGTCAGGTCGATTCGGGCCTGCCCCTTGGGGATGCCCGGATCGCGGATCTCCACCGTCCCGGCGAGCGACGGCAGCGCGTAGGTTCCGGCCTGGAGGTTCGCCTTGAAAGGCGTGGCGAGGTTCGCCTGGACGGTGCGCTCGCCCTGGCGCAGGCTGGCCTGGATGGCGAGCTTCGCCACCTCGAGCGCGCTGGTGCTGCCGCCGATGCCGGAGGCGTCGACATTCGCCTGCAGCGCCTGGTCGCCGGCGAGCGAGACGCTCGCCTTGACCGACTCGCCGGAGGCGGAGGACTCGGTGATCGCGAGCCGGGGCGCTGCCGCCTTGGCCTCGAACGGCTGGCCGGAGAGCCTGCCGTTCGCGGCGACCTCGAGGCCGGCCAGGTCGATCGCGCGCGTGCCCGGATCGAAAGCCAGGTTGTCCAGCGCCACCCTGGCCTCCCCGATCTCGGTGGTACCGGTCGTTCCCTTCAACACGACCCGCAGCTTGCGGGCACCGTAGCTGCCGGCATCGAGGTCCAGCACGGCTTCGCCGTCCAGCGACACCTCGCCGCTCGATTTCGGCTCGCTCGCCTGGAAGGCGGCCTTCAGCTCGATCGGAGTGGCGCCCTTGTTGGCGATCCGGCCCGTCTGCAGCGACAGGCGCTCCACGGTGGCGGTCATGCCGGCCTGCAGGTCGCGCCAGGTGATCCTCGCGTTGTCCAGTCCGATGCCGCCGATGTCGATGCGCGGCAATTGGCCGGCCGGTGTCTCGCCCGACGGCGGCTGCTTGTCGGCCGCCCCGGGCTGCCCGAGCAGGTCGTCGATGCTGAGGCTGCCGTCCTTGCGACGTTCGATGGTCGCCTGCAAGCCGTCGATCTGCACCTTGTCCGCGATCACCTCGCCGCGCAGCAGCGGCATCACGGCGACCGCGACACGCGCGCCGGCAAGGCTCGCGGCCTCGCCCTGGCCGCCGGCCTCGGACAACGTGGTGCGCGGCAGCGCGAGTGCGATCCGCGGGAACACCGAGAGGGACAGGTCCCCGTCGATGCGCAGCGTCCGCTGGTAGCGGTCCTGCACGAACTGCTCGATCGTCGGCTTGAAGCGGTTGACGTCGACCAGCGTCACCAGCGCGATCGCCGCCACCACCACCAGCACGACGAGTACGCCGAACGCCAACAACAACTTCCTGATCATCGACCTGCTCCGGGGATGCGCATCGAAAGGGAATTATCGCAGTCGTCGTCGCCGGCGGCATGAGGGTCGGCGCGGTCCGTCCCGCCCGGACCGCCGGTCGCCGGTGCGCCTGCTGGAATCGGCGCTACACTAGCCCGCGGGCGCGCCGAGCCCGCAGGGCCGACTCGGCCCTGGCGTCCAACACGAAGATCCTGGTCTGCGCCGGCCCCTCAGAGGAGATGCTCGCATGCAACGCCGTCAATTCAACCTGGCTGCCGCTTCGCTGCTTGCCGGCCAGGCACTCGTCCCGGGGATCGCCCGCGCCCAGAGCCTCGGAACCCTGAAGATGATGATTCCAGCCAACCCCGGGGGCGGCTGGGACCAGACCGGACGCAACCTGGCGGTGGCCATGCAGGAGGCCGGCGTCATCAGCGGCGCACAGTTCGAGAACAAGGGCGGTGCCGGCGGTACGCTGGGCCTCGCCCAGTTCGTGAACAACCACAAGGGCGACGGCAGCGCCCTCATGATGGGCGGCATGGTGATGGTGGGTGGCATCATGCTGAGCAAGTCCACCGTGGACCTCGGCATGGTGACGCCGATTGCCCGGCTCACCAGCGAGTATGTCGTGGTCGTCGTGCCGGCTTCCTCGCCGCACAAGAACCTGGCCGACCTGATGAAGGCCTTCAAGGCCAATCCCGGCGCCGTGTCCTGGGGCGGCGGCTCGGCAGGCGGCACCGATCACATCCTGGTCGGGCTGGCCGCGCAGTCGATCGGCGCGGACACCAGCAAGATCAACTATGTGCCCTTCAAGGGCGGCGGCGAGGCAATCGCCGCCATCATCGGCGGCCACGTGACCGCAGGCGTCTCGGGGCTCGGCGAGTTCGCGGAGCAGATCAAGGGCAAGCGCATGCGGGCGCTCGCGGTCTCCAGTCCCGAACCGATCGACGGCATCCCCACCATGAAGGAACAGGGCGTTGACGTGATCCTCGGCAACTGGCGCGGCTGCTTCGGCGGCCCGGACCTCAGCACCGCCCAACGGGACGCGCTGGTGGAGGCCGTCCGGAAGGCGACCGAGACCAAGTCCTGGAAGAGCACCCTGGAGAAGTTCGGCTGGACCCCGTGGTTCATGGGCGGCGACGAGTACAAGAAGTTCCTCGACGATGACATCAAGCGTGTCGGCGGCATCCTCAGGAACCTCGGCCTGGTCAAGTCCTAGCATGCAGGCGCGTCCGCGCCCGCTGCGTTCGCGGCCCGGCCCCTGACGTGCAGAACCCGGCGCCGCGCCGGCGCAGTGGCGCCGAGTTGGCCATCTCCGCCGCGATCCTCGCGCTCGGCATCGCGGTGTTCATGATCGGGCGCAGCCTGTCCGGGAACCAGGGCTACGCACTGGTCGGCCCGGACATGATGCCGATGGTCGTCGGCGCGGGCCTCACGATCCTCGGCGCCTGGCTGCTCGCGCAGGCGCTGAGGGGCAACTGGGCGAATCGCGAGCCGGACGATCCCGCGGCGCGCGGCGACCGGCCGTTCGCGCCCACCGCCTTCGTGTGGGTGATCGGCGGCCTGCTCGTCCAGATGGCGCTCGTCCACACGGCGGGGTTCGTCATCGCCGCGGCGGCGCTCTTCGCCTGCGTGTGCCGCGGCTTCGACAGCCGCCGGCCGTTGCGCGACCTGCTGATCGGCTTCGCGTTCGGGCTCGCGGTCCACCTTTTCTTCGTCGGCTTCCTGAACGTGAACCTGCCGGCCGGGCTGCTCGCGCCGGTGCTGGGCAGCGCAGGGCTCTGATGACCTGAGGCCATGACCGAGACCCTGGGCGCCCTGCTGAACGGCTTCGGACTCGCTCTTGCGCCGATGAACCTGCTGCTCGGGCTGATCGGCGTGACGCTCGGCACCGCCATCGGGGTGCTGCCCGGCGTCGGCCCGGCGCTCACGGTAGCGATGCTGCTGCCGCTCACCACGAAGCTGGATGCGACCGGAGCGCTGATCATGTTCGCCGGCATCTACTACGGCGCGATGTACGGCGGCTCCACCTCCACCATCCTGCTCAACACACCGGGGGAGTCCGCCTCTCTCGCCACCGCGCTGGAAGGAAACCAGATGGCCAAGCGCGGCCGTGCCGGTCCGGCGCTCGCCACCTCCGCGATCGGGTCATTCGTCGCGGGCACCATCGCCACCATCCTGCTCACGCTGCTCGCGCCGATCGTGGTGGAGATCGCGATCGCCTTCGGGCCGGCAGAGTACTTCGCGCTGATGATCTTCGCGTTCGTCACGGTGGCCGCGGTGCTGGGCAGCTCCACCCTGAGGGGCCTCGCGAGCCTGTTCCTCGGGCTCTTCTTCGGGCTGGTGGGAATCGACAGCCAGACCGGGCAGGCCCGCTTCGCGTTCGGCGTGCCCGAGCTGCTCGACGGCATCGACGTGGTGGTGATGGCGGTCGGCCTGTTCGCGGTCGGAGAGGCACTGTACATGGCGGCATACCGCGGCGGCGCCAAGGAAGCGCATGACGCGATCAGCGGATCCATCTGGATGTCGCGCAAGGACTGGCGCCGCTCATGGCCGG
>JAEWEW010000251.1 GCA_023389175.1 Pseudomonadota bacterium | reverse complement strand
CCACTGCCCCGGACGCCGCGGCCACCATGTCCATCGGCGAAGCCATCGGCCTGCACACCATCCCGGACCGCCTGGCCCTGCGCTCCGCCGTCGCGCTCGTGGTCGACGCAGCCACCGGCGAGGTGCTCTACGACAAGAACTCGCGCGCGGTCCTGCCGATCGCCTCGATCACCAAGCTGATGACGGCCATGGTGGTGCTGGACGCGCGGCAGCCGCTGGACGAGCAGATCACCATCCTGGAGGCCGATCGCGACACCGAGCGCTTCAGCGCCTCGCGCCTGCCGATCGGTTCGCGCCTCACGCGACGCGAGCTGCTGCATCTCGCGCTGATGTCGTCGGAGAACCGGGCGGCCAGCGCGCTCGCGCGCAGCTACCCCGGCGGCGATTCCGCCTTCGTCGCGGCGGCCAACCAGAAGGCCGCCGACATCGGCATGCGTGATTCGGTGTTCATGGACGGTACCGGGCTCTCGGCCGGCAATGTGTCCACCGCGCGCGACCTGGCGGTGCTGGTGGCGCATGCCGCCCGCTATCCGGTGATCGCCCGCTTTTCCACGGACGACCGCCTGACCGTGCGCACCGCCCACGGCAGTCGCGCCTTCGGCACCACCAACCGGCTGGTGCGCAGTCCGGCGTGGGACATCTCGCTGCAGAAGACCGGCTACATCAACGAATCCGGCAACTGCCTGGTGATGCGGGGCCAGATCGACGGCCGCAACCTGATCATGGTGCTGCTGGATTCGCACGGCCGCTACTCGCGGCTCGGCGATGCGCAGCGGCTGCGCCGCTGGCTGGAGGGCTGAGCGCCGCGGCCGGTCGGCCATGAGCCGCCCCGGGCCCGGCGGCGGCATGCGCGCGCGGCCCCTTCAGCTGTCCGGCGACGGATCGTAGCCCAGGGCGCTGGAGATCTGGTTCGCGGTCTTGCAGAGCAGCTCGATCCAGCCGTCCTGCACGAAGTCCGCCGGCGCGGAGATGGACAGCCCTGCCACGAGCTGGCCGGTGTCGTCGCGGATGCCCGCAGCGATGCAGCGCACGCCGAGCTCCAGCTCCTCGTTGTCCCGCGCGTAGCCGCGGGCCCGCACCAGGGCAAGCTCGCGCTCCAGCATGGCCGGATCGGTGATGCTGTTGCGGGTATGGCCGGCAAGCCCGGTGCGGGCGACATAGCCCTGGATCGCGCGGGTGCTGTCCGCGGCGAGGAACAGCTTGCCGACGGAGGTGAGATGCAGCGGCGCCCGGCCGCCGACGGCGCGGACCACCTGCATGCCGCTGCGCTCCGACACCGCGCGCTCGATGTAGACGATCTCGTCGCCCTGGCGGATGGAGAGGTTCACCGGTTGCGCGGTGATCCGGTGCAGCTCCCGCATCGGACCGAGGGCGGCGTCGCGCACGTTGAGCCGGGCCTTGACCAGGTTGCCGAGCTCCAGCAGGCGCATGCCGAGCTGGTAGGTGCCGGGCTCCACGCGGTCGACGAAGCGCGCCCAGACCTGGTCGTTCAGGATCCGGTGGGCGGTGGACGGATGCAGGCCGGTGCGGATGGACAGGTCCTTGAGGCTGACCGGATCCGGCTGCTGGGCGAGGCCGTCCAGCAGCGCCACCATGCGCTCCAGCACCTGCACCGCCGTCTTGGCGTTCTCGCCGCGGCCCGGGCGCGAGGCGGATCCGCTGCCGTTCCCGATGCTTGCTGCGCCGGCTTTGGCGGCGAGCGCGGGGGACGAGCTTTTTCTGTCGGACATCCGGGCCATGGCGGTAGCGGGCACCAGCGGTTATAGCACGCCGGGACCGCGGGTGTCGATTCGCAGCCGGCGCGCCTGTCGCCTGGGCGTCGCCGCGGCAGGCACCGGCCGGGGCGCCGCCGGGGCGAGCCCGCGGGCCATGAATCCGAGCCGGCCGCTCGCGCCGGTTCCTGCGTAGTCCAGCAGCGCGTCGCGCTCGATGCCGGCCCGGTCGGCTCCCGGAGATCGCGCGAGCCAGTCCACCACCCCGTCGAACAGCGGCTCGAGGCCGATCCCGTGGACCCGGCCGAAGCGATCCTGCAGGTGCCTGGCAAGCGCCCGCATCCGGGCGAAGGGCGCCTCGTCGTGGATGCGCCTAACCAGTCGCGGCATGCGGCCGGAGTTCGCGGTCAGCTCCCGGACCCGCGCGATGAGGCGCACATCGCGCAGCTCGTCCGCGCTCATGGTCGCCGTGTCGATCACCTCGTAGGGGGCGGCCGGCGAGAACCGCATCCGGTGCGTCGCCTCGTGGCGCGCGATCGGCGCGCCACGAAGGCGCTTGAGGATGCCGACCTGGATCTCGTGCGGGCCGATCGCGACCAGGCGGTCGTAGTCCCGCGCAAGCGATTCCAGCGTCTGCGCCGGCAGGCCGGCGATCAGGTCCACGTGAAGATGGGCCTGCGACTCGCTCAGCAGCCAGCGCAGGTTGGCTTCCGCGCGAGCCTCGTGCTGGCGGCGGCTGATCAGCGCCTGGACCGTCGGATCGAAGGTCTGGATGCCGATCTCGAACTGGAGGGTCCCGGCGGGAAAGCGCGCGATCGCGGCCTTGAGTGGCTCCGGCAGGTGGTCCGGCACCAGCTCGAAGTGCACGAAGCAGGGATCCCGAGGCGTCGCCTCGATCCGCTCGAGGAAGAACGCCATGATGGCGGTGCCGGTCGCCGGCTTCAGGTTGAAGGTCCGGTCGACGAACTTGAAGCGGCGGGCGCCGCGCCGGTGCAGTCGCGCCATCTCGTCGAGGAACGGCGCGAGCGGGAATGGCCAGGCGGTGCGGTCGAGCGAGGAGAGGCAGAACTCGCACTTGAACGGGCAGCCGCGCGAGGCCTCCACGTAGAGGATGCGCTCGCGCAGGTCGACCTCGTCGTATTCGCGATAGGGCAGGGCGAGCGCGGCGAGGTCCGGCTGCGCGGCGGCAATGATCCACGGGGGCGGAGCGCCACCGCCGTCGAGCAGCCGGGCGGCGAGCTCGGCGAACGCGAGATCGCCCGGTCCCTGCACCACATGGTCGGCCAGCCGGCAGATCGGTTGCGATTCGGTCTCGTGGCTCACCTCCGGCCCGCCGAGCACGATGCGCACCTGCGGCGCGATCGCTTTCAGCCGCTCGACCAGCGCCCGGGTCTGGGCGACGTTCCAGATGTACACCCCGAGGCCGATCACCCGCGGCTGCAGAGCCAGCAGGCTGGCCGCGATCTCCTCCACCGGGCGACCGAGGGTGAACTCCCGCAGCGTCATGCGCGGGCGCAGCTCGCCGGCGTTGGCCATCAGGTAGCGCAGGCCGAGCGAGGCATGCGGATAGCGCGCGTTGATCGTCGCGAGCACTACGTCGCTCGTGGCCGGTACTGCCGTCATCGCGACGCGGCGACGCCGCCTCCGGCTGCAGCGGTTCCCGCGGCCGCGACCGCCGCGGCGCATTCGCCCACCAGCGCGGGACCGCGGTAGATGAGCCCGGTATAGAGCTGCACCAGGTCCGCGCCGCAGCGCAGCTTCGCGACCGCATCGTCGGCGGACATGATGCCGCCGACGCCGATGATGGGATAGCGCGGCGGCAAGAGGCTCCTCAGCGCGCGGATCACCCGGTTGGACGGCTCGAACACCGGTCGCCCGGAGAGGCCGCCGGCTTCCGCGCCATGGCGCAGCCCCGCCACCGCATCGCGGGCAAGCGTCGTGTTGGTGGCGATCACGCCGTCGATGGCATGCCGCACCAGGAGCGCGGCGATGACCTCCAACTGTCCGTCATCCAGGTCCGGCGCGATCTTGGTCAGCACCGGCACCGGTTGCGATCCCTCGCGCAGCAGGCGGGCGCGCTCGGCGTCGACCGCGCCGAGCAGGTCGCCGAGCTGCTCGCCGCCCTGGAGCTGCCGCAGGTTGCGGGTGTTCGGCGACGAGACGTTGATGGTGACGTAGTCCGCCACCGGCACTGCCGCGCGCAGGCAGGCAAGGTAGTCGTCCACCGCGCGCTCGATCGGCGTCACCGCGTTCTTGCCGATGTTGATACCAAGCGGCGGGGCATCCGCGGCGCCGACCCGGCGGGCCTGCCAGGTGCGGGAGCCCCGCACCCGCGCGAGGAAGGGCTCGAGCCCGTCGTTGTTGAAGCCGAAGCGGTTGATGAGCGCCCCGGCCTCGGGCAGCCGGAAGAGTCGCGGCCGCGGATTCCCGGGCTGCGCCAGCGGGGTGACCGTGCCGAGCTCGAGGAAGCCGAACCCGAGTGCCGCGAGGCCGTCCACATGCCGCGCGTCCTTGTCGAGGCCCGCGGCCAGGCCGATCCGGTTCGGGAAGCGCAGGCCGAGCAGCTCGGTCGGATCCTTCACCGGTGCGCCGGCCAGGACCCCGGCGGCCAGCGTGCCGAGCATCGGTGCGCCGGCGACGCAGTCGAGCGCGGCCAGCGTGAGCCGGTGCGCGCGCTCCGCATCCAGCGCGAACAGCGCCGGACGGGCCAGCGCGTAGCCTAGCCGGCCCGCCTGACCCACTGGCCGTTGATCAGCTGCTCGACCGGCCGGAAGCGGGCCTTGTAGGACATGCTCGGGCACTGCTCGATCCAGTAGCCGAGGTAGAGATAGCGCAGCCCGAGCGAGCGGCACTGCTCCACCTGCCACAGGATGTTGTAGGTGCCGTAGCTCGCGCCCGGCACGTCCGGGTCGAAGAAGGTGTAGACCGAGGACAGGCCGTCGTCGAGGATGTCGATGATCGACACCATGCGCAGCTCGCCGCCCGGCGAGCGGAACTCGACCAGCCGGGTGTTGACCTTGCTCTGGAGCAGGAACTGGGCGTACTGCTCCCGGCTGTCCTGGTCCATGCCGCCGCCGGCGTGCCGGGTGGACTGGTAGCGCAGGTAGAGCTCATAGTGCTCCGGCACCAGCGCGAGGCGCGCGACGACGGTGGCGAGGTCCTGGTGGGCGCGCCAGGCGCGCCGCTGGCTGCGGGTCATGGCGAGCTCACGCGCGGGGATGCGCACCGGCACGCAGGCGCGGCAGCCGTCGCAGTGCGGCCGGTAGGTGAAGATGCCGCTGCGGCGAAAGCCCGCGCGCACCAGCCCGCTGTAGACGTCCGCGTTGATCAGATGGTTGGGCGTGGCGACCTGCGAGCGGGCCTGGTGGCCGGGCAGGTAGCTGCAGGGATAGGGCGCCGTGGAATAGAACTGCAGCGCCGAGAACGGCAATTCCTTGAGCTGTGTCACGGGTTCTACCGACCTCCCGCGTGGCCGGGAGTCACTCGGGCCACTCGATCCTCACCTTAGACCAGTCCGGGCCGGGAAGCTCGCAGAGCTCGCCGATCCGTGCCAGGAATTCCTTGCTGCTGATCTCGCGGGCGCCGAGCGAAGCCAGGTGCCCGGTAGACTGCTGGCAGTCTACCATGGTGAATCCGAGCCGACGGAGCATCGCGAGCAGGGCGGCGTAGGCGGCCTTGGACCCGTCGGTCACCCGCGTGAACATCGACTCGCCGAAGAACATGCGGCCGATGCTCACGCCGTAGAGCCCGGCAACGAGATCGCCGCCGGCCCACACCTCCACCGAATGGGCATGCCCCATCCGGTGCAGCCCGTGATAGGCGGCGATGATGTCCGGGGTGATCCAGGTGCCCTCCTGGCCTTCGCGCGGTGCGGCGCAGGCCTGCATCACCCTGACGAAGGCGGTATCGAGCGTGACCGTCCATTCGCCGCTGCGCGCCACCCGCCGCAAGGTCCGGCGCAGCGTGCGGCTCGGCGAGAACTCGTCGACGAAGGCGACCATCCGCGGATCGGGCGACCACCAGAGCACCGGCTGCCCCTGGGAATACCAGGGAAAGATGCCCTTGCCGTAGGCCTCGAGCAGCCGGCGCGCCGACAGGTCACGGCCGGCGGCGAGCAGGCCGTTGGGTTCGCGCAGTGCGGTGCGCGCCGGTGGAAGTGGCTGTCCCGGCTCGACCCAGGTCAGCATCTCACCTGCTGGCGACACACCTGCTCGATCGGCATCACCCGGGTATCGCCGGAGACGAGCGAGCGTTCCCGGCCACCGTATTCCATCGCGAGGCGGAAGTCGTACTTGGCGAAGAACGCGTCGTAGAGCTCCCCGCCCAGCGTGCCGGTCGCCGTGAGCGAATCCGAGCCGGCATCATGCTCGAGGAGGATCGCGGTGAGCGGATGCGGTGCCGGACCGGCTAGGACCCGGGCGCCGGCGGCCGGATCGTACTGGCTGTGCTCGGCGCAGCAGTGGATCACCTCGCCGCGGCGGTTCGCGCCGCCGGCCTTCTCGCGGTAGCTGATGAAGCTGATCTCGCGCGTCGGGTAGGCGAGCTGGTGCGCGCAGATGGCGGCGAAGGCGACGATGGAGCGGGAGGGCCCGACCCCGCCGGGCCAGGCGTAGGACTGGCCGTTGCCGTCGGGCAGGCCGCTGGTCGGTGCCGCCGGCTTGCCGAGATCCAGCAGGAAGGCGGGCGTCGCGACATAGGGATAGGCGAAGACGAGGTTGCGGCGCTTCGGCAAGGCGGAGGCCCGCAACGGCCGGCCGTGCTCGTCCAGCAGCCGTACCCGCTCGTAGGCCTGCGGCTTGGCCGAACGGGCGAAGACCGGTTGCGGCGCGGTCATCGCCGAGCAGAGCAGCGCGCCCGAGCAGGCGCCCATGAACTCCCGTCGTTCCATCAGCTTCGCTCCTTCGGCTGGTAGACGATCGAATCCGTGTGCAGCGTGAAGCGGCCCTCCCTGCGGTCCGCGAGGAACCAGCGCAGCGTCCGGATCACCGTCTTGAACGCGAGCTGCTCCCAGGGGATCTCGTGCTCCGCGAAGAGCTTCGCCTCCAGGCTTTCCGGTCCCGGGTCGAGCTCCGGGCCCAGCATGCGGGCTCGGTAGAAGAGGTGCACCTGCTCCGCATGGATCACGTCGATCATGGAGAAGAGCTCGAGCAGCTCGATGCGCGCCCCGGCCTCTTCGGTCGTCTCGCGCAGGGCGCCGTCGGCCACCGTCTCGCCGATCTCCATGAAGCCCGCCGGCAGCGTCCAGAAGCCGTAG
>JAEWEW010000207.1 GCA_023389175.1 Pseudomonadota bacterium | reverse complement strand
CCCGGCTTCGGCCCCGGCTTCGGCCCCGGCCGGGGTTGGTTCTGCCGGAGCTCCGACGGCAGGTCGAGCTTGCCCTGGGCATCGAAGCTTGCGACCAGCACGCGCCGCTGCTCTCCGTCGCCGAAGGTGAGCGTGCAGCGGTCTGGCGCATCCCACTGGATCCGCCGCAGCGAGCCGAGAGCGGTCCGGCTCACCGCATGGGAGCGGGCCGCCAGCACCATCGGATCAGCGTCGGCCACGGGAAAGTCCGGCGAAATCTCGATCTGCAAATGAAGGGGCGCCGGCGCGAGCGTGATCATGCCGCGCACCAGCGCCTGCCGCAGCGCGCCGGAACTCGCCGCCGCCTCGCTCGATGGTCGCTGCGCCGGCGCGAGGGACGCGATCACCCGCTCGATCCTGCCGAGCAGCGCCTGGGCCGCCGCGGTGTCGGGCGCCTGCGCGCGCAACTGACGCCATTCGTAGCCGAGGCTACCCTGGCTCTTCTGCAGCGTGGAAAAGCGAATGCCACCGGCCGCGGCCGACAAGCGCGCCGCGGCCCCGTCGAGCAACGCGAGCGCCGCCTCGACCGCCTCCCGGGCACGCGCCTGTTCCGGCGTCGGCTCGGGCGCAGTCGCGGCAGCCGGGCCGGGACCGGACGCTGCGGCAGAGGCGCCTTCCGCAGACGCGTCTTCGGCCGGTGCGTCGGTGACGGCCGCGGGCGCCGGCGGCGCCTCGAGCGGGGCGTCTTCCGGCTTCGCCACCGGCGGCGTTTCGTCCCGCGGATCGGCCGGGTCGTGGGGGTCGGGCATGGTCACGGCGATATTCGGGCAGCGTCGGGGAGTCGAAGGCTAGCGATGGTACCCCCTTGCGGCAAACCAACGCGGGGCGAGGCCGCGGTCACCCGGGGACCGGGGCCGGGGGCATCATGCCGGATCGATGCGGGCGAGGGCCGCGGCGATCGGCTCCGCATCCGCCGGCCGGATCAACCGCGCCGTTTCCTCGCCGTTGGCAAGGAAGACGAGCGTCGGCCACAACTTGATGCGGAAGGAGCGACCCAGCGGCCGGCCGGGACCGTCCTCGATCTTGATGTGGCGTACTTCAGGGTGGCCGGCCATCGCCCTGGCGATATGCGACTGGGCCGCCCGGCAGTAGCCGCAATAGGGACTGCCGAACTCGATCACCAGCGGCGCTTCATGCGCATCCACCTCGGCGCGGGAGGGCTCGGTCGTCTCGTAGGTCGTGCTGAAGGCCATGGGGGGTCACTGGATCCTTGATACGGGTTTCGTGCAGGCGCCGGCGCGCCCTGCGTTGCTTCAGCAGGGATTGTGCCTCGCGCCTCGCCCGCAGCTCAGAGCAGCCGCAGTTCCCGCGCCTTGGCAAGCGCGTGGGCGCGGTTCTTCACGCCGAGCGCCTCGTAGGCCCGCTTGAGGTACCACTTGACCGTCTCCTCGGAAATGTAGAGCCGGTCACCGACCTCGCGATTGCGCAGGCCCTGCTCCACCAGCCGCAGGATCTGCACCTCCCGCCGGTGGAGCCCCTGTCTCGGCGCGGGCGCGGTCGACACCCTGCTCGCCGCCTGCTCGAGCGACTCGAACCAGCCGCGCAGGCGCGCCTGCATCGCGGCCCCATCGGCTCCGCCCGGGCCGGTGCCGACGGCCCCGGCCAACGGCACCGCGAGCAGCCCGGCGCCGCAGTACAGGAGCGGCAGCGCGCAGCCGCCGGGCGATGCCAGCCGGATGGCCTCCGCCAGCACCCGGCCTGCCGCCGCCGGCTCGCCGAGGGCGAGCCCGGCCAGCGCCTCGAGGCCGAGCAACTCCACCAGGTACTTCACGCGGCCGGCGCGCCGCTCGACATCGGTTGCCCGCGCCACCTGCTCCAGCAACTCAAGGTGCCGGCCGAGGCGGCTCAGCCGTTGGCAGCGCAGCAGCTCGTACTGCACGGTGTTCTCGGTGGGCACGGCACGATCGAGCTGGCGGCTGGCCGCGAGCACCTCGCGGGCCTCCGCGAGGCACAGGTCCACCCGCTCCCAGCCGGCATCGTCCACCTGCGCCTGCATCGCGATGCGCGCCTGCGCCAATGCCGCACGAAACAGCACCCGGTCGATCGAACGCGCGGCGCCGACTTCGCGGGCGCGGTCGATGTCCTCCGCGGCCGCTTCGGCGCGACCGGCAAGCGCATGCGCCTGCGCCCGCAGCACGCGGGCAACGCCGACATAGGCGAAGGTGTGGGTCGAATCCAGCAACTCGAATGACGCGTCCAGCGCGGCAGACGCCTGGTCGATCTCCAGCCGATCGAGATGCGCGATGCCGCGCATCGCATTGAGGAAGCCGACGCTGCCGGCACGCTGCCAGCGCCGGTTCCCGGGCTCCTGGAACCACTGGTCGATGCCGCGTAGCGCGACATCCGGCCGGGCCGAGAGCTGGTCCACCATGGCGCGGTTGTATCGCGCCATCAGGCTCACCACGACGTCCTCGTTGGCGTCCGCGATGCGGATTGCCTCGACGTAGTGACGCCGTGCCGCCCCGAGGTCGCCTTGCGCCCTGGCACCGTAGCCGAGCACCACCTGGGCGTAGGCGCGTTGCAGTCCCTCCTCCCGCCCGAAGGCCGTCGCGAGCTCCGGCCTGATCCAGTCGCTGTCGACCAGGTCGTAGCGGGTGACGCCGCACATCGAGCGCAGGATGAGGAGCTCGTCGGCCAGCCGTCGCCGTCCGGCACCGGCCTTCGGAAGCGAAGCCTCGGCCGAGTCGACCGCCTCGCTCGCCGCGATGGCGTCGCCCAGATAGAGCTGGGTCCAGGCGTCGAGCGCGCAGAGCATCGGCGACGTCACGATGCCGCTCCGGCCGATCGCCTGCAGCCAGCCGTGCAGCTCCTTGAAGTTGCCGTCGCGCAGCAGCGAATAGCCGTAGGACTCGAGCAGGCGCACCGCCCGCTCGCGGCTGCCGCCGGCGAGCGCGTGGTGCAGCGCCTCGGCCGGCAGCGCGTTCTGCTCATACCAGGCGCTCGCGCGCAGGTAGAGCGGCTGCACCGCCTCGACGCCCTGCGCGTACTTCTTCACCCGCAGGAAGTTCTGGAACAGGTGGTGATAGCGATACCAGATCTGCTCGCGGTCCAGTCGGACGATGAAGAGGTTCGCCTTCTCCAGGGCCTCGATCATCGTGGCGCCGTCGTCGCTGCCGGTGAGCGCATCGCAGAGCGGCGCGCAGAACTGGTCGAGCAGCGCGGTGTCGAGCAGGAAGGCGCGCACCGTCGGCGCCTGGGTGGCGAGGATGTCCTCGAGCAGGTAGTTCGCGAAATCCCCGCCATCCGCGCCGCGATCGAACAGCGACTCGCCGTGCTCACGATAGGCGATGGAGGCGAGCTGCAATCCGCAGATCCAGCCCTCGGTCTGGTCCGTCAGCGCGGCGATGCGAGCCTCGGAGAGCGCGACCTGTTGCACTCGCCGCAGGTACTCGCGCACCTCGGCGGCCGCGAGGCGCAGGTCGTCGAAGCCGATCTCCACCACCGCGCCGCGCGACTTCAGCCGGGCGACGCTGAGCGGCACCGCGCGCTGGCTCGCCACCACGAAGCGCGTCTCGGCCGAGCTGTACTGCAGCAGGTAGCCGACGGCCGCGACGATGTCCGCGTTCTCGATCGCCTGGAAGTCGTCGAGGAAGACGGCGAGCGGGCGGGCTGGCGCCCCGGGGCGCGGCCCGGCCTCGGCGATCACCGCCGCCATCGCCTCGGTGACGGAGATCTCGATGCTTGCCTGCAGCATCGCGATGAGCGCATCGCCGAAGCCGGGACGCACGCGTGCGACCGCCGCCACCAGGTTCAGCATGAAGACCCGCGGCTCGTTGTCGAATCGGTCGAGCGACAGCCACGCCGCGTCCCATCCTTGCGCGACCAGCCGCCGGTGCGCCTGGGCGAGCAGGGTCGACTTGCCCGAGCCGGTCGGCGCGGTGACGACCGCGAGCTTGCGCTGGCCCAGGTCCGCGAGCAGCGATACCAGTCCGGGACGCTCCAGCAGTCGCGAGTCGGTGGACGGCGGGTAGAGCTTGGTGACCGGTGGACGATAGCGCGGGCGAGCCATGGCGGAACCCCACGTCGAGGCGGGATTTCGGGGGGATGACGCGCCGGATTCTAGACCTCCGGCCCGACGATCCATCGCGCGCCCCCGGCATACCCCACTTTCGGGGGGTGAATCGGGGGGAGAAATGATTAGACTCATCATGGAGTTGCCCCGCGCGCCAACAACCACGTCACGGAGACATCATGAATCGGCCCGCCCCCCAGACCAGCAGCCCTCACCACACCGCGGCCGGTGGCGGCGCCACCGCCGCGCCATCCACCCGTCGCAGCCTGCTCGCCACCGCGATGCTCGGCATCGGCGCGGCACTTGCCTTCGGCGCGCCCTCGCATGCCCAGGCGCAGGACATCAAGATCGCCCATGTGTCCGACCAGACCGGTCCACTGGAGGCCTATGCCAAGCAGACCCACACCGGGCTGATGATGGGCTTCGAGTACGCCACCAACGGCACCATGATGATCGGCAATCGCAAGATCGTGGTGACGCAGCGGGATGCGCAGACCAAGCCGGACGTCGGGCGCGCGCAGCTTGCCGCGGCCTTCGGCGACGACAAGGTCGACATCGCCGTGGGCCCCACCTCCTCCGGCACCGCGCTTGCCATGCTGCCGGTGGCCGAGGAGTACAAGAAGATCCTGCTGGTGGAGCCCGCGGTGGCGGACTCCATCACCGGCGACAAATGGAACCGCTACATCTTCCGCACCGGGCGCAACTCCACCCAGGATGCGGTGTCGAATGCGGTCGCGATCGGCAAGCCCGGCACCCACGTCGCCACGCTCGCGCAGGACTATGCCTTCGGCAAGGATTTCGTCGCGGCGTTCAAGGAAGCGCTCGCCGGTACCGGCGCGCAGATCGTGCACGAGGAGTACGCCCCGGTGCGCGCCACGGACTTCACCGCCTCGACCGAGCGCATCTTCAACGCGCTCAAGGACAAGCCGGGCCGCAAGATCCTCTTCGTCAACTGGGCCGGCGCCGACCCCCTGCCGAAGCTGATCGCCGCCGACCCGAAGCGCTACGGCATCGAGATCGCCACCGGCGGCAACATCCTGCCGGCAATGGTCTCGTACAAGCAGCTGCCCGGGATGGAAGGCGCCGCCTACTACTACTTCGGCATCCCGAAGAACCCGGTGAACGAGTGGCTGGTCGCCGAGCACTACAAGCGCCACAAGGGTCCGCCGGACTTCTTCACCGCGGGCGGCATGAGCGCGGCCATCGCGATCGTCGAGGCGATCAAGAAGGCGGGCGGCACCGACACCGAGAAGCTGATCGCCGCCATGCAGGGCATGAGCTTCGAGTCGCCCAAGGGCCGGATGACCTTCCGCAAGGAAGACCACCAGGCCATGCAGAGCATGTACCACTTCAGGATCAAGGCCGATCCGGCCTTCGATTGGGGCGTGCCCGAGCTGATCCGCGAGATCAAGCCGGAGGAGATGAAGATCCCGGTGCGCAACAAGCGCTGAGGGAAGACGGTGCTGCTCGAATCCGACCGGCTCACGATCCGCTTCGGCGGGCATGCCGCCGTCAACGACGTCAGCTGCGGCTTCGCGGCCGGCACGCTGACGGCGATCGTGGGCCCGAACGGCGCGGGCAAGACCACCTACTTCAACCTGCTCTCCGGGCAGCTGCGCGCCACGAGCGGGCGCGTGCTGCTCGAAGGCGACGACATCACCGGCCTGCCGGCGTCGCGGCGAGCCCGGCGCGGGCTCGGCCGCGCCTTCCAGCTCACCAATCTGTTCCCCAACCTGACGGTGCACGAGAACGTCCGGCTCGCGGTTCAGGCCGCCGCCGGCCGCGGCTGGGATCTCTGGCACATCTGGTCGTCGGACCGCCAGCTGGTGGAGACTGCCGATGCGATACTCGTCGACATCGCGCTCGCGGGACGCCGCGACGTCCTCGCCGCCGAGCTCTCGCACGGCGACCAGCGCAAGCTGGAAGTCGCGATCCTGATCGCGCTGCAGCCGAAGGTGTTCATGTTCGACGAGCCGACCGCCGGCATGAGCGTCGACGAGGCGCCGGTGATCCTCGACCTGATCGGGCGCATCAGGCAGCAGCGCGACAAGACGATCGTGCTGGTGGAGCACAAGCTCGACGTGGTGCGCTCGCTCGCTGACCGCATCGTCGTGCTGCACCAGGGCGAGCTGGTGGCCGACGGCGATCCCGCCGAGGTGATGGCCTCGCGCGTGGTGCAGGAAGCGTATCTCGGCGGAGCGGCGGCATGAACGTTTCCGCCGGGCCGGCAGCGGCCCGCGACGGCGCCGGCCCGCTGCACAGCGCGCCGGGCGGCACCCACGGCGTGCTCGGCACGACACGCCCGCCCCTGCTCGGCCTCGCCGGCGTGCACACCCATATCGGTCCCTATCACATCCTGCAGGGCGTGGACCTGGAGGTGCCGGAGCGCGGGCTCACCATGCTGCTCGGCCGCAACGGCGCCGGCAAGACCACGACCCTGCGCACCATCATGGGCCTGTGGCGCGCATCCCAGGGAGCCATCCGCTACGACGGCGCGGACATCACCCGACGCGAGACGCCCGGCATCGCCCTCGCGGGCGTCGGCTACGTGCCGGAGAACATGGGCATCTTCGCCGGACTCACGGTGCGGGAGAACCTGGTGCTCGCCGCGCGCAGCGGCCCGATCGACGATGCCCGGCTGCAGTGGATCTTCTCGCTCTTTCCGGCGCTGCGACGATTCTGGACGCTGCCGGCCGGACACCTCTCCGGCGGCCAGAAGCAGATGCTCGCCACCGCGCGAGCCATCATCGAACCGAAGAAGCTGCTGCTGGTGGACGAGCCGACCAAGGGCCTCGCTCCGGCGATCGTCGAGAACCTGATCGAAGCCTTCCGCGAGCTCAAGGCAAGCACGACGTTGCTGGTGGTGGAGCAGAACTTCCGCTTCGCGCGGGCGCTGGGCGACACGGTCGCGGTGATGGACTCGGGCCGGGTGGTGCACCACGGGACGATGGCTGCGCTCGCGGACGACGAGGCGCTGCAGCAGTCGCTGCTCGGTCTCGATCTCGGCGCGGGCCGGGCTGGCGGGAACGAGAGGAACCTGCAGTGAGCGCGACCGGACCCGAAGCCGCGGCGACGGTGCCGGCAGGAACCGCGCCGGCCGCGCCCGCCACCGAGGCGCTGCCGCGCAGCCGGCGCGACCTGGTGCCGCTGCTGCTGGTTCCGGCGACGATGCTGCTCGCCCTGCCCTTCATGGGCTCGTTCCCCACCTGGGTGACCCTCACGGTGGCCGGTCTTGCCATGGGCATGATGATCTTCGTCATGGCCTCCGGGCTGTCGCTGATCTTCGGCCTGATGGACGTGCTCAACTTCGCGCACGGCGCCTTCATCACCGTGGGCGCCTACATCGCGGTCAGCGTGCTCCGTCCGCTGGCGAGCTGGATGACCGCCGACAGCGTAGCGAGCAACGTGGCTGCCGTGCTGCTCGCGATGGCTGCGGCGGCGGTGATCGGCGGGCTGCTCGGCTGGCTCTTCGAGCGGGTCATCGTCCGCCCGGTCTACGGGCAGCACCTCAAGCAGATCCTGATCACCATGGGCGGTCTGATCGTTGCCGAGCAGCTCATCCACGTGGTGTGGGGACCGGACATGATCGCGCTGCCGAAGCCGAGCACCTTCAAGGGCGGCGTCGCGCTCGGCGAGGCATCGGTGGAGAAGTACCGGCTGATCGCGGTCGCCGTCGGGGCGGCGATCTTCGTCGCGATGATGCTGGTGCTCGAGCGCACCCGGCTCGGGCTGCTGATCCGCGCCGGCGTCGAGGACCGCGAGATGGTCGAGGCACTTGGCTACCGCATCGGACGCATATTCGTCGGTGTCTTCGTCGCCGGCGCGGCCCTCGCCGGCCTGGGCGGCACCATGTGGGCGCTCTACGAGGAGACTGTCCGGGCCACCATGGGCGCTGAGCTCATGATCCTCATCTTCATCGTAGTGATCATCGGCGGCCTCGGGTCGGTGGGCGGCTGCTTCATCGCCGCGCTGCTGGTCGGCCTCACCAGCAACTATGTCGGCTTCGTCGCCCCCAAGGTCGCGCTCGGCTCCACCATCCTGCTGATGCTGCTGGTGCTGTTGTGGCGTCCGTCGGGACTCTATCCGGTGGCGCGCCGATGACCGGCGGAGCCGAAGGCGCGATGAAGCCGCCGGCGACCGGCGTCCCGGCGAAGACCGCCCGGACCCACGGGATCGTCGCGCGGCTGCTCTCCGGCGACGGACCGCGCAGCCGGCTGCTCGCCGTCGTGCTGCTCGCCATCCTGGTGGGGCTGGCGCTCGCGCCATTCCTCTTCCCGGGAACGCGCTCGCTCAACGTCGCCGCGCGGATCTGCGTCTTCATCCTGCTGGTGGCGAGCTACGACCTGCTGCTCGGCTACACCGGCATCGTCTCGTTCGCCCACACCATGTTCTTCGGCATCGGCGGATACGGCGTGGGGCTTGCGATGTCCCGCTACGGGGTGGGCTGGACCGGGATCGCCGGCGGAACGCTTGCCGCGCTCGCGCTTTCCTTCGTCCTGTCGCTCGCCGTGGGACTGTTCTCGCTGCGGGTGCGGACCATCTTCTTCGCGATGATCACGCTCGCGGTCGCGTCCTTCTTCGCCATCCTGGCGTCCCAGCTGTCGGACCTCACCGGCGGCGAAGACGGCATCACCTTCCGCTTGCCGGAATTGCTCTCGCCCGGCACCCGGCTGCTGGAAGCGCCGCTCTTCGGCATCGACATCAACGGCCGGGTGCTTGCCTACTACCTGGTGTTCGTCGGCTCGCTCGCCGGCTTCCTCGTCCTGCTGCGCCTGGTGAACTCGCCGTTCGGGCGGGTGCTGCAGGCGATCCGGGAAAACGAGTTTCGCGCGGAAGCGATCGGCTACCGCACGGTGCACTACCGTACCGCCGCGAGCGTCATCAGCGCGCTGGCCGCCACCCTTGCCGGCGTCCTCTACGCCATCTGGCTGCGCTACACCGGGCCGGAGGTGACGCTTTCCTTCGCGATCATGGTGGACATCCTGCTGATGGTGGTCATCGGCGGCATGGGCACGATGTACGGGGCGGTGATCGGCGCGACGCTGTTCGTGCTGGCGCAGAGCTACCTGCAGGACCTCATGCGCCTTGCGAACGAGGCGACCGCGTCGTTGCCCCTGCTGCCTGACCTGGTCCATCCGGACCGCTGGCTGCTGTGGCTCGGCGTCCTGTTCGTACTGAGCGTCTACTTCCTCCCCGCCGGTCTGGTGGGCCGGCTGCGCGCCGGCGCCACCAGCCGCAGGCACTGAATCCATGACAGCCATCGAACCCATCCGCCCCCAGTCGCATTACCGGCGCCTGCTGGGCCGGGAGATGCACTACACCGAGTGGGGCGACGCGGCCGCCCCCGTGCTGCTCGCGGCGCACGGACTCGCCCGCACCGGACGCGACATGGACGACCTCGCCGCCTGGTTCGCCCCGCGCTACCGGGTCATCTGCCCCGACACGATCGGCCGCGGCCTGTCGCAGTGGAGCCCGGTGCCGGACGACGAGTACTGCCTCGCCTTCTACGTGAGCCAGGTGGCGGCGCTGCTGGACGAGCTCGACGTGAAGCGCCTCGCCTGGGTCGGCACCTCGATGGGCGGGGCGATCGGCATGGCGGCGGCGGCGGGGGCACTGCGCGGCCGGATCAGCCATCTCGTGCTGAACGACAACGCGCCCGAGCTGGCCGCGCCGGCGATCGACCGGATCCGTGCCTACGCAGGCAACCCGGCGGCGTTCGAGACGGTCACCGAGCTCGAAGCATATTTCCGGACGGTGTATCGCCCGTACGGCTGGATCTCGGATGAGGGATGGCGGCGCTTGACGGAGACGTCGCTGCGCCGGCTTCCGGATGGCCGCGTGACCCCGCACTATGATCCGGCGATCGTGCGGCAGTTCCATCGCACGGACGACGACTACTTGCTGTGGGATGCCTACGACCAGTTGGACATCCCGGTCCTCTGCCTGCGCGGCGAGGACTCGGATCTGGTGCTGCGCGAAACGACGGGGTTGATGGCGCAGCGGGGACCGCGCGCCACCACCGTCGAGATCCCCGGCTGCGGCCATGCGCCGGCACTGAACACGGCCGATCAGCTCAAGCTGATCGACCGTTTCCTCTCGACCTGAACGGGACGGCTGCCGGGGGTAGACCGACAGCCGCGAGCTGCCGCAGGCTACAGGCCTGGGCGGGCCACCCCCGTGCTGCCCGGGCCGCTGGTGCCGGAGCTCGAGCCCGCGCTCGTGCCGGATCCCGAAGACTTCCCGGACTTGCTCCAGTCGTCCTTGCCGGAAGTGCTGCCGGACGAGCCGGCCGCGCTGGAGCCGCCGACGCTGCCACCGCTGGAGGTGGTGGAGCCGGACGAACCCGTCGTGCCGCCGAGGCTTCCCGTGCTCGATGCCGACTTGCCCAGCCCGCCGCTGGACGAGCCGGACGTCCCGGTGCCCGACGACCTCGCGCCGCCCATGCTGCCATTGCTGCGGGAAGCGAAATCGGAGCCGCTGCCGGACGCCCGGTTCCAGTCGCCGGAGCCGGCGCGCTTGCCGCTGTCGCTGCGGCCGGACGATGACTCCTCGTCCTGCCCTCCGACCACCGACCGGGCCAGCTCGTCGGCCGTCTGCGAAGCCGTCTCCCGGAAGGTCTCGTATCCTTCGGCCGCGGCCTGGCGTGCCCGTTCCGCAACGGTCTGGCTCGCGTCGCCGAGAAGCTCCCTTTCACGCCGGGTGGACGGCATCAGCGCGGCCACGGTCGCGCCGATGGCGATGCCGATCGCGCCCATCAGCAGCGGCTGCTCGTCCATGAGGACGCTGAACTCGTCACGCGCGCGCCGCGCCTGCTCGCGGGCCGAGACGCTCGCCGATCCCCAGCGCTCGCCGGCCGAGTGCCGCATCGCCTGCGCTCGGTCCATCAGGCCATGGGCCCGCTCGCTCAGCCCGCCGCCCGACGAGGCGCTGCCATCCGACGACGAGTGCATGCGGCTCGAAACGCTCTCGCGGGCGGAGTGCAGTCGCTCGCTCACCGAGCTGGTCGCCGATGACACGCTGCTGCGCGCGCCGGCCACCTTGGACTTGAGCGCCTCGCCGACGCCGGACAGCTTCTCGCGCATGCCCCCCCGGCGCTGGCCGTCGCCGGCGCCGTAGGTGCGATAGCCCGCATCGGCGTCGCTATAGACGTCGTAGGGCGTGTCGTACGGCGTATCGTAGGGCGTGTAGATGCGTCGGCCGCTGGTCGCCGCGTGGCCGTTGCCCGAGCTGCGGCTGCCGTAGGACTTGAGCATCCACATGACGCCGATGCCGGTGACGATCACCGGCAGGGGATTGCGGCCGACCGCGGAAGCCACGCTCGAGGCCAGCTGGCCGCCGTGGTCGCGCGCATAGCCGAGCGCCTGGTCCATCAATTGACCTGGCGAAAGCCGCTGCTCGAGCTCGGCCACCGTCCGGCCGATCCGCTCGCGGGTGTGGTTGATTTCCTGTTCCATCGCACTGGGCTCCTTTGGGTAGCTGGATGAGGTATCGGGCGTGTTCATGCGACGCTCCTCTTGACCATCTCCTGGTCACGGCGCAGCGATTCGATGGTGCGCTCCGGCACCATGGCTTTTGGATCGAGAGACTTCTTCGCCTTCAGCAGCAGCACGATGCCGACCAGGGTGATCACGCCACCCACGATCAGGGCGGCGAGCCAGGGCTGCACGACGAGGGATAGCGCGTAGACCGCGGAGAGCAGCAGGAAGCCGACGCCGGCCAGCAGGACGCCGAGCCCGATCGCCAGCGACACCACGCCCGCCTTCAGGTCGCGGACTGCGACGCTCACCTCCGCTTTCGCCAGTTGCACCTCCTGGGTGAAGAGGCGGGCAAGGTCGTCGGCCAGGCTCCGGAAGAGGCCGGTCACCGACCCGAAGCCCATGCCGTTGCCGGTCGGCGCCTCCGGCGGCGGCATCGGGCGGGTCCGTTCTCCGGGCATGATCTCAGCCATTGACCCCTCCACTGACCTGGTTGGTTCGGGCGCCGCCGTAGCTGCCGTCGGGGGAGAGGCCGGCCGTGCCCATCTCGGGGAAGACGCGGTCGCCGCGGTCGCTGCTGCTCCCGCCCTGCCAGGCCTGCCCGCCGCTGCGGCTGCTGCGAAAGCTGTCGACGTCGCCGCGCGAATCTCCGTACTCGCTGCCATAGCGGTCGGCACGCCGCATCGAGCTGCTGCCCGACGAGGCCTTCAGGAAGCGGGTGAGGCCGAAGCCCAGGGCGACGCTTCCGGCGAGGAAGAGCGTCGGATTGCTGTGCGCAAGGCGACGCGCGTCGCTCGCCAGCTCGTCGACGCTCGAGTTGCGGAGCCGGTCGGCAAGCGAGGTGACGGTCGAGGCAATGTGCGTCGTGTATTCCGCGAGGCTGTCCTGCTGCTCGCGCTTCAGCCGATCCGCCGTCTCGCCGAGCGCGCGCGCGAGGGTATCAGCCTGGCCCGCCACTTCGCTCAGGCCGGAGTCCAGGCGGGCCTTGCCTGCCGCCGTGGCGGTATCCGCGATCTGGGCGAGCTTGCCTTTGCCCGCCTCGAGCTCTCCCTTCACCGAGCGATCCGTGGTGTGCTGGTCGGCGGACGCGCCGGCCGGATTCTGGTACTGATTCATTGCGTTTTGCTCCTGCACCCGTGGTTGACGTGAAACTGGCATGGCCGCGCCTGCACGCGACACGCCGCATCGCCTCACTGCAAGCGCCGGGCCTGCCCTGTGCTTGAATGCACCGCTGCGAAGGAGTTGCCATGCGCCTCACCCATCCCGAACGAGTCGTCTTCCAGGACCGGGGCACCACCAAGGCCGACGTCGCGCACTATTACGTCTCGGTGATGCCGTGGCTTCTGCCGGAGATCATCAACCGGCCGCTTTCGGTGGTGCGCTGCTCCAAGGGCACCGACAGCGCCTGCTTCTTCCAGCGCCACCAGACCGCCGGCCTGACGTTGGTGGACGTGGTGCATCTGCAGGAGGAATCCGGCGGAACGGGCGACTACCTTGTGGTGCGCAACGCGGAATCGGTCATGGAGCTCGTCCAGTTCAACGCCATCGAGTTCCACCCATGGGGCGCCCATGCCGAATCACCTGACCTGGCCGACCGGATCGTCTTCGATCTCGACCCGGGCGAGGGCGTCGGCTGGGCGGCGCTCGTTCGAGCAGCGATCGATGTTCGCGAGCGGCTGTCGCGCCGTTCGTTGCGGTCGTTCCTGCGCACCTCCGGCGGCAAGGGGCTGCATGTCGTGGTGCCGCTGCGGCCGGCCTGCGACTGGGCGCAGGTGAAGCCGTTCGCGCGGGAGGTGGCAAGCGGGCTCGCCGCCGAGGCGCCCGATCGCTATGTCGCGAGCGCCCCGAAGCACCTGCGCGCCGGTCGCATCTTCATCGACTATCTGCGCAACGGCCGCAGCGCGACCAGCATCGCCTCCTATTCGCTCCGGGCGCGACCCGGTGCACCGGTGGCGGCGCCGCTGGGATGGGACGAGCTCGATCCGGAATCCCGGATCAGCTTCGACATCGACACCATGCCGGAGCGGCTCCGCCGCATCGCGAAGGACCCCTGGGACGGCATCGACGAGATCCGCCAGGCGATTCCCGGAGGCATGGAAGTTGCCTGAATAGGCGACACCAGAGATGCGAAGGAGTCGGACCATGGATACCACCCAATCCACCGCGGCCGGAAGGATCAAGCTCATCTCCAGCAACAAGGTCCAGGGGACGGGAGTCTACGGCCCCGACGGGGAGCACGTCGGCGAGATCGACCACCTGATGATCGAACGGGTTTCCGGCCGGGTGGCGTACGCCGTCATGAGCTTCGGCGGGTTCCTTGGCATGGGCAAGGATTTCTACCCCATTCCCTGGGATGCCCTGAAGTACGACACCAGCCTCGACGGCTACCGCACCAACATCACGCGGGAGCAGGTTGAAGGCGCGCCCGTCCGTGCCGCGGACGACAACTTCGACTGGGACGACGAGCAGTGGCACGAGCGGTTGCACGAGCACTACCGGGCGCGGCCCACCTACCGCGGTTACCTCTGAGGGGGTAGCCCGGCCACCCTCCCAGGGCGCAGGCGCGAAAAGCGGTCAGAACCGCATGTCCGGATCCCGGCCGGCCGCATCGTCCGCCACCGGCCCGAGCTGCATCCGGGAGATGAAGTCCCGGACCCTGCCGCGCAGCCGTCCGGCCGCGGAAGTCCGGTAAGGCGTCCCAGGGGCCCACAGTTCCCGACGATCCCGCCACATGCGCTCCTCGAGCGCCATGACGACATCGTGATCCGCCGGCCTGGCGCCGACTGCCGCGGCCGGCGCGCCGGGCCGGGTGAAGCCACCCAGGGAGCCCGCCTCGGGAAAGCGGGCGAATCGAGCGTGGGAGTAGTCCATCGTTACCGCCTTTGCCGTCACGTTGGCCGGCAGCCTTTGGGGCGCCGGCGACGTGATCATTCTGTGGATGCGCCGACGCCGCGACAAACGAATTTCCCGCGCGACATGCATGCGCCGGATGCATGCATAATGGCACCATGTCGCCGCTCCGCAGCATCCGCCCCATCAGCCTCGCCAACCTGCGCGGCTTCGAGGCCTCGGCACGCCTGCTCAGCTTCACCCTGGCCGCCGAGGAGCTGCACCTGACGCAGTCCTCCATCTCGCGCCAGATCCGCTCGCTCGAGACCCAGGTCGGCAAGCCGCTGTTCCGGCGCCGCATCCGTCAGCTCGAGCTGACCGCCGCCGGCCAGCGGCTCTATCGGGTGGTGCACGGGAGCCTCGCCGACATCGACCGGACGGTGTCGGACCTGCGCGGCACCCGCCAGCGCAAGCGCCTCACGCTCACCACCTTCGCTTCGTTCGCCTCGCTCATGCTGGTGCCGCGACTCGCGGATTTCGCGGAGCGTTATCCGGACATCGACATCCGGATCGATGCCGCCGACGAGGTGCGCGACCTGGAGGCGGACGGCATCGACGTGGCCATCCGCTTCTGCCCCGATTCGCAGGCCCCGCTCGACGCGATCCGGCTGCTGGACGAGCAGCTCACCCCGGCGCTGAGCCCGGTGCTGCTCGCCCGGGTCGGGCCGTTCCGGCGGCCGCGCGACGTGACCCGCGCCACGCTGCTGGTCCAGGACCACGCCGGCCCGTACGACGAGTTCCAGAGCTGGCATGCCTGGTTCTCCCATCACGGGCTGCCCATGCCGGTGGATGTCCCCACCATTTCCTTCAACTTCACCTACCAGGCGGTGGAGGCGGCGGTCCGCGGCCAGGGCGTGATGCTGGCCCCGGTGGTCTACATCCGCGACCATGTGGCGCGCAACGAGCTGGTCTGCCCGTTCGAGGCGAGGATGTCCTCGCCGCACGGCTACTACCTCATCACCAATCGCATGTCGGCGAACCTTCCCCATGTCGCGGCGTTCACCCGCTGGCTGGTGGAGGTGCTGCGGCCGAATGAAACCACCGAGCCGGCGCGCGAGCCGCTGCCGGCCTGAGACCCCAGGAACCCCATGCCCATCGCCGCCGACAACCAGAACATGGCGCTCTTCTGCGACTTCGAGAACATCGCACTCGGGGTCCGGGAGGCGCGCTACGACCAGTTCGACATCGGCCGGATCCTGGAGCGCCTGCTGCTCAAGGGCAGCATCGTGGTGAAGAAGGCCTACTGCGACTGGGACCGCTACAAGGACTTCAAGGCGGCGATGCACCAGGCGTCCTTCGAGATGATCGAGATCCCGCACGTGCGCATGTCCGGCAAGAACTCGGCCGACATCCGGATGGTGGTGGACGCGCTGGATCTCTGCTACACCAAATCGCATGTCGACACCTTCGTCATCATCAGCGGCGATTCGGACTTCTCGCCGCTGGTGAGCAAGCTGCGCGAGAACAACAAGACCGTGATCGGCGTCGGCGTGAAGAACTCGACCTCGGACCTCCTGATCGCGAACTGCGACGAGTTCATCTTCTATGACGACCTGGTGCGCACGCAGCGGGGCCGCAGCGCCGTGGCTGCCCGGACCCGCGCGTCCGAGAGGCGCAAGGCGCCCGGCGCACCGCCGGCGAAGAACGGCAAGGACAAGGGCAAGGACGAGAAGGACGCCGGAAAGGAGGGCAGGGAGTCGGCCAGGGACGGCAAGGACGCAGCCAATGGTGCGAAGCCGGCCCGGAGTGCCCAGGCCACCGGGGCAGCGTCCGCCGCCGCTACCCCCGGCCCTTACGAGCCGCTCACTCCCGAGGAAACGGCGGTGGAGCCGATCGGCCTCAGCAGCGAGACCAGCGCGGAGGTCGAGGACCGCGCCGCCCGCGGGCTCGAGCTGATCGTCGAGACGCTCGATGCCCTGCTGGAGGAACGCGGCGAGGACGAGCGGATCTGGGGCTCGATGATCAAGCAGACGCTCAAGCGCCGCAATCCGGGCTTCAACGAGCTCTACTACGGCTACAAGTCATTCAACCGGATGCTGGAGGACGCCCGCGACCGGGGGCTGCTGCAGATCGAGCAGGACGACAAGTCCGGCGGTTACGTGGTCCGGGCGGTGTAGCGGCGGCGCGCAGCGGTGCGGGCGGCTTGCAGTTGCAGGCACGGCACCGCGCCGGTTGACACGGCCAGGGCCGCGGCATAGGCTAGCGCCGGCCAATGTTGACAAATTCAACATTGGCGGCGATCCAGCCGGAGGAGACCATGTCGAGCGTTGCGGCGGCCGGGGCGAAGAGCGGCTCGGCCTACGAGCTGGGTCCCGGCTCGCACAATCCGCTGTTCACCGAGGTCGGCAAGGGTACGCCCTGCGGCGAGCTGCTGCGCCGCTATTGGCACCCGGTCGGCACTTCCGCGGATGCGGGCGCGACGCCCCGGAAGGTGCGGGTGCTCGGCGAGGACCTCGTCCTCTTCCGCGACCTTCAGGGACGGCCGGGCCTGGTGCACGCTCGCTGCTGCCACCGCGGCGCCTCGCTCTACTACGGGCGGGTCGAGGAAGCCGGCATCCGCTGCTGCTACCACGGCTGGCTGTTCGACGTCGAAGGGCGTTGCCTGCACCAGATGGCCGAGCCGGACGGCGGCCCGCGCCGCGAGAGCTTTCGCCAGCCCTGGTATCCGGTGCAGGAGCGCTACGGCCTGGTGTTCGCCTACATGGGCCCGCCGGCGAAGCGGCCGGTGCTGCCGCGCCATGACCTGCTGGAAGAGCTGGATGAAGGCGAGTTCCTCGAGGTGAACGACCGAAGCCTGGGTGCAGGCGGCGGGGTGATCGCGCCCTTCAACTGGTTCCAGCACTTCGAGAACGTGGTCGACCCGATGCATGCGCCGATCCTGCACGGTCAGATCAGCGGCGTGCAGTTCGTGCCGCAGATGGGCATCCTGCCTGAGGTGACCTACGAGTACAGCGAGCGCGGTGTCATCGCGAACAGCTACCGTCGGCTGGAGGACGGCCGCGTGCTGCACCGGCGTACCGAGGCGGCGCTGCCGACGCTGCGGGTGGTGCCGAACCCTCGGGTGAAGCGGCATGGCCGCACCGAATCCATCGGCTGGATCCTGCCCATGGACGACACGCACTTCCGCATCTATGTCGTCGGCCGGGTGCGCGAGCCTGGCGAGATCGAGTCCTACCGCACCCGCTTCGCCGGCAAGCTCTGGGCCGACATGACCGAGGAGGAGCATCGCGCACACCCCGGCGACTGGGAAGCCATGTCCAGCCAGGGCCCGATCTCGCTGCACTCCGAGGAGCACCTCGCCACCAGCGACCGCGGCGTCGCGATGCTGCGCCGCTTCATCACGCGGGAGATCGAGCGGGTGCAGAACGGCGAGGATCCGGTGGGCGTGGCGTTCGACGAAGGCCAGGCCACCCTGCGATACACCGGCGGCCAGTTCCTGCTCGACGCCATGCCGGTCAGGCCGGCCGCCGCCGGCTGAGCAACGCCTCCGACTCCGAGACCATCAGTTGCTGCGCATTGCGCGTCATGACGTCCAGGCAGCGGAAGAGCACAGCGACCTCTTCGGGCTGCAATCCCGCGAGCAGGCGTCGGTTGCGCTCGTGGCTCAGCGCGGTAAGGCGGCGATAGATGGGCCGCCCGGCCGCGCCGAGCGACAGGGTGACGCGGCGGCCCTCCACGCGACGCGCAACCATGCCTTCGGCGACGAGCGCCGTCACCACGCGGCTCACCTGCCCCTTGTCCTGCGCCATCAGATCGCACAGCTCGCCGTGGGAGAGCGGCCCGTCATCGCCGATCAGGGCAAGCGCGCGCCACTCCGCCGGCTGCAGCCCGAGCTCCCGGCGGAAGGTGGCCGAGGCGGTCCGGCGCATCAGCGACGAAAGCTTCAGCACCGTCGGGCTCACCCGTCGCGGGCGGCGGGTTGCGGTTCGTGACATCGGGCAGCTACTCTCCGGAGACGCGATCCACGCAAGCATACCCGTGCCTGGGGCCCGCCTCGCGCCGGCCAGCCGGGACACGTCACCGAGAACAAAGGAGGAGACACCATGGAACAGTTGCCAGCCCGGACCCCGGTCCGCCGATTCGACGCGATCCTGCGCCGCGCCACCCGGCGACTTGCCCTCGGCTGCCTCGTCGCGGCGCCGTTGCTTGCGTCATTCTCCGCGGCGCAGGCCCAGGAGCCGGTGACCTTGCGCTTCGCCACCTTCCTGCCACCCAACGGCATCTTCACCGGCGCCGATGGGGTGATCGCCCGCTGGGGCAAGGCGATCGAGCGTGACTCGGGCGGCCTGGTCAAGGTGGAGATCCTGCCCGGCGGCACGCTCGGAGCGGCGGGGCGCAATCCGGGCGCCCAGCTGAAGCTGGTGACCGACGGGGTCACCGATGCCTCCTTCATCATCCCGAGCACCACGCCGGGGCGCTTTCCCGACGACAACCTGTTCGGCCTGCCGGTGACGCGCAGCTCGCTGGAGGGGTCCATCGCGTTCGCCCGGCTGCACGCCGCCGGCCTGATGCGCGGCTACGAGGACAAGAGCTTCCACATCATCGGGCTGGTGGTGAATCCGCCCAACACGCTGCACTCGCGCTCGCCGATCAACCGCCTCGAGGACATGGCAGGCAAGCGCTTCCAGGCCTCTGGCACCGAGCAGCAGGACCTGCTGCGCGCCCTCGGCGGCGTACCGGTGGGCACGGTGAGCGTGCGCGAGGTCGCCGAGGCGATCAGCCGCGGCGTGGTGGACGGCACGCCCAAGGACTGGATCGCGCTGCACAGCTTCCGGATCGCCGACGCGGCCAAGCACCATGTGGACATCCCGCTGGGTGCCTCCACCATCATGATCGCGATGAACCGCGCGCGGTTCGACGGTCTGCCGCCCAAGGCCCAGGAAGCGATCCGCCGCAACAGCGGCGAGGTGTTCTCTCGTCTCGCCGGCGAGATGTTCGACGCCCGCTTGAAGCTCGACCACGAACGCACCGCGGCGGACAGCGCGCACGTGATCGTCAAGCTGCCGGCAGAGGAACGCGCCCGCTGGGACGCCGCCACGGCAAAGGTGGTGGAGGCCTGGCGCAAGGAAGATCCGCGCAACGAGAAGCTCTGGACCGAGTACAGTCGCATCATCGAACAGGTGCGGTCGGAGCTCGGCGAAGGCAGCACGCCGAAGCCGCGTAACTGATTTCTTCAACCGCGCCCCGAGGCATGCGGCGGATCGACGCCTGGCTGCGCGCCACCACCCGGCTGCTCGCCGTGGTGGGCCTTCTCGCCCTCTTCGCCAACGCGTTTGCCGTCGTCGTCGACGCCTTCCTGCGCTCGGCGTTTGCCGCGCCGATCGATCGGCTGAGCGACGTCTCCGGCATGATCTTCGTGGTCGCGGCCGCCTGCTGCGTGCCGGCGGCCACCGCCAACCGTTGCCACATCACCATCCGCGCGCTCGAAGGCAGGCTCGGCCCGAGGGCACGCGCGGCGATCGAGACCTTCGCCTCGCTTCTCGCCACGATCGTGTTCGCCCTGGTGACCTGGCAGCTCGGCGTCTACGTGGGTGAAGTGTCGGCGAGCGGCCAGACCCTGTCGCAGATCGACATCCCCGTGGCGCCGCTCTGGATGTTCGTGACGGCCTGCCTCGGTCTGACAACCGCCGCCCAGGCGGTGGCCTGCCTGGACCAGGCGCTACTCGCGTTCGGCCGGCACTGAGATGAAACAGCCCCCACGCTCACTGCGTTGACATGTCCCCCGCCCTGCTCGCCGCACTCGCTTTCGGCGCGTTGTTCCTGCTCATCCTGCTGCGGGTGCCGCTCGGCATCGCGATGATGACCGTCGGCGCGGCCGGCTTCGCCGCCAAGGTCGGGGTGGCGCCCGCGCTGTCGGTGTTCGCGAGCGAGGTGGTCACTTCGTTCTCCAGCGCGGACCTCGCCGTGGTACCCACCTTCCTGCTCATGGGCAACTTCGCGAGCGCCGCCGGCCTTTCGGCCGACCTCTACCGGTTCTCCGATGCCTTCGTCGGCCACCGCCGCGGCGGCCTGGCCCTGGCGACGCTGGGCGGCTGCGCCGGTTTCGGGGCGCTGTGCGGCTCGTCGCTCGCCACCGTGGGAACGATGAACCAGATCGCCTATCCCGAGATGCTGCGCCGGAAGTACGCCCCGCACTTCGCTGCGGCGACGATCGCGGTCGGCGGCACGCTCGGCATCCTGGTGCCGCCCTCCATCGTCCTGGTGCTCTACGCGGTGCTGACCGAGACCTTCGTGATCGACCTGTATGTAGGCGCGTTGCTGCCGTCCCTGCTCGCCGTCGCGCTCTACGGCCTGGCGGTCGTGGCCTACGCCCGGTTTCGCCCGCTGTCGGCGCCGCGCGGCGAGCGGCGCAGCCCGCGCGAGCGGCTGCGCGAAACCGCGAACGCCTGGGGCGTGGTCGTGCTGGTGGTCGTCGTCATGGGGGGCATCTATGCCGGGATCTTCACCGCGCTCGAAGCGGCCGCCGTCGGCGCCGTCGCCTCGTTTGCCTTCCTGGTGGCGCGCCGCCGCTTCGAATGGGCGAGCTTCGTCCGGATGCTGTCGGACACGGCGACCACCACCGGGATGATCTTCGTGATGGTGATCGGCGCGTCGGTGTTCAACTACTTCATGACCGTGAGCGAATTCCCGCAGCAACTGGTGCAGGCGATCGAGGCCACCAACCTGCCACCGGTCTCGGTGATCGCGCTGATCCTGGTGGCGTACATCGTGCTCGGCGCGGTGTTCGACGAAGTCGCCACCATGCTGATCACGCTGCCCTTCGTGCTGCCGCTCATTCTGGCGTGGGGCTACGATCCGGTATGGTGGGGCATCATCAACGTCACCGTGATCATGATCGGCCTGTTCTGCCCGCCGATCGGGCTCAACGTGATGGTGATACACGGCCTGGTGAGGACCGTGCCGCTCGCCCGCATCTACGCCGGCATCCTGCCCTTCCTTGTGGCCGATCTGCTGCGGCTCGCGCTGCTGGTCGCCTTCCCGCTGCTGGTCACCTGGCTGCCGGCAACGATGCGCTGACCGTCGCGGATTGAACGCCGCGCTGGCGGACAGCCTGATCTCCCGCCCGCCAGCGCGAGCGGAAGCCTAGTAGCGGTACCGCAGCCCGACCGAGGTGAGCCCGATGGTCTGGTCGCCCGGCGCGAACTCGAGCTTGTGGCGCTCGTACTCGGCGGTCACCTCGAGCTGGTTGGTGAGCTTGTAGCCAAGGCCGACCCCGTAGCTGAGGCCGAATCCCTTTTCAGAGCCGGTGCGCACCCCTGGCGCGCTGGTGTCGGTGTCGGTCCAGCCATAGGTGGTACCGATCTTGCCGAACGCGGTGAAGGCCGGCGAGACCGGCAGGTTGCCGACCAGGCTGATGTTCAGCCCCTGCGCCTTCTGGCGTCCGCCGGCGAAGTCGATCCGTCCCAGGTTGAGGTAACCCACCTCGGCGCTGAACGTCTCGCTCGCCGCGCCGCCGGCCACCAGCTTGAAGGCGGTGCGGCTGTCGTCGCAGCTGAGCCCCGGCACGCAGTCGGGATCGAACTTCGCCTGCCCGACCGAGATGCCGACATAGCCTTGTGATCCCGCCGCGCGTTCGCCCCAGCGCAGCTGCGCCTGTGCGGTGCCTGCGACCGCAACGGCGGCCGCCAGGAGCGTGATGCGCACGGCCCGGGACGTGCCGGTCCACTCGTGGGCATGGGCTCGGTTCGACATGGATGACTCCTTCCTAGCGTTGGATCAGGTGTGATGATCGCCCCGAGCGGGCGCCTTGCGCAAACCGCGCGCCGTCGTTGACGGCACAGGCCTGCCGCGCAAGACGCGTCGCGCGCGACGACCGGCTTCAGCCGGCGACCATCTCGTCCCGTGCCGCGGCGGGCCGGGACGGCGGCTTGGCCGCGCCGGACGGAGAAGCCGCGGTCCGCAACGTCGCCTCCAGCGCGTCCCAGTCGAGCGTCTCCGCGGGGGTGAACACCGGCCGCTGGATCGCGGGCGCCGCCGGAACCCGTTGGTAAGGCTGGGCCGGGAACGCACCGCGCGGTATCACCACGATGCCACCTGCGCTCACCGGCCAGCGTCGACCGTCGGCCTGCGGATCGAAGCCCACCTCCAGGCCATCCGGCAGCCAGTTGCCCGCATCGACGATCACGTTGCGCAAGCGGCAGCCGGCCCCGATCCGGTTGCCCTCGGCCACGATGCAGCGAGCCAGCGAGGCGCCGGACGCGATCTCGACGCCGGGGCGAAGGACGGTATCGACCAGCTCCGCGCCGAGGCCGATGCGTGCGCCTTCGGGGCCGGCGCCCGCCAACGTCTCCGGCGCCTCATCGCCGCCATGGCAGCGGATCGGCCATCGCTCGTCGCCGAGGTGGAAAGGCGGCGCCTCGCCGAGCATGTCCATGTGCGCCGAAAAGTAGGCATCGATGGTGCCGACGTCGCGCCAGTACGGTTGGGAAGTGGCGCTCGCCAGGCGGTTCCTGGCGTAGTCGTATGCCATGAGCCGGTGCGTGCGCACCAGCCGCGGCAGCAGGTCGCGGCCGAAGTCCACCCCACCGGCGGCATGGGTCGCATCGAGCGCTTCCAGCAGCACCTGCGGCTCGAACAGGTAGTTCCCCATGGAGACCAGCGAGACGCCGGGGCGGCCCGGGATCTCGGCCGGATGCGCCGGCTTCTCGTCGAAGCGCCGGATGCGGCCGGCGCCGTCCACGCCGATGACGCCGAACGCGTGCGCCTCCGCGACCGACACCGGGATCGCCGACACCGACACGTCCGCGCGGCAAGCGAGGTGGAACGCGATCATCTCGCGCACGTCCATGCGGTACACATGGTCCGCGCTGAAGACCGCGACCAGGTCCGGGGCAAGAGCGGTGATCCGGTCGCGGTAGCAGCGCACCGCGTCCGCAGTGCCGCGATAGGCCGGCTGCGCCCCGGCGCCGCCGACATGGGTGCTGACGCACAGGCCGCTGCCGGCCCTATCAGCGGCCCAGGTCCGGCGCAAGTGCCACAACAGGGTTTGGGGTTCGTACTGGAGCAGAACCTCGATCGCCGTGACGCCCGAATTGCTGAGGTTGCTGAGCGCGAAGTCCACCAGGCGGTGGCGCGCGTGGAACGGTGCGGCCGGCTTGGCCAGATGGGACGTCAGCGGCGCAAGCCGCCTTCCCTCCCCACCGGCGAGCACGAACGCAAGCACCCTGGTAGTTTTTTCCATCGGATGTTCCCTGGTCCGGACCGTTCCGGCCTTTTTGACCGGGCGCCCGGCCGACCGCGTCTTGGTCGGCCGCCATGGCAATCCGCGTGCCCGCAGCTATTTTGTTCGAATTACCGAACCCCGGTTCTTGATATAGAACAACTCGGCGACCTAAAATCAGGCGGACCGGTTTCGAGGGCGCATCGATGAAAGTTCGCAGGATCGCCGGCGCCCTAGGCGCCGAGATATCGGGCGTGGATCTCTCCCGCGACCTCTCCAGGGGGCTCGCCGCGGAGATCCGCCAGGTGCTGCTGGAGCATCTGGTGATCTTCTTTCGCGGCCAGACGCTCACCCCCGCCCAGTTCCTGGAGTTCGCGGGCCACATGGGCGAGCCGGTGGAATACCCCTTTGTCAAGGGGCTCGAAGGCTTTCCTCATGTGATCGAGGTGAAGAAGCTCGAGCACGAGTTGACAAACTTCGGCGGCATCTGGCATTCGGACACCACCTACCTGGACGAGCCGCCGATGGGCTCGATGCTGCTCGCCCGAGAGGTGCCGCCCTACGGCGGTGACACGCTGTTCGCGAACCAGTACCTCGCCTACGAAACCCTGTCGGACACCATGAAGCGGCTGCTGGACGGCCTGGTCGGCATCAGCAGCTCAGCGAAGGCCGACGTCTCCAAGACCCGGGAGGACCGGATCCGCACCGACGGGCGCGCCGAGGAAGCGAATCGGGAGTACCTGGCCGAGCATCCGGTGGTGCGGACCCATCCGGAAACCGGCCGCAAGGCGCTGTTCGTGAACGTCGCCCACACCGCCGGCATCAAGGGTATGACCGACGCGGAAAGCGCTCCCCTCCTGGAGTTTCTCTTCCGACACCAGGTGAAGCCCGAGCTCACTTGCCGCTTCGCCTGGGAGGTCGGGTCCGTCGCCTTCTGGGACAACCGTTGCGCCCAGCACAACCCGGTCAATGACTACCACGGCTTTCGCCGCGTGATGCACCGGATCACCCTGCGCGGCGATCGCCCGCGCTGACCGCACCGGCGCGGCGGCCGGAATCGCCGCCGGTCGAACCGGCATGTCTCGCCAGGTCGCTGCAGGTCGATAGCAGCCGACGGGCGAATTCGTCCAGGCTGGCTTCCATCCGGTGGCGAGGCCCGGCCACCGCGACTGCGAGCGTCTCGCCGTCGATCACCAGCGTCGTGGCCACCGCCCACACGTCCGCCACGTTCTCCCCCCGGGTCACGTACCAGCCGCGCCTGCGGCCCTTGACCAGGTCGCCGTGAAGCGCCTTGCGGTCGACCAGGGTCGCGCCGGTGACGGCGGGCAGCTCCAGGCGGTCCAGCAGCGTGCGCAGGTCCGCATCCCGCAGGCTGCCGAGCAGCGCCTTGCCGATTGCGCTCGAGTGCAACGGCTTGCGCTCGCCCGGGCCGGCGGAGTAGCGGATCGGATTCGGCCCTTCGATCACCTGGAGGTAGATGACCGCGTCGCCCTGGCGCTTGCCGAAGATCACCGTCTCGCCGGTGGCGTCGCGCAGCGCCTCGAGCGACGGCGTCGCCAGGTCGATGAACGGATCGTGCGCGAGGATCTCCCGGGCGAGATCATGAAGGCGCCGCGTCGGATAGAGCGAGCGGGGCCGGCTCAGGCTGTACAGATAGCCGTTCTCCACCAGCGTGCCCACGATCGCGTGGCAGCTGCTCTTGGGCGCGCCGATCGAACGGGACAACTCGGTGAGCGAGAGCGGACGGCGCGCGGCGGCGAATGCCTCGATCATCGCGAGCGCCCGCTCCACTGCCGTCACCGCCGCCTTTGCCATACTTCGCTCCTCCTCCGCGCATTGTAGGAGGGACCGACTTCGTTCAGGATATCGAACTCGGGTTCCTTCCTTCGGACGGGCTGCCGGGCTAGCATCGTGGCCGGAACGACCCACCAGGAGAATGAGATGAAGCGACGGACTTTGGGCAAGCTGTGCGTGCTCGCCCTGATGCTCGGCGGCGCCATGGGCGCGAGCGCGCAGGACTTTCCGAACCGGACGGTGAAGATCATCGTGCCGCAGACGCCGGGCGGCGCCTCCGACACCCTGGCGCGGATCATCGGACAGAAGCTCAGCGAGAAGTGGGGCCAGCCGGTGGTGATCGAGAACCGGGCTGGCGCCGGCGGCAACGTGGGCACCGAGGTGGTGGCGAGCTCGCCCGCCGACGGGTACACCCTGCTGATGAGCTATGTCGGCACCCAGGCGATCAACGGCTCCCTCTACAAGAGCCTGCCCTTCGACCCCGACAAGGATTTCGCGCCGGTGGCCACCCTAGCCACCCTGCCCTTCGTGGTGGTGAGCCGGCCGGATGCCGCCTTCAAGACCGTGCCCGAACTGGTTGACGCAGCAAAGAAGGCGCGCATGACCTACGGATCGGCTGGCAACGGCTCGGTCAACCACCTGCTGGGCGAGATGTTCAACACGGCCGCGGGCGTCAAGCTCGTGCACATTCCGTACCGCGGCGCCGCACCCGCCATGACCGACCTCATGGGCGGGCAGATCGACGTGGTGTTCACCAGCCTGCCGTCGGTCGCCGGCTCGCTCAAGTCCGGCAAGCTGCGGGCAATCGCCGTGACCAGCGCCAAGCGTGCCGCCGCCTTCGACCAGATTCCCACCATCGCGGAGGCCGGGTTTGCCGGCTTCGACGTCAACCCCTGGTTCGGCCTGCTTGCGCCCGCGCGCACGCCCGAGCCGGTCGTGGCGAAGATCAACGCCGACGTGAACGCCTTGCTTAAGAGCAAGGAGGTGGTCGAGAGCTTCGCGGCCCAGGGGGCCGAGCCGTACCTGACCTCGCCGGGCGAGTTCACCAAGGTGCTTCGATCCGACATCCAGAAGTGGGGACAGGTGGTGAAGGAATCCGGAGCCAGCCTGGATTGACCGGCTCCTGAGCGGCTTCGGCGGACCCGCGCCACAGCCGTGGCGGCCAAGGTGTTCCGGTTTTTGCGTCTGGCAAGAGCCGGGCAGCGTCCGCCTCGCCAGGGCTCGCCGCGGCCGTGCGCTCTCTGCTATTGTCTGGCGTCGGCAACAGCCGATCATGGAGGTCGACCATCCAGGTCGATCCAGAGGCGAGAATGGGAGGGACGATGAGACTTACCTGGTTGGCGAAAGCTGCCGCCGCTTTGACGGTTGCAGCGGCTGCATCGGTGGCACCGGCGCAGCAGACCTACAAGATGCGGGTGCAGACGGCGGTTCCGTCGGCCAGCATCTACTTCGACCTGCTCAAGCGCTTCGGCGACCGGGTCGACAAGATGTCCAACGGGCGCCTCAAGATGGAGATGCTGCCCGACGGCGCGATCGTGCCGGCGTTCGAGATCCTCGACGCGGTGGACAACGGCATCGTCGAGGGCGGCTACGCCTGGGCCCACTACTGGTCCGGCAAGCATCCGGCGGCCGGGCTCTTCTCCAATCCGATGGCCGGTGCCGGCGTCGGGATGGACCAGCTCTCCCATGTGGCGTGGATCTTCGAGGGCGGCGGCTACGACCTGGTCCGCAAGCTCTACAAGGACGTGCTGAAGGTCAATGTCGAGCCGCTCTTCGTGCAGCCGATGGGGCCGGATCCGCTCGGCTGGTTCAAGTCCGAGATCAAGAGCACCGAGGACTTCAAGAAGATGAAGTACCGCTCGCCGCCGGGCATCACCGGCGAGATCTTCAAGGAGATGGGCGTGGCGGCAGTCGCCCTGCCGGGCGGCGAGATTGTGCCGGCGGCCCAGCGCGGCACCATCGACGCCGCCGAGTGGATCGGCCCGGCCGACGACCTCAACCTCGGCCTGCACACCGTGTGGAAGAACTACTACCTGCAGGGCCTGCACCAGTCCACCGACATCGGCGAGGTGATCATCAATCGTGCCTACTGGGACAAGCTCCCGGCGGATCTCCAGGCGATCGTCCGGACCGCGGCCATGGCGTCGATGACGGAGACCTACACCTTCAACGTCTTCCGTAACGCCCAGGCCGTCATCAAGCTGCGCAACGAGTTCAAGGTCAACATCCGGGACACGCCGAAGGACTTCTATCCGGAGTTCGTGCGGGCGACCAACGTGGTGCTCGACCGCTATGCCGGCAAGGACGCCTTCTTCAAGGAGGTGCTGGACTCCCAGCGCAAGTTCGCGCAGGTCGTCGTGCCGTACTGGACCAAGATCCTGGACCTGTACTCCCAGCTCGGCAACGCGGCGCTGGATAGCGGCGCCGTGAAGAAGTAAGGCTGGAAGATCGGTGCCCGGCAGACCCGCAAGCCGGCAAGCACGGGCCCCGGTGCTGCCGGTGACCGGACCATCCGGCGGCGGCGCTCGATCGGTCCGGCTGGCTTGACGCCTGCCGGACCGTGATCCGCCCGGACCTGACCGCCATCCGGTGCAGCCGGCGCGGTCCGGCTGCGCGGCAGCCGTCATGCTACCGTCCGCCGACCCCGGGTCCCGCGGCCGGCCACCGCGGCCGGTGGCCGGACCGGTGGGCTGCCATCCACGCCGTCCGCCCAGGCCTTGCCGGATCCGGCGCGACCGTGCAGGAGATTCAATGTCCCCGACCCTGACCCTCATTGCGCGCATTACCCGCGCGATCGATCGCTTTGCCCTCGCGTGCGGCTGGCTCGTCTCCTGGCTGATCATCCCAATGGTCCTGTCGCTGGTCTACGAGGTGGTGGCCCGCTACTTCTTCAACATGCCCACCGTCTGGGCCTACGACATGACCTTCATCCTGTACGGCACCTTCTTCATGCTCGGCGCCGCCTACACCCTCATGCGCAAGGGCCACATCCGCACCGATACCTTCTACGCCGGCTGGTCTGCGCGCCGCCAGGGCATCGTCGACGCGATCTGCTACCTGGTGTTCTTCTTCCCGGCGATCGGCGTCTTCACCTGGCTCGGCTGGGGATTCTTCAGCAAGAGCTTTGGCCAGGACGAGCGCTTCGTGACCAGCCCGTGGATGCCGGCGGCCTGGCCGCTCAAGTTCATGATCCCGCTGGCCGGCCTGCTGCTGCTGATCCAGGGCGTGTCCGAGGTGCTGAAGAGCCTCTACGCGGCCAGGACCAACCGCTGGCCCGACGCTCCGGCCGGGGAGCGTGAATGAGCACCGAGCTGCTGAGCCCCGAGTGGTGGGGCATCGTCTCCCTCGCAGTGCTCTTCGGCGCCATCTTCATCGGCTTCCCGATCGCGTTCACCCTCGTCTTCGTCGCGCTGACCTTCGGGTACTTCGTGCTCGGGCCGCTCGCGCTCTATCTCATGACCCTGCAGGTGTTCTCCGTGATGAAGGACACCTCCCTCGCGGCGGTGCCCTTCTTCCTGTTCATGGGGTACCTGCTGGAGCAGTCCGGGTTGATGGAGCGGCTTTTTCGCGCGATCCAGCTGCTGCTGGCCGGCCTGAGGGGATCGCTTTACCTGGCGGTGCTGCTCACCGCGACCATCTTTGCCGCGGCCACTGGCATCGTCGGCTCGTCCGTGACCCTGCTCGGCGTCATGGCGGCGCCGACCATGACCCGCAGCGGCTACAGCGTTCGGCTGAGCGCGGGCGCCATCACCGCGGGCGGCACCCTCGGCATCCTGATCCCGCCATCCATCATGCTGATCGTGATGGGACCGGTGGTCGGCGTGCCGGCCACCGATCTCTTCGCCGCGGCCGTCTTCCCGGGCCTGCTGCTGGCGGGTCTCTACATTCTCTACTGCCTGGTCCGCTGCCACATCAACCCGGCGCTGGGCCCGGCGCTGCCTCACGACGAGCGGGCCGAGAACTGGGGCGTCGTGGCGCGGGAGCTGCTGCTCGGGTGCCTGCCGATCGTCATCGTCATCCTGGCGACCCTGGGCGTCATCCTCGTCGGCATCGCGACCCCCACCGACGCCGGGGCGGTCGGCGCCTTCGCCGTGTTCATCCTCACCCTGCTCTACCGGCGCCTGACCTGGAAGAAGCTGCGCCAGGCGATGATGTCGACGCTGGAGGTGTCCAGCATGATCCTGCTGCTGGTCGCGGCCTCCAACTTCTTCGGCGCCGTGTTCTCGCGCATGGGCAGCCCTGCCCTCATCGCCGAGTCGCTGTTGACCCTCAGCTACTCGCCCACCGTCATGCTGCTGATCATCCTGGCGATCATCTTCGTGCTGGGCTGGCCGCTGGAGTGGGTGCCGATCGTGCTGATCGTGATTCCGATCCTGCTGCCGCTGGTGGACAAGCTCGGGATCGACAAGGTCTGGTTCTGCATCCTGGTGGCGGTGTGCCTGCAGACGGCCTGGCTGTCGCCGCCGGTGGCGCTGTCGGCCTACTTCCTGAAGGGGGTGGTGCCCAACTGGCCGCTCAAGGACATCTACTTCGGGATGATGCAGTTCATGGTGCTGCAGGTGATCGGGTTGTTGATGGTGCTGGCTTGGCCGGAGATCGCGCTGTGGCTGCCGGGGGTGCTGCGGGAGTGAGGGGTGCAGCGTTGCCGTGGGTTCGGGCGGCAGTTGGCAAGGACCAGGGGCGGACGCGGCGTGGCGCCGTTACACTAGCGCCCAGAACACCGATCCATCGAATCTCAGCAGGGACCGCCATGGCCACCTATCGCGACCTCGTGAGGCAGATCGACCAGTTGACCAAGGAAGCCGAGAAGGCACGACAGGCCGAAGTGGCGTCCGTCGTCGCGGACATCCGCGCCAAGATGGCGGAGTACGGGATCACGCTGAACGACATTACGGGCAAGAGCGGCGGGCCCGGGCACAAGGGGCGCAAGGGGCGAAAGCGCGGCGGGAGCGCCGGTGGATCCAAGGCGGCACCCAAGTATCGGGGCAGCAATGGTGAGTCTTGGTCCGGGCGTGGGCGCCGCCCGGGGTGGGTGCAGGAGGCGCTGGCGAAAGGGAAGACGCTGGACGATTTGCGCATCTGAGGCGTCACGAAGCCCGATTGCCGACTCGGCCAAGCCTTGCTGGCTAGGCCGTTCGCCCTGCCGCTCTGACGTCGGGGCGCCCGACACCAGCTGTCCTGCGATACCGACCAGCGGCGACAGTACGCTGCGTCACGTCCTAAGCGCCGTTCGTCGACCGATCAGAGCCGATCAGAGTGACATTCCTCACGCTGCCCATGATCGCTCCTCCGTCAGTGTGACCCCCGTCACCGCAGCGACCGCTCGTCGGCCGGAGACTGCCGTTTCTCGCAACACGGCCTCTCTTCCAGCCGCACTATGCAGCGCGTTGCCCGCTTCACGTTCCGCCATCTCTATCCACGACGCGGCGTCGCCAGGTCCAACGGCGGCCTGGCGACGGCGCTTGTGGTTTGCGCCCTGTTCCTGGCGGGCTGCAGCGCCGGAAACAACGAGCCGACGACGGTCGCCATAACGCAGCCGGATCCGACGCCCTACGAGAACGTCAGTCCGCGCCCGGAGCAGGATCCAAACGTTCAGACACCGCCTCCGGACGAAGAAGTCGCCGAGCCGCCAACCGAGGCGACTGTGCCAACGCCGGTGCCGTCTCCGAACCCCGCATCACCTGGCCCGTTGGTCCCGGTGCCTACCCTGCCGCCGGCAGCGGCTCAGATCGTGCCGCGCGACCCCCTTCCCATCGCGGACGCGGCCCGGGTCGGCGCCTGGGGGAAGTTGGCCAACTGGCCTGTGATCCCGATCCACGTCTCCGTCCTCCCGGACGGTCGTGTGATGACCTACGGCACTGATCCTTTCGGCAAGCAAGGCGCGAAGTTCCACTACGACGTGTGGGACCCCGCGGCCGGCATCGGCGCGGATTCGCACCTCACGCTGTCCAACACGACCGGCACCGACATCTTCTGCAGCGCTCAACTGGTGCTACCGCTCACCGGCGAACTGCTGATGAACGGCGGCGACCTTTGGAACACCGCGGGAACCGGGACGACGAACACGCCGGTCAAGGACGTCACGATCTTCGACCCGGCCAGCAACACGATGAGTTCCGCCGGCCAGATGAACCGCCCGCGCTGGTACGCCTCCGCGACCACGCTGCCGACTGGGGAGATGTACCTGCAAGGTGGCTCGGGCGGCAACGACCGCGCCGAGGTCCGCAGCGAGGACGGCTCGTTCCGCCTGCTGACCGGCTTCGTGACGAACGATCTCGGCGCCTCCTACCCGCGCAACTTCGTCGGCCCGGACGGGAAGATCTTCGGGATGTCGTACACCAAGATGTACCGCATCGACCCGTATGCCAACGACGGGGAGGGCTCGCGCAAGGATCTCGGCACGATCACCGGCTACGCCCCCGACTGGACCTCGGCCGCGGTCATGTTTGAGCCGGGGCGCATCCTGCAGGTCGGCGGCCGCGACAACAAGGCCGCGATCATCGACATCAATGGCAGCACGCCCATCGTCACCAGCGCCGGCACGCTGACGCAGGTGCGGTCATGGGTGAACGCGACGGTGCTCGCCGACGGCAAGGTCGCCATTACCGGCGGCTCGGCGGTGAACAACACCACCACCCAGGTCGCCTACCAGGTGGAGCTCTTCGACCCGGTCACGAAATCCTGGATGGTCGGTCCCGAGGCCACGCGGATGCGCCTCTACCACTCGACTTCGGTCCTCCTGCCCGACGCCACTCTCTTCACCGGCGGCGGCGGCGCCCCCTCACCGCAGACCAACCTGAACGCGGAAATCTACTACCCGCCCTACCTCTTCAAACCCGACGGCACGCTCGCCACTCGCCCGACCATCACCGCCGCGCCGACGGTGGTGGAAACCGCCTCGGACTTCATCCTGGTCTCGCCGGACGCCGCGTCGATCCAGCGCATCACGATGGTGGCCACCGGATCGACGACGCACTCCTTCGACATGAACCAGCGCTTCGTGGAGCCCACGTTCTACCGCAACGGCGACCAGCTGGTGGTCAACATGCCCACCAACGCCTACGAAACGCCGCCGGGCTACTACATGGTCTTCGCGATCAACTCGGCGGGCACGCCGTCGGTGTCGCGCATGGTGCGGGTGAACGTCAAGCAGGACTAGGCGCAGCGACCTTCACCGCCATCGGACGGCCGCGTCATCGCGGCCGTTCTTCTTTCCGGCGGCGCTGCCGGCCGCGCCTGCGCCACTACCGCAGCGCCGCCGATGCCTCCATCGCGAGCCATCCCTCGTGGTCCGCCGCCCAGAGCCGGACCGTCTTGCGATCCCCCGGGAGTTGCCCGGATTGCGGCGCCCCGTTGACGCTGAACGGATGCAGGTCGAACACCGGCCGCACCGCCCGGAAACTGAACGCCGCCACATCGGCATCCGGCCGCTCCCGATGCACCAGGTCCAGCAGCAGGGTCGCGATCAGCGGGCCATGCACGATCAGCCCCGGATACCCCTCGACCCCGGTCACGTACGACCGGTCGTAGTGGATCCGATGCCCGTTGAAGGTGAGCGCCGAGTAGCGGAAGAGCAGGACGGGATCCGGCACGATCTCGCGGCGCCAGACAACGCCGCCTGGCTCGCCTCCCGGCGCGGGCTGCGGCTCGGGTGACCGATCGCCGGGGCGCTGCGCCTCGCGGTAGACAATGTCCTGGAACTCCACCACCGCCGGCACCTGCGATCCGTTGCAGCGCAGTTCGTGCCGCACCTTGACGAACACGAGCGCCCCGCTGCGCCCGTCCTTGCGGCGCACGTCGTCGATGGTCGACGTCCGGGCGACGCGATCACCGACCCGCAGCGGCTCGTGGAACTCCAACTGGCCGCCCGCCCACATCCGCCGCGGCAGGGTCACCGGCGGCAGGAAGCCGCCCCGGCGCGCATGGCCATCCTCGCCGAGCTCGGATGCCCGGGTGACCGGCAGGAAGTACAGCCAATGCCAGAAGGGTGGCAAGGGCGTGCCGGGACCGACCTCGCCGGCCGGCTGGTCCAGCGTCGCGCGCATCGCCTGTACCGGCGCCGCGGTGACGATGTCATGCCGCGTCTCGCTGCGGCCGATCCAGTCTTCGAGTCGTGCGGATTCCATTTTTCCAAGGGGCTCCTGAGTTCGATGTGCGCCGGCGATTGCGGCGCGCGCGGGCCAGTCGGTATGATGCCGCGCATTCCCATGCCCGTCCCGCGCCACATCCTGCCGACCATCGCGTTGGCGCAGCTCGGCGGCACGTCGCTCTGGTTCGCGGCCAATGCCATCGATGCCGACCTGCAGCGCGACTGGTCGCTCCCGGCCAGCGTCGCAGGCGCGGTCACGTCGGCGGTGCAGGCCGGCTTCATCACCGGGACGCTGGTCTACGCGCTGCTGATGATCGCGGACCGCTTCTCGCCGCGCAAAGTCTATCTCGCGAGCAGCCTGCTCGCCGCCGCCGCCAATGCGGCAGTGCTGGTGCTGCCGGCAGCGCTGCTCTCGATGACCACGACCCGTTTCGGCATCGGCTTCTTCCTCGCGGGCATCTACCCGGTCGGCATGAAGATCGCCTCGGGCTGGTATCGGCAGGGGCTCGGCGGCGCGCTTGGCTTCCTGGTGGGGGCGCTGATCCTCGGCACCGCCCTGCCCCACGCGATGCGTGCCTGGGGCACGACGCTGCCGTGGGAGGGAGTGATCCTGATGCTCTCGGCGCTCGCGGTGGGCGGCGGTCTCCTGATGTGGTTCCTAGTTCCGGATGGACCGTACCTCGGTCGCAGCGGCCGCATCGACCCGCGCGCGCTCGCGGTCATCTGGCGCGATCCGCGGGTGCGCGCTTCGGTGTTCGGCTACTTCGGCCACATGTGGGAGCTGTACGGAATGCTGATGGTGGTGCCGCTGGTGATCGCGCACTACCTCGAGCAGGAGGCGACGCCGCTCGTCTCCTGGCTGAGCTTCGCGGTGATCGCCGCGGGCGCGTTTGGCTGCGCGGTGGGCGGAATGCTGGCCGGGCGCTTCGGCAGCGGCGCGGTGGCAACGATCCAGCTCGCGACCAGCGCGGCCTGCTGCCTGCTCTCGCCGTGGCTGCTGTCGGCACCATGGCTGCTCTTCGTCGGCTGGATGCTCGTCTGGGGCACGACGGTGTCGGGCGATTCTCCCCAGTTCAGCGCGCTGACCGCGCGCAACGCGCCGGCGCAGGTGGTGGGCAGCGTGCTCACGCTGGTGAACTGCATCGGCTTCGCGATCAGCATCGTCTCGATCCAGCTGGTTGCCGCCGCTCTGCGTCACAACCCGTTCGAATGGGTGCTGCCGTGGCTAGCGATCGGCCCGGTGATCGGCGTCTGGTTCATGCGCCGGCTCGCGCTGGAATGTGTCGACCGCTGATACATCGAAGCACTTTCTTACGAAGTGTGGGCCGCCCAATCGACCGTGTCGCCATCCGTCCGTCGACGGCGGCCGCTGATGGCGTGCGCTGCGGACATGCCGGCTCGCTCCCGAAGAATGCTCGCTGTGGCGACGGCCCGATCCATCCGAGACGGCCTGAGCCGCGCAACACTTCGAGGGAGTACAGACGATGAAGAAGATCCGAGTGACGCTGGGAATGATGGCGGTGGCAGCCGTGCTGTCCACGGGTTGCGCGAGCACCTCGCCGGACGGCGACAAGATGAAGCAGCACGCCGCCAGCATCGAGGACATCAGCAAGCAGTGGAAGAAGGGCAACGACCTGGTTGCCCAGGGCGAGAAGGTGAAGCAGGCGGGTAACGAGCAGGTCGAGAAGGGCCAGCAGCAGATCGCCGAGGGCGACAACCTGATCTCGCGCGGCAGGACGCTGATGGCCGAGAGCGAGAACGCCTTCCGCGACACCAGCAAGAAAGCCAACTGATCCCGGCGGCGCGGGCGCGGCCTCCAACGCGCCCCCCGCCGCCTCCTTCCGGTCCATGGACACCGTCCATGGCCGGGCCCCCCTGGACAGAGGAACAGCCGGAAGCGACCGGCAGGACGCGGTCTGCCCTCCGCGCGGGCAGCCGCGTGCCCGGACGCGCTGTCGCCGGCGACATCGGAGAGACGGAAAGTGAACCAGCAGCAGGCAGCGCGTGACTTACCTCATGCCCGGACCGCAGGCGAGCCGACTAGCCTCTTCGGAGGGAAGCCACGGTCGCGCGAGGTGAAGCGGTCGGCAGGACGGCAAGAGGAGAAGCTGATGAAACCGATCCACTTCTTTCGGCAAGCGCTCTACCGCTCCCTGGTCAACTTCCTCGTGGCGCCGGCCCCCGGGGCCGCCGTCACCCAGCGCCGCCACGAGCTGGCCGATCTGCTGCAACCGGGCGACGTCATCCTGGTCGCCGGGCGGACCCGCTTCGCTTCCCTGGTCTGCAGGCTGACGCAATCGACCTGGTCGCATGTCGCCATCTACGTCGGTCCGGGTCACCATGCCGATCCGGCCCACTGCATCGTCGAGGCGGACGTGGAGGCGGGGGTGCGAATGGTCACGCTCGCGGAGCTGGCCGACCACGACATCCAGGTGGTCCGGGCCAGCCGCCTGCCGGAGTCTTCGCGCCAGGAGCTGATCGACTACCTGCTCGCCCGGGTCGGCCTGCGCTACGACCTCGACCATGTCATCGCGCTTGCCCGCCTGATGCTGTTCGCTCCCTCGCCGCTGGGCCGCTGGTTGAGCCCCAGGATGCGCCGGGCCGACCCGACCCGCGCCATCTGCTCGACCCTGGTGGCGCACGCGCTCTTCACCGCCGGCGTCACGGTCGGCGCCGCACCGATCGTCGCCGCACGGCTGCAGCATGCCGCCGGGGAGACGCAGGATGTCGCGACCGCGCTGGACTATCTGGTGCCGGGCGACTTCGAGCGCCTGCCGGAGTTCGTCTCGGTCTTCAATTCCCGCAAGGACAGCTGAGCCAGGCTGCCCTGGCGAGTCCGGCGAGTCGATCGCGGCCACCCGGCCGCCTGGCGCTCAAGGGCGCGGCCGGGCGTTCCGCGGATCCACCAGGCTGGGTTCCCGGCGGAACCGCTCCGGGAACAGCTTCTCGAGATGCGCGATCTTCGGCAGGTCGAAGGTGGCGATGTAGGGCTGGTCCGGATGCCGGGTCGCATAGTCCTGGTGATAGTCCTCCGCCGGAAAGAACCCGGCCCGGGGCTCCAGCCGCGTAACGATCCGACCCCCCGGAAAGGCGCGCGCGGCGTCGAGCTGCTCGATGTACCGGGCGGCGACCGCCTTCTGCGCCTCGTCCGCCGGGAACAGCGCCGAGCGATAGTGGCGGCCGACGTCCGGCCCCTGCCGGTCGAGCTGGGTCGGGTCGTGGACCACCGAAAAGAAGACATGGAGCAGCTGGCCGTAGGTCACCTGCGCCGGATCGAAGGTCACCAGGACCGCCTCGGCATGGTCGGTGGCCCCGTGGGAGACCAGGTCGTAGCGCGCCGTATCCGCCGTGCCGCCGGCGTAACCGGACACCGCCTGCAGCACGCCGCGCGTGTGCTGGAAGACCGCCTGGACACCCCAGAAGCAGCCGCCGGCGAAGACGGCAAACTGATGGCCGTCCGCGGGCGCCGCGGTGGCCGGCGCGGTGGCCGCGGCACCGCTCGCCGCCGGGACATCGGCAAGGTCCACGGCGGGCGGCGGGATGACGAACGCCTTCTCTGCAGCGCCACCGTTCGGCGCGTAAGACGCGACGGCGACGACCATCGCGGCGACCATGCCAACGGCGATTCCCCGGGCCCACCGGCCGGCCGGCGCCGCCCCGGCACCGCCGCCGCCGGCGGTTCGCGCTCCGGATCCCGCTCTCGACACGGCACGACCTGGCGACATGGGCGGCTCCTCGTGTTTCCGCTACCCTACGCCGCCTGCTGGTGGAACACCAGCCCGGCGTGCTCGCGCAGCGCGTGGAAACGCAGCTTCTTCCACCGCTCTTCGGCCACCGCGAGGTCGGTCCGGTAGGCCACGAGGAACGTCGGGGCGTCGACCGAATCGTAGGCGATGCGATGCGAGTTGGCCTCGATGAACCGCCGCAGCTCGACCGGATCATCGGAGGTGACCCAGCGGGCCATCTGGTAGCGCGCCGGCGCGAACCGTGCCTTGACGCCGTATTCGTGCTCCAGCCGGTGCGCGACCACCTCGAACTGCAGCTGGCCGATGGCGCCAAGGATCAGCGCGCCGCCGACATGCGGCCGGAAGACCTGGATCGCGCCTTCCTCGCCGAGCTGGGTGAGGCCGACCCGCAGCTGCTTGCTGCGCATCGGATCCACCAGCTCGACGGTCTGGAAGATTTCCGGAGCGAAGAACGGCAGGCCGGTGTACTGCAGCTTCTCGCCCTCGCTCAGGGTGTCTCCCAACTGGAGCAGGCCGTGGTTGGGAATGCCGATGATGTCGCCTGGATAGGCGTCCTCGAGCAGGTCGCGCCGCTGCGACAGGAACGACATGACGCTGTTGGTCTTGATCGCCTTGCCGTTGCGGCACACCGAAAGGCGCATGCCGCGCACGAAGCGCCCGGAGCAGATGCGCACGAACGCGATCCGGTCACGGTGCGCCGGGTCCATGTTGGCCTGGATCTTGAAGACCACGCCGCTCACGCTCGGCTCGGTCGGCAGCACCTCCCGCTGCAGCGCCTTGCGCGGACCGGGCGACGGCGCCAGGTCCACCAGCGCGTCCAGCACCTCCCGAACGCCGAAGTTGTTGATGGCCGACCCGAAGAACACCGGCGTCTGCTCGCCTTGCCGGAAGGCGCCGGCATCGAACGGCGGCGAGGCGCCGCGGACCAGCTCGATCTCCTCGCGCGCCTGCTCGAAGGCCGCGCCGAAGCGTTGCAATGCCTGCGGGTTGTCGAGACCGGCGAGCAGCTCGTCGTCGCGGTCGTCGTCGCCGGCCCGGTCCGCGCCAGGCCGGAAGACCCGCATGCGATCCCGGGTCAGGTCGAACACGCCGCCGAAGCGTTTGCCCATGCCGATCGGCCAGGAGAACGGGATGGTCGGCATGCCGAGCACCGACTCGATCTCGTCGAGGATGACGAGCGGCTCGCGCACCTCGCGGTCCATCTTGTTGATGAAGGTGATGATCGGCGTGTTGCGCGCGCGGCAGACCGCGAGCAGCCGCAGCGTCTGCGCCTCCACGCCGTTGGCCGCGTCGATCACCATCAGCGCCGCATCGACCGCCGTGAGCACCCGGTAGGTGTCCTCGGAGAAGTCCTGGTGGCCGGGGGTGTCCAGCAGGTTGATCACGCAGTCGCGGTACTCCATCTGCATGACCGAGCTCGCGACCGAGATGCCGCGCTGCTTCTCGATCTCCATCCAGTCCGAGGTGGCATGGCGGCTCGCCTTGCGCGCCTTGACGCTCCCCGCGATCTGGATCGCGCCGGCGTAGAGCAGGAGCTTCTCGGTGAGGGTGGTTTTCCCGGCGTCCGGGTGGGAGATGATGGCGAAGGTGCGTCTTCGCCGCACTTCGTGGAGGATCTGCTCGGTTGCCATGGGGGTGATGCTGAGGAGGCGTTGCGTGGCCGGCCATGCGGCCTTGAACCAAGGTGGTTCCGGACGCCGGAAAGGCAACATTGTCGTTCATAATCGCCGCCGATGAATCGCGCCCCGACTTCGCCGGCACCCCAAGGTTGGACCGTCGCGAGGCTCGGGACCGCACAGACGCTCGCCTGGGCCTCCAGCTACTACCTTCCTGCAATGGTCGCGGCGCCGATGGCGGCAAGCACCGGCGTGTCGGTGCCGACCGTCTATGCCGCCTTCTCGGCGGCCCTCGTGGTGTCTGCGCTCCTCGGCCCGCAGGCCGGCCGGGCAATCGACCACTGGGGCGGCCGGCCGGTGCTGGCGCTGACCAGCCTCGTCTTCGCCGCCGGGCTGGCCGCGCTCGGACTGGCCACCGGGCCGGTCGGTCTGGTCTGTGGCTGGCTGATCATGGGCATCGGCATGGGCAGCGGCCTCTACGAAGCAGCCTTCGCGGCACTGGTTCGCCTGCATGGCACGCAATCGCGGCCAGCAATCACCGGCATCACGCTGATCGCCGGCTTCGCCAGCACGGTCGGCTGGCCGCTCACCAGCCTGCTGGAGGCGAGTTTCGGCTGGCGCTCCGCCTGCTTCACCTGGGCTGCGCTGCACCTGATGGTCGGGCTCCCGCTCAACCTTTCGCTGCCGAAGGCACCGGCCCTGCCGACGGCCACGATGCCCCCGCCCGAGCCGACGCCCGGGTTGCCGGCTGCCGCTGCGCCTAACCCGGCAGGCGCAGCGGGCGAGGCCGCGGCGACTCCGTCAAGCACAGCGGTGCAGCCGATCGACCGGTCTTCGCCGCGCGCCGGCCTCACCACTGCGCTGCTCGCCTACGTGTTCGCCGCGACCTGGTTCATCAGCACCGCCATGGCGGCGCACCTGCCCCGGGTGCTGGAGATGGCCGGGGCCACGCTCGCGGTCGCGGTCGCGGCCGGGGCGATGGTCGGCCCGGCCCAGGTGGCCGCGCGCCTGCTCGAGTTCGGCCTGCTGGGGCGGGTCCATCCACGCTGGTCGGCGGCGCTCGCGGCGCTCACGCATCCGCTGGGTGCCGCCCTCCTGCTGGCGGGCAGTGCGCCGGCAGCCGTCTTCGCCATCCTGCACGGCGCCGGCAACGGCATCCTCACGATCGCCAAGGGCACGCTGCCGCTCGTCATCTTCGGGGCGCAAGGCTACGGACGGCGACAGGGCCTGCTCACGCTGCCCGCCCGCATGGCGCAGGCCGCCGCCCCGTACCTCTTCGGGCTGTGCCTGGATCGCTGGGGTGCCGGCTCGCTGTGGATCTCGGCGGTGATCGGCCTGAGCGCGTTCGCTGCACTCCTCCTGCTGCCGCGTCAGGTCGGGCCGGTGCGATAAGGCGCTGGCGAAGCCCCTCGGCTCAGATCATCCGGGACGGCAGCCAGGTGGCGAGCCAGGGGAAGATGCACAACAGGAAGAGACGGAGCATGTCCATCGCGGCGAACGGCGCGATCCCGCGGATCACCGTGCCGAGCGGGACGCGGGCGATGCCCTGGATGACGAACAGGTTGATGCCGACCGGCGGCAGGATCATCCCGATCTCGCAGACGGTCACCAGCATCACGCCGAACCAGATCGGGTCGAAGTCGAGCGCGGTTATGAGCTGGAACACCGGGCCGACGGTGAGCAGGATCATCGACAGCTCGTCCATCAGCGCGCCAAGCACGATGTAGGTCAGCATCAACACTGCCATCACCCACCAGCGATTGAGCTCCAGCGCGTTGACCAGGGCAATCAGCTCGTCGGTCATGCCGGTGGATTCGATGAAGGCATTGAAGATGCCGGCGCCGATGAGGATCATGAAGATCATGCCGCTGGTGAGCGCGGTCTCCGCGACGCCGTCGTGGATCACACGGCGAGTCAGGCGCCCGGACAGCGCGGCGAGCGCGAGCGCGCCGGCCGCGCCGACCGCCGCCGCCTCGGTCGGCGAGAACCAGCCCAGGTACATGCCGCCCAGCACCAGGCCGAACAGCACCACGATCTGCCAGATGTCGGCGAGACCGCGCAGCCGCTGCATCCAGTCGTGGCGCGGCCCGGCCGGTCCCACGTCGGCGCCGCGCCGCACCGACCAGGCGACCGCGCCGGCATAGAGCAGCATGCCCAGGATGCCCGGCAGCACGCCGGAGAGGAACAGCCGGCCGATCGACTGCTCGGTGGCAAGCCCGTAGACGACGAAGAGGATGGAGGGCGGGATCATCACGCCGAGGGTGCCGCCGGCGGCAATGGTCGCGCAGGCGAGCGAGTCCGCATACCCATGGCGCCGCATCTCCGGCAGCGCCACCCGGCCCATGGTGGCGGTCGTCGCGATGCCCGAGCCGCTCACCGCGCCGAAGATCGCGCAGCCGCCGACCGTCGCCATGGCCAGGCCGCCGCGGAAGTGGCCGACCAGGGTGGCAACGAAGCCGTAGAGCGACTGCGACAGGCCGGCGTGGCCGGCGAATACGCCCATCATGATGAAGAGCGGCACGATCGACAGCGAATAGGGGAACACCGCCTCGAAGGTGGTGCGCCCGAGCATGAAGCCCGAGGTCTCGGGTCCCGCCGTGAGGGTGAGGCCGACATACCCGACGCAGCCCATCGCGATCGCGACCGGCAGGCGCAGCATCACCAGCAGGACGACCAGCACGAAGCCGGCCGCTCCCATGAGCGGCAGCGAGATCAGAACGGTGCGTCCTTGGTGAAGTTGGGCGGGCGACGCTCGCGCAGGCTCGCCACGCCCTCGCGGACGTCCGGCCCGGCGAAGCCCATGAACTCCACTGCGAGCGAGGTATCGAAGGTGGGGCCCATCATGCGCAGCCAGTTGTTGAGCGCGTACTTGGTCCAGCGGATGGCAGTTGCGGACCCGGTGGCGAGGCGGGTGGCGATCTGCAGCGCGGTGTCGCGCAGCTGGTCCGCCTCGACGCAACGGGCCACGAGGCCGATGCGCTCGGCTTCCTCCCCGGACACCGGTTCGCAGAGCAGCAGGTAGTACTTGGCCTTGGCCATGCCGCAAAGCAGCGGCCAGATGATCGCGGCGTGGTCCCCGGCCGCGACACCCAGCCGTGTGTGGCCGTCGACGATGCGCGCGTCCCGGGCGGCGATCGGGATGTCCGCGAGAAGGCCGGCCACCAGGCCGGCGCCGACCGCCGGCCCGTGCATCGCGGAGACGATCGGCTTGTCGCAATTGATCACGTTGTAGACCAGGTCGCGCGCCTCACGCCAGACCCGGCTGCGCACGTTGAAGTCTCGGGCCATGTCCTCCACCAGGCCGAAGTCGCCCCCGGCCGAGAAGCCCTTGCCCTCGCCGCGCAGCACCACCGCTCGCACGTCGGGATCGTCGCCGATGTCCCGCCAGACCTGCGCGAGCTCGCGGTGGCCGGTGTGATCGGCGGTGGCCAGCTTGCCGGGGCCGCCCATGATCACCTCGAGCACGCCCTCCGGATGCTCGGCGAAGTTCAGCGTCTTGTAGTGTGCGTAGCGTTCGATCATGGTCACGGCGAGGATGGATTGGAGGAAGCCGCCGCGCCGGCCTCGGCGGCGGCGGCGGGCCGCAGCACGTGGACGAGGCAGACGATGGCAGCGAGGATCGTCCCGAAGAGCACCGGAATCCAGTACCCGATCATCGGAACGTTGAGCGTCGGGGAGGTCTCGCCGTACTCGATCACCTGGCCCGCTGCCTTGCCGGCATGCCAGGCGGCGGCGAGCAGGAAGGCGGCGCCGAGCAGCGGCCACAGCACGGCGAGCGCGGACCGGACCGCGCGCGGCAGGCGGACGAAGAGCAGGTCCACCTCCACGTTGGCCCGCCGCTCGAAGGCGAAGGGAATGCAGAGAAAGACGCTGCTCATGATGAGCAGCTGGGTCAGGTCGACCAGTCCGGGGATGGACCAGTTGATGGTGCGGCGGCAGACGACATCCGCCACGGTGACCAGCGCGCAGGCGAGCAGCAGCACCACGCCCAGGGCGGCGCAGGCCTTGCAGATCCGGTGCATCAGGCCTTCGTTGCGCATGCCGGCCCCTTCCTCGCCCCTCCCAGTCCCCGGATCGCTCAGCTGCGCTCGATCTTTGCCACTTCGCGCTGCATGGCGATGTAGATGTCCCGTGCCTTGGCCACGCCCTGCTTCTCGAAGTCGATCATCGCCTTGTTCTGCAGCTGCACCAGCGACCGCTCCCATTCTTCCCGGCCGGCCTTGTCGACCACGGTGATGGTGTTGCCGCGCTCGACCGCCGTGGCCTTGCCGGCTTCGTCCCACTTGTCCCACCAACCCTGGATCTTGCGCAGCAGCGCCTCGCCGGAGGTCTGGTCGATGACCTTGCGGACATCCGCCGGAAGCTGCTTGTACTTGCGGTCGTTCATGCAGAACCAGAAGGCGGCGGTGTAGAGGCCGACCTCGCAGTGGTACTTGCTGACCTCGCCGAGCTTGAAGGCGCGGACCGGATCCCAGGGGAACGCGGCGCCGTCCAGCACGCCGCGCTGCATGTTCTCGTAGACCTGTCCGGGCGGCATCCCGACCGGGCTCGCGCCGAGGAACTCCAGCATCATGGAGATGGTGGGCGAAGGCGTGCGGATGCGAAGCCCGCGCAGGTCCTCCGGCCGGGCCACCTGGCGGTCCCGGGTGTGGATGAGGCCGCCGTTGTGCGTCATCAGCACGAGCGGCTTCACGCCGGCATAGTCCTTCGGGAACATGCTGGCATGCAGGTTCCAGAGCGCGCGGGAGCCGGCCTCGGCCCGGCGCACGAGAAGCGGCATCTCGACGATGGTGCTCGCGGTCATCCGGCCGCGGGGCAGCCCGCAAAGGCCGAAGGCGACGTCGACGATGCCGTTGCGAACCTGATCGAGCTGGTTCTGCGCCTGTCCAAGCGCCGAGGTGCCGGGCGAGATCTGGAAGGCGACCGCGCCGCCGGTCTTCGACTCCACCTCGCGGGCCCAGGGCTCCATGAAGTCCGTATGCAGGCCATGCGAGGCCGGCAGGTAGTGGCTCAGCTTCAGCTGGATCTTCGCCTGCGCCCGCACGATCGCCGGAAAGGTGGCGGCGGCGGCGCCCGCGACGATGCCGCCCACGGCGCGACGGCGGCCGCCGACCGGACCGGCCGGATGCTTCGTTGCCTGGACGGCTGCTTCTCGTTGCGACACTTCGATCTCCTCTACGGTAGGGGCGCGCATGCCCCGGTCCACGTCAAATCTTCTTGCCCTGGCCCTGCCAGTACGGCTCGCGAAGCAGGTTCTTCTGGATCTTGCCGATCGGCGTCTTGGGAAACTCGGTCACGATCTTCACGACGCGCGGCCGCTTGAACTCGGCCAGGCGCTGCTGGCACCGCGCGACCACCGCCTCGGGATCGAGGCTCGCTCCCGGCTTCAGCATGATATAGGCAGCCGGCACCTCCCCCCACTTCCTGTCGGGTACGCCGAACACCGCGCACTCGGCAACCTCGTCCATGCCGTAGATCACGTCCTCGATCTCCTTCGGATAGACGTTCTCGCCGCCGGAGATCAGCATGTCCTTGGCGCGGTCGATCAGGGTGATGAAGCCCTCCTCGTCGCGCACGCCCACGTCGCCGGTGAGCAGCCATCCGCCGCCGAGGCGGAACACCGCCGCGGTCTGCTCCGGCTCCTTGTAGTACTCCATCATCACGTTGTCGCCGCGGCTGGCGATCTCGCCCGGCTCCCCGGGCGCGGCCTCGACGCCGTCGGTCCGGAAGAGCTTCACGTCGACGTTGTAGGCCTGCCGGCCCACGGAGCCGAGCTTCGCGGGCAGGTACCAGTCGCGCAGCGAGGTCAGCACGCCGACCTCGGACTGCCCGTAGATCTGGGTGAGGAGCAGGTCCGGCAGCCGCGCCTTGAGCTCGCGCTGCACCCAGTCGGGCATCGGCGCACCGGCGAAGGAGAGCTTGCGCCAGGTAGCCAGCCTCGCGGCGTCGAAGCCGGGATGCGATACGAGCATGTTGGCCTGGGTCGGCACCATGAAGGCCGCGGTGATGCGCTCCCGCGCGCAGGCTTCCATGAAGCCTTCCACGGACCAGGGCGTCACGAAGACGCAGGTGGCACCCACGAGGACCGCCGGCTGGAACATGATGTTGAGCGCGGCGACGTGAAAGAGCGGCGTAACGATGGCCACCACGTCGCGCTCGTCCAGCGCCTCCTCCACGACCACGGTGTGGGCGGTGGTCGCGCGGTTGCGGTGGCTGCAGAGGACGCCCTTGGGGCGGCCGGTGGTGCCGCCGGTGTAGGTCATGCAGAAGGCGGCGGTCTCCTCGAGCGCTAGATCCAGCGGATCCTCCGGCTGGCCGGCAAGGAACGACTCGAAAGCGACGGCGCCGGGCAGCGGCGCCTGCGGCTCCCCGATCACGACGACGGCCCGGATCCGGGGGCAGCGCGGCAGCACCGCGGCCGCCTTGGCGGCCAGCTGGCCGTCGACGACCACGATCTCGCTGTCCGACTTCCCGAGCACGTACTCCAGCTCGTCCGCTGCGTACTGGATCGACACGTTGACCAGCACCAGCCCCGAACGGGCCGCGCCGAAGAACACGATGCCGTATTCCGGCAGGTTGCGCGACAGGATCGCGACCTTCGCGCCGTCGCCGGATCCGGTGGCGCGCAATGCCCGGGCGAAGCGGTTGGATGCCGCATCCAGCGCCCGGTAGGAGAGCGTGCGGCCGACGCCGATGATGGCCGGCTTCTCCGGAAAGCGCTCTGCCGAGCGCCTGAGCATGTCTCCAGTCAGCATCCTCGCCTCCACGGCAGGGGCAGCGCCCGCGTAAACTGTTTCCGTATGGCGTAAATCCTAGCATGCGCCGCATAATGCATCGCCACGAGGGAGGATACGCCGCATGCCGAGGCCCACAGGCTCAACCGATCCCCGGCGGGCAGCACCGGGACGCTCTCCGCGGCCCGGCGCGCCCGCCCGCGCGAAGAAGGCGGGCGCCTCCCCCAGGCGCAACGGCGGCGTGCAGTCCTTCGAGGTCGGGCTGCGGCTGCTGTCGCTGCTCGCGCACCAGCGCCGGCCGATGAAGATCACGGAGCTCGCCGCGCACGCCGGCATGCTGCCCGCCAAGGCGCACCGGTACCTCGCGAGCCTGGTCCGATCCGGATACGCGGCGCAGCACCCGGAAAGCGGCCTCTACTCGACCGGTCCCGCTGCGCTGGATTTCAGCCTCTCCTGCCTTTCCACCATCGAGCCGATCGAGATCGCCTCGGAGGCGGCGCTGGCCCTCTGCCGGCGCACCAACCACACCGTCGCCCTGTCCGTGTGGGGCTCGTTCGGGCCCACGGTCGTACGCTGGGAGCAGCCGCCGCGACCGGTGATGGTCAACATCGGCCCCGGCTCGGTCTTCCCCCTGCTCGAATCGGCCACGGGCCGGGTGTTCGCCGCGTTCTACGACCAGGGCGAGATCCGGCGCCACCTCGAGCGGATCGACGCCGAGCGCGCCGCCGGCGGCGCGGCGCTGCCCGCCGGCGCGGTGGCCGCCATCCGCCGCGAGACCGTGGA